>JALSHB010000208.1 GCA_026982475.1 Chromatiales bacterium
ACGATGGTGGCGTTCTCCACCTGCGCGGAGAGGCGCAGCGCCGCAGCCACGGCACCACCGGAGGAGACGCCGGCGAAGATGCCCTCGCGGGCGGCCAGGGCGCGGGTGGTGTCCTCGGCGTCTTCCTGGGTCACGTCGATGACGCGGTCCACCCGCGAGGCCTCGAAGATGGCCGGCAGGTATTCCGCCGGCCAGCGGCGGATGCCAGGGATGGAGGCGCCCTCGGCGGGCTGCACGCCGACGATCTCGATGGCCGGATTCACCTCCTTGAAATAGCGCGAGCAGCCCATGATGGTGCCGGTGGTGCCCATGGCGCTGACGAAGTGGGTGATGGCGCCGCCGGTGTCGCGCCAGATCTCCGGGGCGGTGCCCTCGTAATGGGCCAGCGGGTTGTCCGGGTTGGCGAACTGGTCCAGCACCCGCCCCTTGCCCTCGGCCTGCATCTGCTGGGCCAGGTCGCGCGCGCCCTCCATGCTGGCCTCGCGGCTCACCAGGATGATCTCGGCGCCGAAGGCCTTCATGGCGCCGCGCCGCTCCACGCTCATGTGCTCGGGCATGATCAGCACCATGCGGTAACCCTTGATGGCCGCGGCCATGGCCAGGGCGATGCCGGTGTTGCCGCTGGTGGCCTCAATGAGGGTGTCGCCGGGCCGGATCTCGCCGCGCGCCTCGGCGCGCTGGATCATGGACAGGGCCGGCCGGTCCTTCACCGAGCCGGCGGGGTTGTTGCCCTCCAGCTTGACGAGAATCGTGTTGCCGTTGGCCACGGGCAGGCGCTGCAGGCGCACCAGCGGCGTATTGCCGACGAAGGACTCAATGGTTGGAAAGGTCATGGCCGATACCCGGGATCTGGCGAAGGGGGGCCTAATTTAATCCATCGCCCAAGCTTTGCAAAGTGCTGGCGGACAAACTGTGCTGGCGGACAAACCGCGCCAGGCATCGAGAGACATCGGCGTCATGCCTGTTAAAATGGCTGAAAAGCAATGGCATCGCAGCCACCCCATTCTCGGCAGGAAGCGCTCCCACACACAGGGTGGAAAATCCGCCCCTGCACGTATTCGAGGCCAGCATGTACCACAAGCCGTTTTTTTATCGACTCCTTCCCGCCCTGCTGCTTGCCACATCCGGCGTCTCGGCCACCGCTGAACCCCGGGAAGACCCGGCGTTCGCGGAAGAAGAAGACTTTCTCGGTGAACTGCCGGTGGTGCTGACGGCGACACGGCTTTCCCAGCCGGCCCGCGAGGCCCCCGTGGCCACCACCATCATCGACCGCGAACTCATCAAGGCCTCCGGCGCGCGCGAAATCGCCGACCTGTTCCGCCTGGTGCCCGGCTTCGTGGTCAGTCATGACAACGGCTACACCCCCATCGTCACCTACCACGGCCTGAGCAACGAGCAGGCGCGCCGCATGCAGGTGCTGGTGGACGGACGCTCGGTCTATTCCGTGGTCTTTGGTGGCACCAAGTGGACGGATCTGCCCCTGGCCATCGATGATATCGAACGCATCGAGGTGATT
This sequence comes from Chromatiales bacterium, assembly GCA_026982475.1. GTDB lineage: Bacteria > Pseudomonadota > Gammaproteobacteria > SZUA-152 > SZUA-152 > DRQN01. Next base: position 1,517 of record JALSHB010000208.1, read on the forward strand.
CGCGGTCCCAATGCCGCCAGCTATGGCGCCAACGCCTTTCTCAGCACCATCAACATCATCACCCGCCATTCGAGCGAAACCACCGGCGTGTTCGCGCGCGCCAACGTCGGCAATACCGATATCCGCGACGCCTATCTGCGCTACGGCGACAGCCGCGGCGACCTCAGTTACCGGCTGACGCTGGGCTACAAACACGACACCGGCTTCGCCGACCGTTACGACAGCCACCAGGTGCGCATGATCAACATGCGCAGTGACTACCAGCTCTCCACCAGCGACACCCTGGAATTCCAGTTAGGCTTCAACAACGGTGAAATGGGCGTGGACTCGAAGACCCTCAACGCCGAAGACGAAAAAAACAACAAGAATCACTTTGCGCAAGTCCGCTGGCAGCACGATCTTTCCATGGACGAAAACGTCAGCGTCCAGCTTTACTACATCGAAGAGGAAACCGCCCAGATCTATGACGTCACCATTCCCGTTCTGGGCCGGGTGGTCGCCGACAACTCGTACAAGGCCAGCCGCCTGGACATGGAGCTGCAGCATACGCGGCAGATTTCCCGCAATGCCCGTGTCGTCTGGGGGGGCGGTATTCGCCGTGACGCGGCCACCGCCCCCGGCTATTTCGGCACTGCGGAAATACCTTTCAAGGATCTCTATTACATCAACAATCTCTATCGAATCTTCGGCAACCTGGAATGGCATCTGACACAAAAGCTGCTGTTCAACGCCGGCGCCATGTGGGAAAAGACCGATCTGGCCGGCAGCGACTTCGCCCCCCGCATCGGCTTCAACTACCTGTTCAACCCGGTGCACAGCATACGCCTCACCGCCAGTCACGGCACCCGCTCGCCGACCCTGGCCGAGACGAAATCCAACTTCCGCGTACCGGTCTACGACAGCTATCTGCCGACCCTCCCCACCACGCCCTCCGATTTCGTCAGCACCATGTGGCGCGGCAACGAAAACCTTGCACCGGAGACCATCACCTCCTACGAACTGGGCTATATGGCATCCCTGCCCCAGAAAGGATTCACCCTCGACATCAAGGTCTACAGGGAGGAGCTGGGGGGACTGATCTACATGGACGAAAACAAGATCTATGAACCGACGGATTATTATGATTTCCACTATGAGGTTCCAGGAAACTTTGGCGACGCAACCATCAAGGGCGTGGAAACCACCATCAACTACCAGCCAGTGAGAAATACGCGCTTCGTCGTTTCCCACTCCTATACCGAACTCGACAGCGCACTGCCAAAACTGTTGCCGGACCAGGGAAACAAGACGGCCCCCGAACAGATCTTTTCCTTCCTCGCCATGCAGAAATTCCCACGGCGGATCAACGGCAGCCTGGCCTATTATTACGTCAGCGAAAGCGATGGCCTGGGCTCAGGCAAGCCGATACCCGCCATCCGCCGCCTCGACCTGCGTCTCGCACTGGCCTTCAGCGGGCGAAAAATACGTGGAGAAATTGCCGCCATCGTGCAAAATGCACTGCCGGACAATGATTATATCGACTGGCGAAACGACAACATCTTCGAACGGCGGCAGTACATTTCACTGGACGTGAAATTCATTTAGCGCCCCTTACCCCACAGGTAATACAACAGGGATGCCGACCCATCCAGCAGCAGGCCCCAGCGACACACCTCCTCTCCTCAGGTGCACCGCCGCTCTGTGCCTGCTCATGCTCTGTTCGCTGGACGTGTATGCCAGCACCCTCAACGTCACCCTTGTCCCCAGCCGTGACGATGGTGCCTATCAACGGGTTCTCGGCGCCATCGTCAGCCGCATCGGTGAACAGCCAGCCGCCGATATATCACTGAAAATAGTCAATCTGGATGAACTCCGTAAAAATAGCCGCGAGATCGATCAGGCCGCCGATCTCTTCATACCCATTGGCATTCGCGCCACGGAGCACATCCTTCGTCAATCGGTCAACAGCCCCGTCCTTGCCGTGCTGGTGCTGCGATCGAGCTTCAACGCCACTCTGAAAAGAAGCACTGAAAAAACACCTGCGGTGACGCCTTCCGGCACACGCCGCATCAGCGCCATCCTGCTCGATCAGCCTGTCAATCGGCAACTGCATTTGACCCGTCTGCTGTTTGGCACCGTCAAGCGCATTGGCATTCCACTGGGTCCTGACAGCCAGCCACTGCGCGCCGAGATCGCGGACCTTGCCCAGCGGCTGGAACTGTCCATAGAAATCGAAAACATCGATTCCGCCGACAGGCTGATGCAACAACTGACCCAGCTCATGGAGCGCAGCGATGTCCTGCTGGCCTTTCCCGATCCACTGATCTTCAACCGGCGCAATGTCCGCTACATTCTCTTGAGCAGCTACCGCAAACGCATTCCCGTGATCGGATATTCACAGAGCTATGTCAAGGCCGGGGCCCTTGCCGCCACCTACTCCAGCCCCGAACAAATCGGCAAACAGGCCGCCGAGGCGATCATCGAGCTGCAACGAAACCCCTCACTCAGATTCCCCGCCATCATGGCGCCAACGTATTTTTCTGTCGCAATCAATGATCAGGTTGCCCGCGCCTTTGGCTACATGAATCTCTCGGCAGAGGATCTGGCGCAACAGATCCGCCAGCTTGAGCGCAACCTGCAATGATCAGCCTGGGCATCAAGGGGCGCATCCTGCTACTGGCCCTGATACCCATTACGGGTATTGCTCTCGTCCTCTCGGCCTATTTCATTCATGTGCAACTGAAAAGCCTGGACCATGCGCTCAACAACCACGGCCAGGCGCTGGCCCGTCATCTCGCCAGCGCCAGTGAATATGCGGTCTTTTCCGGCAACCGTGACATTCTCGAGGCCTTGGCGAGACAGGCCCTGACGGAAAGCAACGTGGCCAGCGTCAGCATCACCGACAGGCAGGGAACCACTCTGCTGAGTCTCCACAACGGGCCCGCTGCCGAGGCAAACGGAGAAAGGCAGCCGGTGCGGGTCTTCACCCAGCCGATCATTCAGCAGATCATTGCCAAGCTGGATGAAGACGAGGCCTTCCCCAGGCCGGAAGGAGGCAAAGCCTCTGACCAGGATACGCTCGGCTGGGTGGTGGTCGAACTGTCACTCGCCACCCTGCAGGCGGAAAAGAACCAAAGCATCATCGATTCCGTCTTGATCACCCTGCTGGGCATCATCCTCAGCGTACTGCTGGCCACCCGCCTGGGCCGCGGCCTGACGCGCCCTCTGTTGCGGCTTCACCAGGCCGCCGAGGAGATACAGCGCGGCAACCTGAACATCCACATCGAACGCACGGCAACGGGTGAACTGGGCACCCTTGAAGAGGGCTTCCAGTCCATGGCGACCGCGCTGCGCAAGTCGCGCAGGAACCTGCAACAGCAGATCGACAGGGCCACCGCGGGATTGCACGAATCCCTGCAGACCGTCGAACAACAGAATACGGAGTTGACCCAGGCCCGCCAGCAGGCGCTGGCGGCCAGCGAGGCAAAATCCATCTTTCTCGCCAACATGAGTCATGAACTGCGCACGCCGATGAACGGCATTCTCGGTTTCACCAGGCTCATCAAGAGAACCGATCTCAGCGATGAACAGCGAGACTATATCGACACCATCGAAAAGTCCGCCGACAACCTGCTCCACCTGCTGAACGACATCCTCGACATTTCCAAGATCGAGGCCGGCAAGCTGACCATCGAGGAATCCGTCTGCAGCCTGCGCGACACCATCGACGATGCTCTCTCGCTGCTCGCTCCCGCCGCGCAGGACAAGGGACTCGAACTGATATCACTGTTCTACCAGGACGTCCCCGAAACCCTCTTCACCGCCGCCGATCGCATTCGCCAAATCCTGCTCAATCTCATCGGCAACGCCATCAAGTTCTCCTCGGCAGGCAGCATCGTCATTCGCACCATGCTGGAAGAGGAAAGCGATGACAGCGTGCTGATCAGGATATCCGTCAGCGACCAGGGCATCGGCATTTCGGCCGAGAACCAGCAGCGGCTGTTTCACAGCTTCGAGCAAGTCGATGATTCAATGGCGCGCCAATACAGGGGCGCGGGGCTGGGGCTGGCCATTTCCCGTTCCCTGGCGGAATTGCTCGGCGGTGAAATCGGTGTCGACAGCCGCGAGGGCGACGGCGCAACCTTCTGGTTTACCCTTCGCTGCCGGAAGTTGGCGGAGAGGCCGCCCGGCCCCGCCGCCGTTGCGCCACTCACTGGTTACGCCGTTGCCATCCACGACCCCAATGAGTTCGCCAGCCTTTCCCTCCGGCACATGCTGCAGGCATCGGGGCTGGACGTTCATCAGCACCAGCACCTGCAAGGCCTGCTCGAACAGCTGGCGTCAACGGTCAAGATCGACCTTGCCATCATCGCCACCGAGCTGGGCGAAGAGGACGAAAACGCCCTGCGGGCCCTCTGCGACAGACAGCGGCAGGGAGGGGACTTCAGGGTTGTATTGCTGATCAACAGCGCCGACCCCGTCACCCTGCTCCATGTGCGTCAGAAATACGGATGCCTGTGCCTGCCAAAGCCCCTGCGCAAACAGGAAATCCTCTCCGCACTGGAGTCCGTGCTCTCTCCACACGCGCCACGCGCAGCAAAACAGCAAACAGAGGCCGCCAGCGGCAACGAAGCCCCTGACTGCTTGTCCGGCTACAGAATACTGGTGGCGGAAGACAACAAGATAAACAGCAAGCTTATCGCCCACATCCTCACCCAGGCCGGCGCAAGCGTGACCCTGGTGGAAAATGGCCAGCAGGCCATCGACAGCTGCGCGCACACCTGTTTCGACGCCATTCTCATGGACATCCACATGCCGGTCATGAACGGCATTCAGGCGGCGCAACGGATCAGGCACCGGGAAGGCGGCGATGAACATATTCCCATCATAGGCCTCACCGCCAGCCTTCTCGATGCAGAGCGGGAAGATCACCTGCAGGCGGGCATCGACGCCATGCTGGTCAAGCCCGCCGACAATGCGCAACTGATTGCGCTGATAAGAAGCTTCCGTCCTCGGCCCACGGCCTTGCCCACCACGGATTTGCGGGCCGCGTCGCCGCGCCCCCCCACCACCGCCCCTTCCTCAACATCGCTACGAACGTCATTGACGGCCATGCTGGTCAAGGAGATTCCCGAGGTCCGCGGCCAGCTGCACGACGCCCACGATGCGCAAGACTGGCCGCGGCTACGTGAAATCCTGCACCGCTTCCTCGGCGGCCTGGCCTATTGCGACGCCGGCGCATTGCACGCCGCGGCCACCCGGCTCCACCGGCATCTGCTCGCCGAGCAACACGACGCCATGGCCGACGCCCTCGCCGAGCTCGTTACGGAAATGGACGAGCTGCTCAGGCAACACGACCGTGATCAGCAATGACACCTTGCCAGCACGCGGCATAACGGGAAGTTGCCAAGCCGAGTGGCGCCGGAAGGGTTAGCCCACGGGCAGGCAGTAACCCCTCAGGTATTGCAGAAACTCTTGCTTTAGTTGCGGATGCTTCAAGGCATATTCCACGGTGGCCTTGAGATAGCCGATCTTGCTGCCGCAGTCGTAGCGCTGGCCATCGAACGTGTAGGCCATCACCGCCTCCTCGCCAAGCAGGTCGGCAATGGCATCCGTCAGCTGGATCTCGCCACCGGCGCCCTTGCGGGTCTTTTCCAGCAGGCTGAAAATACGCGGCGTGAGAATATAACGACCGACCACGGCGAGGTCCGATGGCGCCTCGTCGATGGGCGGTTTTTCGATGATCTGTTCGACGCGGCCGAGACGCTGGCCCTTCTTTTCCAGCTTGACGATGCCGTACTTGTCCGTCTCCTGCGCATCGACCTCTTCCACGCCCAGCAGGCTGCAGTGCTGCCGATCGAACAATTCGGCCATCTGCGAAAGACAGCCATGCTGGCCGCCATCGATCAGGTCATCGGCCAGAATGACCGCAAAGGGGTCATTACCGACGACATTCTTCGCACACAACACGGCATGCCCCAGGCCCAGCGCCTCCGGCTGGCGGATATAGACGCAGCTCACCCCCGCCGGCAGGATGTCCTGCACGATATTCAGCAGGGTCTGCTTGCCACGCTGTTCGAGTTCGTATTCCAGTTCGAAATTGCGATCGAAGTGATCCTCGATGGCGCGCTTGCTGCTGCTGGTGACAAAGATCAGCTCGGTCACGCCGGCGGCCACCGCCTCCTCCACCGCATACTGGATCAGGGGCTTGTCGACGATGGGCAGCATTTCCTTGGGGTTGGCCTTGGTGGCCGGCAGGAAGCGCGTGCCCATGCCGGCAACGGGAAACACGGCCTTGCGAATTCCTCGTGTCATTGCTTTCTACTCGTTGTCCTGTTGGCTGAAACCTGAATCCGTGCGCTCATGACGGCGAATCGCACAACGTCTCGATGCATCGCCGTCTAACCAAAAAAGGGGCCATACGGCCCCTTTTCCATCACGCGCAGGCGCCTTATTCGGCGCCCACCGCCTTCATGCTGAGGCGGATGCGACCCTGCTTGTCGATCTCCAGCACCTTGACCTTGATCACGTCGCCTTCGGACAGCTTGTCGCTGACGTTCTCGACACGCTCGTCGGAGATCTGCGAGATGTGCACCAGGCCGTCCTTGCCGGGCAGGATGGTGACGAAGGCGCCGAAGTCCATCAGCTTGGCCACCTTGCCTTCGTAGACCTTACCCACTTCGACATCGGCGGTGATCTGCTCGATCAGGCGCAGCGCCTCCTCGCCGGCGGCGCTGTCCACCGAGGCGATCTTGATGGTGCCGTCGTCTTCGATGTCGATGCTGGCGCCGGTCTGTTCGGTGATGGAGCGGATGGTGGCGCCACCCTTGCCGATCACGTCGCGGATCTTGTCCGGGTGGATCTTGATGGTCAGGTAACGCGGCGCGAACTCGGACATCTCCTCGCGCGGCGCGGTGATCGCCTCCTTCATCTTGCCGAGGATGTGCAGGTAACCTTCCTTGGCCTGACCCAGCGCCTGCGCCATGATGTCGCGGGTGATGCCGGTGATCTTGATATCCATCTGCAACGCGGTAACGCCTTCTTCGGTGCCGGCCACCTTGAAGTCCATGTCGCCGAGATGGTCCTCGTCGCCGAGGATGTCGGACAGCACGACAAAGTCGTCCTCGTCCTTGATCAGACCCATGGCGATACCGGCCACCGGCGCCTTGATGGGCACGCCGGCATCCATCAGCGCCAGGCTGGTGCCGCACACCGAGGCCATGGAGCTGGAGCCGTTGGACTCGGTGATCTCCGACACCACGCGGATGGAGTACGGGAAGTCGTCGACGCTGGGCATCACCGCCAGCACGCCTCGCTTGGCCAGGCGGCCGTGACCGATCTCGCGGCGCTTGGGGCTGCCGACGAAGCCGGTCTCGCCGACGCAGAAGGGCGGGAAGTTGTAGTGCAGCATGAAGGATTCCTTGCGCTCGCCCTCGATGGCATCGATGATCTGGGCGTCGCGCGCGGTGCCCAGGGTGGCCACCACCAGGGCCTGGGTCTCGCCGCGGGTGAACAGCGCCGAGCCATGGGTGCGCGGCAGCAGGCCGACGCGCGCCTTGATGGGACGCACGGTGCTCTTGTCGCGCCCGTCGATGCGCGGCTCGCCCTTGATGATGCGGCTGCGCACGATCTTCTTCTCCAGCTTGCCAATGGCCTCTTTCACCTCGCCGGCGTCGAAGGCGGACTCGTCGCCCTCGGCGCTCAGCTGCTCGACCACGGCGCTGCGGATCTCGCTCAGGCGCGCATAGCGCTCCTGCTTGTCGCTGATCTGGTAGGCGGCGTTGAGGTCGGCCTCGGCCAGTTCGGCCACGCGCTCGGCGAGGGTGGTGTCGGCCTCGGGCGCGCTCCACTCCCAGGGGGTCACGCCGGCTTCGGCCACCAGCTCGCGGATCGCCTGGATCACGACCTGCATCTGTTCGTGACCGTACATCACGGCATCCAGCATCACCTGTTCCGGCAGTTCCTTGGCCTCGGATTCCACCATCAGCACCGCATCCTCGGTGCCGGCCACCACCAGGTCCAGCGCCGACTCGTGCAGCTCACTGGTGGTTGGGTTGAGCAGGTATTCACCGTCCTTGTAACCCACGCGCGCGCAGCCGATGGGACCGCTGAAGGGCACCCCGGACAGGGACACGGCGGCGGAGGCGCCGATCATGGCGGGGATGTCGGGGTCGATGGCCGGATCCAGCGAGACCACGGTGGCGATGACCTGCACCTCGTTGACGAAGCCCTTGGGAAACAGCGGGCGCAGCGGACGGTCGATGAGGCGGCTGGTGAGGGTTTCCTTCTCGCTGGGGCGCCCTTCACGCTTGAAGAAGCCGCCGGGGATCTTGCCGGCGGAATAGGTGCGTTCCTGGTAATTGACGGTGAGGGGGAAAAAGTCCCGGCCGGGCTCGGCCTCCTTGCGCGCGACGCAGGTCACCAGCAGGGTGGTATCACCCAGGCTGATCATCACCGCGCCATCGGCCTGACGGGCGATTTCGCCCGTTTCCATCGTCAGGGTCTGGTCGCCATACTGTATGACTTTCTTGATAGACATGTTGTGGGATTCCTTCAATTACACCGGTTAACAGGATTGCTTGAATGAGTGACGCGTCACCACGCTCCCCGCCCGCGGATCCGTAAAGCGCAGACCCGCAAAGGCCCGGCCACACTGCTGTGACCGGGCCTTCCCGTGGGCAGGAAACCCCCTGCCGCCGCGGCGGCAAAGGGTCTTGCGGATGATCTCTTGCATGGGACGCAAGATGGTCGAATAACGGCTTCAGCGACGCAGGCCAAGACGTGAAATCAGATCACGGTAGCGCTCGACGTCCTTGCCCTTGAGGTAGTCCAGCAGCTTGCGGCGACGACTGACCATGCGCAACAGGCCCTGGCGGGAATGGTGGTCATGGATGTGGGACTTGAAGTGTCCGGAAAGGTGGTTGATGCGGGCGGTCAGCAGGGCCACCTGGACCTCGGGGGAACCGGTGTCGCTCTCGGCGCGCGCATAATCCTTGACGATCTGTTCTTTCTGCTCGGCAGACAATGAAGACATACATACTCCTAGTATCGATGATTGAATGAGCGAAGCCGGTTACTAGGTCCAGCCCCGCCAGAGAGTGCGCGATTCTACCCCATTTCCGCCGGTGCAACCACAGGGGATAACAGGAAATCACGGATTTGTGCCCGTGGCGCCGCGCCGGGCTGCTCAGCTCGACGGCAGCAGCAGCCGCTTCGGCGCCACGCGACCGTCATCGAGCACCGTGCCCAGGCCGAGAAACTCCTCGTCGCCGCGATACAGGCGCACCCAGCCGCGATCCTTGAGCTGCGGCACGAACACCGGCTGCCCCTGGCGCAGGTAGAAGCTGGCGTCTTCGGACAGGCGCACCGCCGGCCATTCCGGCAGCGCATCGCCGGCGGGCACCAGCAAGGCGTCCAGGGCCTCGGCGCCCTGCGCGGCCAGCGCCTCCAGGGTCTCGAAATCCACCACGCTCGCCATTTCCAGGCCGCCGACGCCAGTGCGGCGCAGCGCGCTGATGTGCGCGCCACAACCCAGCGCCTCGCCGATGTCCTCGGCCAGGGTGCGGATGTAGGTGCCCTTGGAACAGCGCACGTCGATCGTCAGCTCATCGCCGTCGAGCCGCAACAGCTCGATGCCGTGAATGGTCACCTCGCGCGCCTTGCGTGCCACCTCGATCCCTTGGTGGGCCAGTTTGTACAGCGGCACACCCTGCTGCTTGATGGCGGAGTGCATGGGTGGGGTCTGCATCTGCGCGCCGAGAAAACCCTCCAGCACCTCGATGACCCGCTCGCGCGTCAGCTGGGGCACCGGCCGCGTCTCGATCACCTCGCCATCGGCGTCGGCGCTGTCGGTCCTCACCCCCAGCCGGCACACGGCGCGGTACCGCTTGTCGGCCTCGAGCAGAAAGCCGGACACCTTGGTGGCCTCGCCGAGGCAGATGGGCAGCATGCCGGTGGCCAGCGGGTCGAGGCTGCCCGTGTGCCCCGCCTTGTTGGCGTTGAACAGGCGTTTGACCTGCTGCAGGGCGCGATTGGAGGTCAGCCCGATGGGCTTGTCCAGCAGCAGAATGCCGTCAACGTTGCGTCCGCGATTTCGCCGTCGTGCCAAGTTGATTCTCCAGAAGTCCTGTTAATTGATTCACCACAGAGACACGGAGGCCGCAGAGAAAGATGTCGAAATGAAAACAGGAGGCGGCCATGCATCGCCGGAGCTGAATGCCCCGGTTCACTTCGCTCAACCGGAAAGCCTGGGGCGATCCGTGCTTCGTTGAAGCGATTTCTCTGTGTTCTCCGCGCCTCTGTGGTGAATGAAAAATGCGGAAAAAAACGAGAAAGGTGTACTTCAGTCGTCTTCGGGCTTTTTCTGCCCGCGCACGGCCTCGTCGATCAGCGCCGTCAGGCGATTGCCGCGCTCCATGCTGAGGTCACGATGGAAGTGCAGCGCGGGGGTGGTGCGCAGCTTGAGACGGCGGGCCAGCGCGCTGCGCAGGAAGCCCGCCGCCTTGTTCAGCACCTTGGCGGTCTGTTCCGCCTCGGTCTCGTCGCCCAGCACCGTGAAGTACACCTTGGCGTGCTCGAACTCGTGGCTGACCTCCACCGCGGTGATGGTCACCATGCCCACGCGAGGGTCGCGGATCTCGGACTGGATCAGCTCCGCCAGCTGGCGCTGGATCTCATCCCCGACGCGTTGTCCCCGACTGTATTCCCTGGCCATGGCTTGTCGTCACGCCGCTTACAGCGTGCGCTCCACCTTGACCTGCTCGAACACCTCGATCTGGTCGCCGGGCTTGACGTCGTTGTAGTTCTTCACGCCGATGCCGCACTCGGTGCCGGCGCGCACTTCCTGCACGTCGTCCTTGAAGCGGCGCAGGGATTCCAGCTCGCCTTCGTAGATGACCACATTGTCGCGCAGCACGCGGATCGGGTTGTTGCGCTTCACCGTACCCTCGATCACCATGCAGCCGGCGATGGCGCCCAGCTTGGGCGAGCGGAACACGTCGCGCACCTCGGCGAGACCGACGATCTGCTCCTTGAACTCCGGCGCCAGCATGCCGCTCATGGAGGACTTGATCTCCTCGATGACGTCGTAGATCACGCTGTAGTAGTGCAGATCCACGCCCTCTTCCTCGATCAGGCGCTTGGCGGAGGCGTCGGCGCGCACGTTGAAGCCGATGATGATGGCATCGGAGGCCACCGCCAGGTTGACGTCGGACTCGTTGATGCCGCCAACGCCGGATGAAACGATGTTCACCCGCACCTCGTCGGTGGAGAGGTTGGTCAGGGCCTCGCTGAGGGCCTCGGCGGAACCCTGCACGTCGGCCTTGATGACCAGGTTGAGGGTGTTGACCTTGCCCGCTTCCATCTGCGAGAACATGCTTTCCAGCTTGGCCTTCTGCTGGCGGGCCAGCTTGACGTCGCGGTACTTGCCCTGACGGAACAGCGCCACTTCGCGCGCCTTGCGCTCGTCGGCCACGACGATGACCTCGTCACCGGCGCTGGGGGTGCCGGACAGACCCAGCACCTCCACCGGCGTCGACGGGCCGGCCTCCTTGATCGGCTTGCTGTTCTCGTCCAGCAGCGCACGCACACGGCCGTATTCATGCCCGGCCAGCAACACGTCGCCCTTCTTCAGGGTGCCGCTCTGCACCAGCACCGTGGCCACCGGGCCGCGGCCCTTGTCGAGGCGCGCCTCAATCACCACGCCGCGCGCCGGGCCGTCCTTGACGGCCTTCAGCTCCAGCAACTCGGCCTGCATGGAGATGGCCTCCAGCAGCTCGTCCACGCCTTCGCCGGTGAGGGCGGAAACGTTGACGAACTGGGTGTCGCCACCCCAGTCCTCGGGCACCACTTCCTCGGCCACCAGCTCCTGTTTGACGCGGTCCGGCTGCGCCTCTTCCTTGTCGATCTTGTTCACCGCCACGATCATCGGCACCCCGGCCGCCTTGGCGTGCTGGATGGCCTCGCGGGTCTGCGGCATCACGCCGTCGTCGGCGGCCACCACCAGCACCACGATGTCCGTGGCCTTGGCGCCGCGCGCACGCATGGCGGTAAAGGCCGCGTGTCCCGGGGTATCGAGGAAGGTGATCCGGCCATGTGGCGTGTCCACCTGATAGGCACCGATGTGCTGGGTGATGCCACCGGCCTCACCCGCCGCCACCTTGGCCTTGCGGATGTAATCCAGCAGCGAGGTCTTGCCGTGATCGACATGGCCCATGATGGTCACGGCCGGCGCGCGGGTCACTTCCTCGGCGCCGCTCTCGTCGCTGGCGACCAGCGCCTCTTCGATGGCATTGTCCTTCACCAGCTTGACCGTGTGACCCATTTCCTCGACCACGATGCTGGCCGTTTCCTGGTCCAGCACCTGGTTGATGGTCGCCATGGTGCCCATGTTCATCATCACCTTGATGACCTCGGCGGCCTTCACGGCCATCTTCTGCGCCAGCTCGGCGACGGTGATGCTCTCGGGAATCGCCACTTCACGCACGATGGGCGCGGTCGGCTTCTCGAAGGCATGCTCGCCCGAGGCGGCGGAAACCGCGGTGCGGCGCGCACCACGGCCCTTCTTCTTGCGACGGCCCGACTTGCTGGCGTCGACGTGCAATTCCTTGCGCCCGTACTTGGTCGCCTTGTCCTTGCCGGCACCGCGCTTGGGGCGTTTGTCGGCGGCGGCGGGCGCCGGCGGCGCGGCGGGGGCGGTGGCGACGGACACCACCGCCTCCTTCTGCAGCTGGGCGACCTTTTCGCGTTCTTCCTCCAGTCGGCGTGCCTCTTCGGCGGCCTTGCGCGCCGCCTCTTCTTCGCGCGCCTTGGCCTCTTCGGCCTCGCGCCGACGGCGCTGCTCTTCGGCCTCGCTGGCCCTGCGCTGCTCTTCGAGGCGTTCCTGATCCATCCTGGCCTTTTCGGCCTTGATGCGCTCGGCGTCCTCGGTCAGCACTTCGCTGCGCTTCACGTAGGTGCGCTTCTTGCGCACCTCCACGCTCACCGTCTTGGCGCGACCGACGGTGCGCCCCTGGGTGCTGCTCGGCACCTTCAGCTCGCTGACGGTCTTGCGCCGCAGCGTCACCTTGCGCGGCTCCGTGCTGGCGCCTTGCGTGGAGCCATGCGCACTGCGCAGGAACTGCAGCAGCTTCTGCTTTTCTTCGTCGCTAACGGTCTGGTCCGGGGACTCGAAAGTCATGCCGGCCTTGTCCAGTTGGCTGAGCAGACGCTCGGGCGATACGCCCAGAACCTCTGCGAGTTGTTTTACGGTCACACCCGCCATACTTTCCCCCGGAAACCTTAACCCTGCTGCTCTTCAGCAGGCGACTCTTCTGCAAACCATGGCGCACGCGCGGTCATGATCAATTCACCGGCACGCTTCTCGTCCACGTCTTCAATATCCAGCAGATCGTCCACCGACAACTCGGCCAGATCTTCCATGCTGACGACGCCGCGGCTGGCCAGCACATAGGCCAGATGCTGATCCATGCCTTCCATGTTCAGCAGGTCGTCGGCCGGCTTGGCCTCTTCCAGCACCTCTTCCTGCATCAGGGCGCGGGTCAGCAGCACATCCTTGGAGCGGTTGCGCAGCTCCTGCACCATGTCTTCATCGAATTCCTCGATCTGCAGCATCTCTTCCAGCGGCACATAGGCCACCTCATCGATGCTGGTAAAGCCTTCCTGCACCAGGATGTTGGCGACTTCCTCGTCCACATCCAGCTGCTCCATGAACAGCTGCAGCGCGGCCTGGCCCTCGGCCTCGCTCTTTTCCTGCATCTGCTGCTCGGACATCACGTTGATGTTCCAGCCGGTCAGCTCGCTGGCAAGGCGCACGTTCTGCCCGCCGCGGCCAATGGCCTGCGACAGCTGCTCCTCTTCCACCGCGATGTCCATGGTGTGACTATCCTCGTCGACGACGATGGACACCACCTCCGCCGGCGACATGGCGTTGATCACGAACTGGGCCGGATTTTCGTCCCAGAGGATAATATCGACGCGCTCGTCGGCCAACTCATTGGAGACCGCGCGCACGCGCGAACCGCGCATGCCGACGCAGGCGCCCACGGGGTCGATGCGCGGATCGTTGCTCTTCACCGCGATCTTGGCGCGGAAGCCCGGGTCGCGGGCGGCGCCGAGGATCTCGATCAGGCCCTCGCCCACCTCCGGCACCTCCAGCTTGAACAGCTCGATGAGCAGTTCCGGCGCGGTGCGGCTGACGAACAGCTGCGGGCCGCGCGGCTCCAGACGCACGTCCTTCAGGTAACCACGCAGGCGGTCGCCGGGGCGGATGGCCTCGCGGGAGATCATGTCCTCGCGCGGGATCAGGGCCTCGACATTCTCGCCCAGGTCGAGGATCACATTGCCCTTGTCCAGGCGCTTGACGATGCCCATCACCAACTCGCCCTTGCGATCCTTGAAGGCCTCGACGATGCGCTCGCGCTCGGCCTCGCGCACCTTCTGCACGATGACCTGCTTGGCGGCCTGGGCCTCGATGCGACCGAACTTGACCGAGGGCACACGCTCTTCGATGTAGTCGCCCACCTGGATGTCCGGGTTCTGCTCGCGCGCCTCGCTGAGACGGATCTGGCGATCGGGGAATTCCACGCCGTCGTCACCGTCCTCATCGATATCCGGCACCACTTCCCAGCGGCGGAAGGTCTCGTAGTCACCGGTCTCGCGGTCGATGGCCACGCGCACGTCGATGTCCATCTCGCTCTGCTTCTTACTGGCCGTGGCCAGGGCCGCCTCGATGGCGCCGAAGATGACTTCACGATCAATGCCCTTTTCATTGGACACCGCGTCTACAACGAGCAAAATCTCTTTGTTGTTCATTGCACTCTGCCTTAAATACGTAAAGAACCGAATCGTCTGCGGTCCTTTTCCTCAAACGCTTGCGCGTTCCCACCTTGTCTCGGCACACATCCCGCCTATCGGTGTGTTCCGAGTGAAAACCTAGAACTGCGGCACCAGGTTCGCCCTGTCGATCGACGCCAACGGCACCCGCACCTCTTCGCCATCCATCAGCAAGCGCACCTCACCGTCCTCGACGCCGATCAGCGTGCCGCGAAACTTGCGGCGGCCATTCAGCGGCGCATCCAGGCGCAGCTTGACCTCGGAGCCGGCAAAACGCGCGAAGTGCGCGGCGCTGAACAGCGGCCGGTCCAGGCCCGGCGAAGAGATCTCCAGGCTGTAATGCCCCTTGATGACATCTTCCACGTCCAGCACACCGCTCAGCTGGTGGCTAACCCGCTGGCAGTCCTCGACCCGGATGCCGTCCTCGGCATCGATATAGACACGCAACAGGCCATCCCGGCCCTGGGTCAGGTATTCCACCCCCACCAGTTCGTAACCCAGTGATTCCACGACGGGCTCAATCACATTCAGCACGTTTGCCGGCGCCTGGCGCATGCACACTCCACATTCACTTCACGCGCCAGCCAGTGCAAAAAACCGCTGCCGCAAAAACAAAAAATGGGCCCAAGGCCCACACGATAACCACATCCTGTCAGACGCCAATTATAACGCCCGGGGGCCTTTCAGCCAAGCCGCAAAAAAACCCGGCGGGGCCGAAAAAAACCTAAAAAAAAGCCTCGTGACCGAGGCATTTTTCATTCTTCTTCTCGATACTGGCAGCCAAACATTCGCTTGGCGTCAGAGGGGTCGGGTCGACCCTGCGACCTTCAGCGGCTGCGCCGGATGAAAGCCGAGCCCGACCTCGTCGGGCCCCAACTACATGCTGCAAAATTCGGTTGGTAGCGGGGGCAGGATTTGAACCTACGACCTTCAGCGGCTGCGCCGGATGAAAGCCGAGCCCGACCTCGTCGGGCCCCAACTACATACTGCAAAATTCGGTTGGTAGCGGGGGCAGGATTTGAACCTACGACCTTCGGGTTATGAGCCCGACGAGCTACCGGACTGCTCCACCCCGCAACCGAGGCTGCGCATTCTACCTAAACCAGCGAGAAACACAAGACCCCCTTGGTGGTTTTTCCGTCACGCAGAAAAAACACCCTATGCACACTCCAGAATCACGAAGGCCACGGCATATTCCCGCTCGTCGGTGAGGCTGAGGTGCGGTCGGTCGATGCCGCATGCGCGCAGGCGATCGGCCAGTTTGTCGCTGAATGCCAGCGTCGGCTTGCCCAGTGCGTCATTGGCCACGGCGATGTCGCGCAGGCTGAGACCATCGCGAAAGCCGGTACCCAGAGCCTTCACCAGCGCCTCCTTGGCGGCGAAGCGCTTGGCGAGAAAATGGGCCTTGTCAGCGGTCTCACGGAAAGTGGCCAGCTCCGGCTCGGTAAGAATGCGCGCCGCGAAACGTTCGCCGTAACGGTCCAGGTTGGCCTGCAGGCGGGGCACGGCGACGATGTCGGTGCCGATGCCGTAGATCACCGCGCCACGGCCTCGCGCATCAGGCGTTTCATTTCGCGCACCGATTCCTCCAGGCCACTGAACACGGCGCGGGCGATGATGGCGTGGCCGATGTTCAGTTCGGAAATGCCGGGGATGGCGGCGATGGCCTGCACGTTCTGGTAATTGAGGCCGTGGCCGGCGTTGACCTGCAGGCCCAGTTCCAGCCCCAGCCGCGTGGCCTCGACCACCCGTGCCAGCTCACGCTGCCGCTGTTCACGGTCTTCGGCATCGGCGAAGTGGCCGGTGTGGATCTCGATCACCGGCGCGCCGACCGCCTTTGCCGCCGTCACCTGCGCCGCATCGGCATCGATGAACAGGGACACGCGCACGCCGGCGCCGGCCAGCCGCGCGCAGGCCTCGCGCAGGCGCGCCTCCTGGCCGGCGACGTCGAGACCACCTTCGGTGGTCAACTCTTCGCGCCGCTCCGGCACCAGGCAGCAGTCCTGCGGGCGGATGCGCTCGGCAATGGCGAGCATTTCATCGGTCACCGCCATTTCCAGGTTCATGCGCGTGAGCAGGATGTCACGCAGCATTTCCACGTCGCGGTCCTGAATGTGGCGGCGATCCTCGCGCAGGTGCAGGGTGATGGCGTCGGCGCCCGCCTGCTCGGCGAGGATGGCGGCCTGAATGGGATCCGGGTAGCGCGTGCCGCGCGCCTGACGCAGGGTGGCGACGTGATCGATATTGACGCCCAGCAGCATCCCCGTCGTGTGTTCGTTCATTTGCTGTCTCTCTGTCATTCGCTTGTCTCGTTTCGCGCCGATGCCGGGCGCACCAGCATCTGCCGGCTGGCAAGGGGCTTGGGACCGAGATAGCGCGCCAGCACCGCCCGCATCAGACGCTTGGCCTCGCGGCGTTCGCGCTCGCCCTGCAGACGCTGCGCGCGGAGCGCCAGCAGTGTCTCGCCGTGCAGCGCGATGCCTTGCGCCTCGTCGTCCCCGGCCAGCGGCAACGGGCCGCGCTCGATCTGATAATCATAGCGCTGCGCCGAGCGCAATGGCCGGCCCGTTTCAGCCTCGTGATCCAGCGCCAGGGCATAACCCAATGCCGTCAGCAGGTCGCGCTCGAAATAACGCAATGTCCGCTCCAACGCCGCTTCGTCCTTGGCCGTTGCCAGGGCCCGGAGGCTGGCATCATAGCACCCAAACAGCGTCAGCTGGGCATCCTGGCGCGCCACCAGGCGCATCAGCAATTCGTTGAGGTAAAAGCCGCTGGCCAGCGACGACGGCGGCAACCGCAACGCCATGCCCTGCGGCTCGGCCACGGTGAGGGTCTTCAGTTCGCCACCGCCCTGCCAGGCCACCAGCAGCGGCTGAAAGGGCTGCAACAGGCCGCGCCAGGGTGACCTGGGACGCTTGATGCCCTTCGCCACCACTCCGACCCGGCCGTGCTCCGGGGTAAACAATTCAACGATGGCGCTGCTGTCGCGCCAGGCGCGCTGATGCAGCACATAGGCAGGCTGGAGTGCCGTCTGCCTTGGCGACATGGTGCTTCAGCCGGCCTCTCGCGTGGGCCGTGCAGAAAAGCGGCTTCGGGGAATAAACAGGCCGCGTTCTTCAACGCAAAGGCGCAAAGACGCGAAGACCGCAAAGGAAAACATTTTTTTTATTTGTCTTTGCGTCCTTTGCGCCTTTGCGCCTTTGCGTTGGATCTTCGCGCGCGTCACTCAGTCGTCCTGATAGCCGAGGCTGCGCAGGGCACGTTCGTCGTCGGACCAGCCCTGACGCACCTTGACCCATAACTGCAAAAAGACCTTTCCGTCGAAGGCGCGCTCCATGTCCTTGCGCGCCTGTTCGCCGATGCGCTTGAGCTGCTGGCCCTGCTTGCCGATGATGATGCCCTTCTGTCCCTGGCGTTCTACCCAGATAATGGCGTGGATGTGACGCACCGGCGGCTTGCCCGGGGTGGTCTCTTCGAGGCTGAATTTTTCGATCTCCACGGTGGTGGAATACGGCAGTTCCTGGGCCAGGGTGCGCACCAGCTTTTCCCGCACCAGTTCGGCGGCCATGAAGCGCTCGCTGCGATCGGTGATCTGATCCTCGGGGAAGAACGGCCCGGAGGTGGGAACCATGTCCTGCAGCAGGGCCTCCAGCCTGTCCACCGATTCACCGGTGCGCGCCGACAGCGGCACCACGGCGGCAAAGTCCCGCTTTTCGGCCAGCATCTGCAGATGCGGCAGCAATGCTTCGCGGTTCTTCAGCTCATCGATCTTGTTCACCACCAGCACCACCGGGGCGCGGGCATTCTCGAGTTTTTCCAGCACGTTCTGGTCTTCCTCGTCCCAGCGCGTACGGTCGACCACGAACACCACCACGTCGACATCGGTGATACTGCTGGTCGCCTCGCGGTTCATGTAGCGATTGATCGCCCGCTTGCCACCCAGGTGCATGCCGGGGGTGTCGACGTAGATCATCTGCGCCGAGTCGCTGGTCTTCACGCCGAGGATGCGGTGCCGGGTGGTCTGCGGCCGGTGCGCGGTGATACTGATCTTCTGACCGAGAATGCGATTGAGCAGGGTGGACTTGCCGACATTGGGCCGGCCCACGATGGCCACGAATCCGCAGCGGAATTGGGCGTCTTGCATGATGTTGGGTACTTCTCCTGGTTCACCACAGAGGCACGGAGACACAGAGAAACAAAGAATGGATTTCTCGCCAAGGCGCCAAGTACGCAGAGAAAAAAGAATCAGACCTGAATCCGTGAGTTCAGGGCGGATGAAGCGTGCAACGGCTTGATTCGTATCGCGTAATGAAAAATCGAGGAAATAGCGGGGACTATTACCGAGATTTTTCATAGTGCGAGACAGATCAATGCGTTGTGCGATTCGCCGTCATGAACTCACGGATTCAGGTCAGATTCTTTTGGTCTTTCTTTGTGCTCTCTGTGTCTCCGTGCCTCTGTGGTGAATGGTTTTAGGTGTCGTTACGTCTCGTGACCGGCACTCAGGGCATCCAGTGCCTGCCGCGCCGCCGCCTGCTCGGCCTTGCGCCGGGTGTTTCCCACGCCCTGTGCGGGCTCGGGCAAACCATTGACGCTGCACTGTACTTCAAACTGTTGGTCATGGGCGGTGCCGTGTGTCGCCGTGACACGGTATTCCGGCAGGGGCCGGCGCCGCGCCTGCAGAAACTCCTGCAACTGGGTCTTTGGATCTTTCTGCACGCGGAGATGCTCGAAGCGATCACCGAGGCTGCGCAACACGAAGGCGCGCGCCGTGGCCATGTCGCTGTCGAGATAAATGGCACCGATGACCGCCTCCATGGCGTCGGCCAGAATGGAGTCGCGCCGAAAGCCGCCGCTTTTCAACTCGCCGGGGCCAAGCCGCAGATAGTCACCGAGCCGGTAGCCGCGCGCCATCTCCGCCAGGGTTTCCTTTTTCACCAGCGCGGCACGGAAACGGGTCAACACCCCTTCGGATTCCTTGGGAAAGCGCGCGAACAACACCTCGGCAACCACAAAACCCAGAATGGCGTCACCGAGAAACTCCAGCCGCTCGTTGTTCGCCGAACCCTTGCTGCGATGGGTCAGCGCCTCTTCCAGCAGGCTGGCCGTCTTGAACTGGTAGCCAATCGTTGCGGCAAGTTCATCGATGCTGCGCCTCAAGGGTTGACCTCGACCTCATCGACGAAGCTGACCACCATGTCCACGTTGCCAAAGGCCGGCGTGCGCACCTCGTACTCGATGGCGATGAGGGTGGTGTTGCGGTCCGGGTGTTCGATGAAGATATCCTCGGCTCGCACATTCTCGACGTCATCGATGTCAAAGCGCTTGAGCAGGGTCTTGCGGATCTCATTGTCGCTGAGCTTGCCGACCCCCTCCTCCGTGGCCAGATTCTGCAGATGACTGGAGACCTTGAAATGTTCCAGATAGACGGGAAACAGGCGAATGGCGAGAAGCGCAAAAAACACCACCAGGGCCACGATCAAGACCATGGTGATCCCGGTTACCCCCCGCTGCTGATGCAAACCCTTCATCTCAAAGCCTCCAGGATAATAGTCATGTTTACTCGATATCGGCGCCAATGCGCGAAAAGTTGATGCCGCCATCCCAGCTCATCCAGATCATGAAGGCCTTGCCGACCAGGTTCTCCTCCGGCACATAACCCCAGTAGCGGCTGTCGTTGCTGTTGTCGCGGTTGTCGCCCATCATGAAATAGTGGCCCTCGGGAACGATGAACTCGCCCTCCACGGTGCCACGACTGGGGTCGATGAGAATCTTGTGCGTTACCTTGCCCAGTTTTTCGGTACGCACCTTGGCGCCGGTCATGGAGCTGCCCTGACCTTCGCCCACATAGGTTTCCCAGCCGCTCTGCGGTACCGCCTCGCCATTGATGAACAGCTGTTTGTTGTAGTAGCCAATGCGGTCACCGGGCAGACCGACGACGCGCTTGATGTAGTCGATGGCGGGATTCTCGGGATAACGAAACACCACCACGTCGCCGCGTTCGGGCTCCCCCACCTCGATGACCTTGGTGTCCAGCACCGGCAGGCGGATGCCGTAGGCGAACTTGTTGACGAGAATGAAATCGCCCACCAACAGGGTCGGCATCATCGAGCCGGAGGGGATGCGAAAGGGTTCCACCACGAAGGAGCGCAGCAGCAGGACGATGAGAATAACCGGGAATAGCGAGCGCGCGTATTCCACCAGCACGGGTTCCTTGAGCAGCTTCTCACGCGCCTCGTCCAGCGATGCGCCATTGCTGACGGCCATGTCCTGTCCCAGCATCTCGGCGCTGGCGCGGCGCTTGGGCGCCCACAGCCAGGCATCCAGCGCCCAGATGATGCCGGTTACGAATGTCGCGGTGACCATGATGGCCGGGAAATCGAAATCCATGGATTGCTTACCTGCCTTGCCTATTTGCCTACCTTGAGAACGGCCAGGAAGGCCTCTTGCGGAATCTCCACCGAGCCCACCTGCTTCATGCGCTTCTTGCCGGCCTTCTGTTTCTCCAGCAGCTTCTTCTTGCGCGTGATGTCGCCGCCGTAGCACTTGGCGGTGACGTTCTTGCGCAACGCCTTGACGTTGCTGCGGGCGATGATATGCGCGCCGATGGCGGCCTGGATGGCGACGTCGAACATCTGCCGGGGGATGATCTGGCGCATTTTTTCCACCAGCTCGCGGCCACGGTACTGGGCCTGATCGCGGTGCACGATGAGCGCCAGCGCGTCGACGCGTTCGCCGTTGATGAGGATGTCGAGACGCACCAGATCCGCCGCCTGGAAGCGCAGAAAATGGTAGTCCAGCGAGGCATAGCCGCGACTCACCGATTTGAGGCGGTCGAAGAAATCCATCACTACTTCATTCAGGGGCAGCTCGTAGTCCAGCGCCACTTGCTTGCCCACGTAGAGCATCTTTTTCTGCACCCCACGCTTCTCCACGCACAGGCCGATGACGTTGCCGATGTATTCCTGCGGCACCAGGATGCTGGCGTGAATGATGGGCTCGCGGAATTCCTCGATGCGCGCCGCATCCGGCAGCTTGGAGGGGTTGTCCACGGTCATCACTTCGCCGTTGGTGGTCTTCAGCTCGTAGACCACGGTGGGCGCGGTGGTGATGAGGTTGAGATCGTACTCACGCTCCAGCCGCTCCTGCACGATCTCCATGTGCAGCATGCCAAGAAAGCCGCAACGGAACCCCAGCCCCAGCGCGGTGGAGGTTTCCGGCTCGTAGAACAGCGCGGCATCGTTGAGGCGCAGCTTGGCCAGGGCGTCGCGCAGGTCTTCGTAGTCCTCGGCGCTGATGGGGAAGATGCCGGCGAACACCTGCGGCTGGATGGGCTTGAAGCCCGGCAGCTGTTGGTCGGCCGGCTGGTCGGCCATGGTCAGGGTATCGCCCACCGGCGCGCCCTCGATCTCCTTGATGCCGGCGATGACATAACCCACCTCGCCGCAGGACAGCTGCGGCTGGTCGTGGCGCTTGGGGGTGAAGATGCCGACGTGATCCACCAGATGGCTCTGCCCGGTGGACATCACCTTCACCTTCTTGCCGGCGCGCAGGGTACCCTGCATGACGCGCACCAGCGACACCACGCCGAGGTAGTTGTCGAACCAGGAGTCGATAATCAGCGCCTGCAGCGGCGCCTCCGGGTCGCCCTCGGGGGGCGGGATGCGCTGCACCAGCTGTTCCAGCAGGTCCTCGATGCCGACGCCGGTCTTGGCGCTGACGCGGATGGCGTCCTCGGCCTCGACGCCGATGATGTCCTCGATCTCCTGGATCACCCGCTCCGGGTCGGCGGCCGGCAGGTCGATCTTGTTCAGCACCGGCACCACCTCCAGGCCCTGCTCCACGGCGGTGTAGCAATTGGCGACGCTCTGCGCCTCCACGCCCTGCGAGGCGTCCACCACCAGCAGCGCGCCTTCACAGGCGGCCAGGGATCGCGACACCTCGTAGGAGAAGTCGACGTGCCCCGGCGTGTCGATGAAATTCAGTTGATAGGTCTGGCCGTCACGCGCCTTGTAGCGCAGGGTCACGCTCTGCGCCTTGATGGTAATGCCGCGCTCGCGCTCCAGGTCCATGGAATCCAGCACCTGCTCGGACATCTCGCGATCCTCCAGACCGCCACAGAACTGGATGAACCGATCCGCCAGGGTCGATTTGCCATGATCGATGTGGGCGATGATGGAGAAATTACGGATGTGTTCCATGTCGGACATTGTGATACGGCTGCCTGCTTGGGGCCGGGGGATCGCAGCCTCCCGGCAGATATTTTTTATTCACCACAGAGGCACAGAGGACACAGAGTGCAAGCAAAATATCCTCTGTTCACGCCGTGCCTCTGTGGTGAAAATGAAATTGCGCAAAAAAACGGGCACGCGAATGCCCGCTGCGCATTGTAGTTCATCTGGTACACGGCCGAAACTGAAACGCCCGCCCCACGCAAGCGGGACGGGCGCCAGCCTCACACGTGTGTGCGTCGTTGGCGGTATCAGTCCTCGTCGATTTTCAGGGCGAGGAACACCGGACCACCGCGACGCTGAACCAGCATCGGCACCGACTTGCCCGCCGACAGACCCTTCACCAGTTCGCGGAACTGCTTGGCGTCCGTGACCTCGACGTTGTTGATCATCAGGATCACGTCGCCACGCCGCACCCCGGCCTTGCGCGCCGGGCCGGCCTGTACCTGGTTCACCAGCACGCCCTTTTCGCTGATATCCAGTCGCTTGCGCTGCTCCGGGGTCAGGTCGGAGACGGTGATCTTGAGACGGCTGGCCTTGGCGCTCTTCGGCTCGCCGCCGGCCAGTTGCAGGTCGTCCTCGGACAGCTCACCCAGTTTCACGGACAGGGTCTTGACCTTGCCGTTGCGCAGGATCTCCACGCGCACCTTCTCGCCCACCGGGGTAATGCCCACCAGCGGCGGCAGGTCGGAAGAAAGAATGATCGCCTTGCCATTGAACTTGGTGATGACGTCGCCCACCTTCAAGCCGGCGGCCTCGGCCGGGCTGCCCGGCACCACCTTGGCCACCAGCGCGCCGCGCGGCTTGTCCATGCCGAAGGATTCGGCCAGCTCACGGGTCACGTCCTGAATCAGCACACCCAGCCAGCCGCGCGTCACGTGGCCGCTGTCCTTGAGCTGCTTGACCACCTTCATCGCCATGTCGATGGGGATGGCGAAGGACAGGCCCATGAAGCCGCCGGTGCGGCTGTAGATCTGCGAGTTGATACCCACCACCTCGCCGTCCAGGTTGAACAGCGGACCACCGGAATTGCCCGGATTGATGGCCACGTCGGTCTGGATGAAGGGCACATAGTTCTCACGCGGCAGGGCGCGGCCCTTGGCACTGACGATGCCGGCGGTGGCGGAATGGTCGAAGCCGAACGGGGTGCCGATGGCCAGCACCCATTCGCCCACCTTGAGCTTCTCGGAGCTGCCGATCTTCACCACTGGCAGATGATCCGCGTCGATCTTCAGCAGCGCGACGTCACTGCGCTCGTCACTGCCGATCAGCTCGGCCACCAATTCGCGGCGGTCGCTCAGGCGCACGAGGATTTCCGTGGCGTCCTTGATGACATGGTGATTGGTCAGCACATAGCCGTCAGAGGAAATGATAAAGCCCGACCCCAGGGACTTGGCGTCATACTGCTCGATACCGCCCCCCCCGCCCGGATCGCCAAAGAAGTGGCGAAACAGATCACCAAAGGGGCCTTCAGGGATTCCCTCGGGCAGGCCATGGGGCATGCGTGGAGCCTTCGGGCGCTTCAGCTTCTGAGTGGTGCTGATGTTGACCACCGCGGCGCCGTGATCTTCCACCAACTCGGTAAAGTCGGGCAATGACGCGCGAGCCTGTGCCGCAAGGGAAAGCGTCAAAAGCATCGGTAGCGCCAGTACCGAGATCCACGAAAGCCGTCGCAGAGGTTGATGTAAAGACATGCTTGCTCCTAATCGAGTCATGAGAGAGTCATCGATGAAATTGATTCAAGGGGTATTGTAGAAGGAAACGACCGGCGTGGCATTGGCCAGAATCACTGGCTGATAGCGCTGATCGCCACGCGCATAGCGCCGTGCCCAGAGAAAGCCCAGCAGCAGCCCCACCAGGCTGAACAAGATGCTCAGGCCCTCGCCACTGTCCAGCAGCAACTGCCGCGCCAGCGCCTGACCGAGCACGCCAAACAGGAAAAAACTCAACAGCGGAACCAGATAGACCGCCAACGAGCCGCGCACCAGCGCCGACTCGTCGATGCCGATCAGCACCTGGTCACCCACCCGCACCGGGGCCTGCCTGGGATTGGCCACCTGCACCCGACTGCGCTTCTTGCCCAGCGCCTTGCCCAGCACCGCCGTGCCGCAGCCCTTGCGCACGGCGCACTGGCCACAGGCCGACTGACGCTGGGTCTCCACCCACACGCCCTGCGGACCCACGGCAACCACGAAGGCGGTTTCCTCAATCATTGCCCGCTCCGGGGGTCTGTCGGCGCACCGACCTGGCCAGCATTTCCACCGTCGCCGCCGGCACCTCGCCCACCACCACGATCTGGTGATCATCCAGGGCCGTGCTGTAGACGTTCACCGCGCCGCGCTTGAAGGGGCCATTGAAGGGCGCCGGCTCGCCGTTCAGGGCCTCGATGTAGATGGAGACGCTGGCCAGGCCATCGGTGACCAGCAGGTGCTCGGCCAGATGCGAGCTGTCCGGCAGGAGATGGCGCTTTTGCGAGACCAGCTTGAACCCCGCCGGCATCTTGGTGACGCGCCAGGCCCTCGCCGCGGGCGGAATCTCCTCGATCTCGCTGTTCTCTTCGTACCAGACGAAATCGTCGCCGGGGGTCGAGGGCTGCAACATCGCGGCTGGCACCTCATCGACAATGGAGATCTCCGCGAACATGGCCTGTTCGAGGATTTCCTCCGATTCGCTCAGCAGAGCGGACTTCAGCAACAGGCCGCTGTCCTTGTCCAGCCACAGACGATAGCCATAGCGGAAGGCGTCGTTGGGCTGGATCAGCACACGCTGGGTGAAATGGCCCGCCACCCGATCCTCACCGTCCATCTGAAAGGTATACAGTGCCTGCAGGGCAGCGAAATCATTGGCCACCAGTTTCGACAACCAGCCGCCCTTGCCCGAACGGCGCGTGCTCACGGTGACGGATTTGCTGTCGGGCAGATAACAGATGACGCGATCGTCGTTGCGGATCACCTCGCGCGCATAGCCGTTGAGGTTGACGATGCGCTCGATCTCGCCCTCCTCGGTGGCCTGATGCGCCAGACTCATGGACTGCACGTCGCCCCCCTGCATGAAGACCAGGGTGCCGTAGTAGTTCAGGTTCTGCAGCGCATCCTGCATGCGGCTGAGGGATTTGAGCAGATCATCCCCGGCCAGCGCGGCGCCAAAGGGGAGATAAAGAAAGAGAAGAAAAAGACCCCGCTTCACTGTTGAACCGGTCTCTGCGGCACGCCGGGATAGGTGACGATGCGCGCATAGGGCATCACGCCCTGAATATTGGAACGCGCCGCCTGCTGGCTGTGGTTGATGAGGTATTTGTGCAAACGGGGATCGATGCGCCGGGCGATCTCCGGGTGGGCGCGGAGCATCTCGGCGCGCGCCGCCAGCGAGGGGCCCGCGGCAGAGGTCGCCAGCGGCGCATTCGAGGACGCCAGCGTCGCGCCAAGAGGCGCCGACGGTTGCCTGGCGAGGCGTATGTATTCGGACGGCTCTGCCTTGCTTTCCGCCACCTGCTGATTGCGCGGCGCCATGGGATCCTCGTGATACAGCGACTCGACCCCCATCACCGCAATGGCGGCCACGGACGCGGCCACGGCCAGACCGGCGAAGCGTTTGCTGAAGCTGGCGCGCGCCGGGGCATGATCGGTGGAATCGGTGGAAACAGATGGCTTGCGGGGAGGTGGTGGTGCGAGGATGGTCGGTTCGTCTTCAATGGCGGCCATGACGCGAGAGGCAAAGCGCGGGTCGATAGCCCCGGGCAGATTGCCGTGCAGGGCGTCGCTTGCCAGGTGGAAGCGCTCCCAGCGCTCACGGGCATCGGCGTCATGGATCAAGGCGTCGATGGCATGCCGCTGCTGGGTATCGTCGAGTTCGCCGTCGATCAGGGATGACAGCCGTTCATCGGATAGATTGGTCATTGCGTCCACCGCCTAGCTATGTGGTTTTCTTCCAAGCAACCCTTTCGGACACCGGATCGGCCATCAAAAAATAGTTGCTTTCACTGATTGCTCAGCAACGGCCTGAGCTTCTTGTCGATGGCCTCCCGGGCGCGAAATATCCGCGACCTCACGGTACCCACCGGGCAATCCATGGCCTCTGCAATCTCTTCGTAACTCAGCCCTTCGAGTTCGCGCAGGGTAATCGCGGTGCGCAGATCGCCCGGCAACTGATCGATGGCGGAGTATACCGTGGATTCGACCTGATCCCGCATCAACAGGTGTTCCGGTGTTGCCTGTTCTCTGAGACCCGAGGCACCCTCGTATTGTTCCGCTTCCTGGGCATCGATATCGACATTCGGCATCCGCCGCCCCTGCGCCACCAGATAGTTCTTCGCCGTATTGATGGCGATACGGTACATCCAGGTATAAAAGGCGCTGTCGCCACGAAAGCGCGGCAGGGCACGATAGGCCTTGATGAAGGCCTCCTGCGCCACGTCGTAGACCTCGCTCTGGTCTCGCACGTAACGGGATATGACCTTGATAACCTTGTGCTGATACTTGCGCACCAACAGGTCGAAGGCTGATTTATCCCCACGCTGAACGCGCTCGACGAGCGCCTGGTCTACATTCTTTTCGCCCATCCGGGCCAATCCTTTTATCAATGATGTCGAAAGGCAGGCCCGGCCCCTCACCCCGATAGACCGTGGCCTGTTTGGATAGTTCGCCGGGACCGGAAAATTTTAGGGTACCTCTCGATAACGGCTCGTGGTCTCTGCGCAAGCCGTTATTAGAGGTGCCCTTTATTCCGGCCGCAAGAGGGCCTGCGACATGCGGGCCCATAATACGCCAAGACAGCGTAGAAATGTGGGCGATAATCAGGGAATCAAGTAAGCTGTGACGATGAGCCAGCACTTCAATCACGATATCCTCGTCATCGGCAGCGGCGCCGCCGGCCTCAGCCTGGCCCTGCGCCTCGACCCCGCCATTCGCGTCGCGGTGATCGCCAAGTCGGCGCTCTCAGAGGGCAGCACCCGTTACGCCCAGGGCGGCATCTCCGCGGTACTCGATCCTGGCGACTCGGTGGAGGCCCACATTGCCGACACCCTCGACGCCGGCGCCGGCCTGTGCAAGCCGGAGGTGGTGCGCTTCACCACCGAGCATGGCGCCGACCAGATCCGTTGGCTGCGGTCGCTGGGCATGCAGTTCACAGTGCGCGAGGGCCACGACGACGAATGCCACCTGACCCGCGAGGGCGGCCACAGCCACCGCCGCGTGGCCCACGCCACCGACGCCACCGGCCGCGCGCTGGAGGATACCCTGATCCGCGCGGTACGGGAACGCCCCAACATCGAGGTATTCGAGAACCACATCGCCGTGGATATCATCACCGCCGCCAAGCTCGGCCAGCGGCCGCAGCGCGCCCTCGGCGCCTACGTGCTGGACCGCGACAGCGGCCGCGTGCAGGTCTTCCACGCCCGCAACGTGGCGCTGGCCACCGGCGGCGCCAGCAAGGTCTACCTCTACACCAGCAACCCGGACGTCTCCACCGGCGACGGCATCGCCATGGCCTGGCGCGCCGGCTGCCGCACCGCCAACATGGAATTTATCCAGTTTCACCCCACCTGTCTGTATCACCCGCAGGCCAAGTCATTCCTGATTTCCGAGGCCCTGCGCGGCGAGGGCGCGAAACTGTTGCTGCCCGACGGCAGCCGCTTCATGGACCGCTTCGACCCACGTGGCGAGCTGGCCCCGCGCGACGTCGTCGCCCGCGCCATCGACCACGAGATGAAGCGCCTCGGCGCCGACTGTCTGTACCTCGACATCAGCTTCAAGCCGGCGGACTTCATCAAGGCGCACTTTCCCAACATCTACCGGCGCTGCCTGGAATTCGGCTTCGACATGACAAAGGAGCCGCTGCCCATCGTACCCGCCGCCCACTACACCTGCGGCGGCGTGATGACCGACCTGCACGGCCGCACCGACCTGGCCGGCCTGTACGCCATCGGCGAGACCGCCTGCACCGGCCTGCACGGCGCCAACCGCCTGGCCAGCAACTCGCTGCTGGAATGTCTGGTGTTCGGCGAGGCCGCCGCCGAGGACATCAACCGCCACTGGCGGGAACAACGCATCCCCGAACACCTGCCGGACTGGGACGAGAGCCGCGTCAGCGACTCCGACGAACAGATCGTCGTCGCCCACAACTGGGACGAACTGCGCCGTTTCATGTGGGACTACGTGGGCATCGTGCGCACCAGCAAGCGTCTGCAGCGCGCGCAGCGGCGCATCGACCTGCTGGTCCTGGAGATCGAGGAGTACTACAGCAACTTCAGCATCACCAACGACCTCATCGAGCTGCGCAACCTGGTGCAGGCCGCCGAGCTGATCATCCGCTCCGCCCTGCAACGCACCGAGAGCCGCGGCCTGCACTACACCCTCGACTACCCGCACACCGACGACACCCGCCCGCCCCAGGACACGGTGCTCACACCCACCAACTACACGCCCCGCGCCAAGACCCTGCGGGAAAGCGCCTGAGACTCACTCAATTTGCGGAAAACAGACTGCCGGCCTCGGTCGTCAGCCGCACGCGCAGCTGGCGGAACGTCGTGGCATCCAGGCTGTCACGGGCAAGCACCAGCGAGCGCGGCAGCCACCGCCCCTCGACGCGCAGGCTCAACACCACCAGCCAGGGATGCAGAAAGCTCGATGGCCGCAAGCGGGCCGCCACGGTTTCCCCGCTGCACAATTCCACTCGCCATTGATTCTCCGTCTGCCAGACGAGACGACGGACACAGGCGGGGCTGCGCCGCCAGCCCAGCCCACCCAGGGAAAACCACAGACCGGCGATCACCGCCATAACCAGCAACAGACGTACCGGCCACGGCATTTCGCCCAGCGCCAGCAATACCGCCATGGCGCCGCCGTGGGTAAACAGCATCAGGGACAACAGCCACCGCGACGGACGCGGTTCAAGGACGAGCGGCGTGGCGTATCTTGGCGACGACATCGGCGGCATCCGAGTCCCTGGGCATGCTGCGGCCCATGAAATACTCGAGCAGCAGATTGTCCTGGGTGGCGAGCAGGCGCTCGAAGGTGAGGCGTTGCGCGGCGTTCAGTTGCGGATAGCCGCGTTCGAGGAAACCCTGCAACAGCTCGTCCAGTTCGCGCATGCCACGGCGGCATTGCCAGCGCAGGCGCGGCGAGGCCTCAGACATGGTGCTTCAGCATCAGCTTCTTGATGTGCCCGATGGCCCGGGTGGGATTCAGCCCCTTGGGACAGACATCGGCGCAATTCATGATGGTATGGCAGCGGAACAGGTGATACGGGCCCTCCAGCTCCGCCAGCCGGTCGCCGGTGGCCTGGTCGCGGCTGTCGGCGAGAAAGCGCCAGGCCTGCAACAGTGCCGCCGGACCGCGGAACTTGTCCGGGTTCCACCAGAAGGACGGACAGGCCGTGGAGCAGCAGCCACAGAGGATGCATTCGTAGAGACCGTCGAGCTGGTCGCGCTGTTCCGGGGTCTGCAGATACTCGGTCTCCGGTTCCGGGTCGTGCACCGTCAGCCAGGGCTTGACGGCACGGTACTGGTGATAGAACTGCTCCATGTCCACCACCAGATCGCGGATCACCGGGCGACCCGGCAGCGGCCGGATCTCCACCGTCTCCCCCAGTTCCTTGAGCGGCGTGATACAGGCCAGGCCATTGCGGCCATTGATGTTCATGGCGTCGGAACCGCACACGCCCTCGCCGCAGGAGCGGCGGAAACTCAGGGTCGGGTCCAACTCGGCCTTGATGCGCAACAGGGCATCGAGCAGCTTGTCGCCATTGCCGAAACCGTCCAGCAGATATTCCTGCATGCGGGGTTTCTGGCCGTCGTCCGGGTTGTAGCGATAAATCAGAAAACGCATGAGTTTAATTTTCCTGAACATGCCCGCGAGCCATGCCCGCAATTGCCAAAGGATTTGCTACAGAGACACAGCGTGCAC
>JALSHB010000209.1 GCA_026982475.1 Chromatiales bacterium
GGCGGAAAGGTATCCACCGTCAACGGCTTGGTGCGCACCGGTTTGTAATCCACCCGGCCATCCTCGTAATAGAGGCTGTGCTTCATCCAGCGCTCGTCGTCACGGTCCGGGTAATCGACCCGCGAATGGGCGCCACGGCTTTCCTTGCGCGCCAGCGCGCTCTTCACTGTCGCCAGTCCCAGGGCCATCAGGTTCTCCAGCTCGAAGGCCTCGATGCGCGCGGTATTGAAGACCTTGCTCTGATCCTTCAGACGCGCCTGCTGCAAGCGTTCGGCCAGCGCCTCCACCCGCGCAACCCCTTGGGCGAGGGTCTCCTCGGTACGGAACACGCCGCAGTCTTCCTCCATCACACGCTGCAATTCCTGGCGCAGCGCATCCACGGATTCACCCTCGCCGCCCTGCTCCCAACGCGCCAGGCGCGCCAGGGCCCGCTCGACGCTGTCCTCGTCGAGGGGCCGGTGGTAACGGTGCTCGGCGAGGTGCTCGATGATGTGATTGCCGGCGGCGCGGCCAAAGACCACGATGTCCAACAGGGAGTTGCCACCCAGGCGGTTGGCGCCGTGCACCGACACACAGGCGCATTCGCCCACCGCATAGAGGCCGGGGATCGGCTCCTCGGCGCCTTCGCCCAGCGGCACCACCACCTGCCCATAACGATTAGTGGGAATCCCGCCCATGGTGTAGTGGGCGGTGGGGAAGACGGGAATCGGCTCCTCGATGGGATCGACACCGATGAAGGTCATGGCCATGTCGCGGATGCCGGGCAGGCGCTTCTTGATCACCTCCGCGCCGAGGTGTTCCAGCTTCAGCAACACGTAGTCGCCGTTGGGCCCGCAGCCGCGGCCCTCGCGCACCTCGATGGCGATGGCGCGGCTCACCACGTCGCGGCTGGCGAGGTCCTTGGCGTGCGGCGCATAGCGTTCCATGAAGCGCTCGCCGTCCTTGTTGACCAGGTAGCCGCCCTCGCCACGCACCCCCTCGGTGATCAGCATGCCCTTGCCGGCGATGCCGGTGGGGTGAAACTGGAAGAACTCCATGTCCTGCACCGGGATGCCGGCGCGCAGGGCCATGGCGATGCCGTCGCCGGTGTTGATGTGGGCATTGGTGTTGGTACGGAACAACTGCCCCACCCCGCCGGTGGCCAGCAGGGTAGTCTTGGCCTCGATCAGCAGCGGCTCGCCGGTCTCTATTTCCAGTACCACGGCACCGAGGATGTAACCGTCACTGTCCTTCACCAGGTCGATGGCGAAGTACTCGTCGAAGAAATGGGTCTTGGCGCGGATGTTCTGCTGATACAGGGAATGCAGAATGGCGTGCCCGGTGCGGTCCGCCGCGGCGCAGGTGCGCGCCGCCTGGGCGCCGCCGAAGTCCTGGCTCTGACCGCCGAAGGGCCGCTGGTAGATCTTGCCGTTGTCGAGGCGCGAGAACGGCACCCCGGCGTGCTCCAGCTCCACCACCAGGTGCGAGGCGGCGCGGCACATGTACTCGATGGCGTCCTGATCGCCCAGGTAGTCGCCGCCCTTCACCGTGTCGTACATGTGCCAGTGCCAGTTGTCCGGCAGCACATTGGCCAGCGCCGCGTTCATGCCGCCCTGCGCCGCCACCGTGTGCGAGCGGGTGGGGAACACCTTGGACACCACCGCCACGTTGGCATCGGCCTGTGCCAGCTGCATGGCCGAGCGCAGGCCACCGCCGCCGGCGCCGATCACCAGGGTATCGAACTTGCGTCTCGCGATCTTCATGCCGCGGCCACCGAAAACAACACGCGCAGACTCCAGAAAAGGGAAATGAGAAAAATCAGGGCAAACAGCAACAACAACGGGAAACGCAACGCCATCGGCTTCACATAGTCCATCAGGACATCGCGCGTGCCGACCCAGGCGTGGGTCAGCAAGGCCACCACGAACAGGGCCATGGCTGCATTCACCAGCGGTTGGCCGACCCAGTCGCGCCAGGCCTCGAAGCTGACAGAGGATGCGCCGGCAAGGCTGCCCAGCGCGAACAACAGAAAGCCCGCCATGTAAACCGCGCTGAGACGCTGCATCAGCCAGGGACGCAGGCCGTTGGCGCCGCGCCAGCTCACAGCAGCGCCCCGGCGATCAGCAGGGTGGTAACGACAGCGGCCCCATGCACCAGCCAGGCGCTCTTGCGCGCCACGGCCTTTTCCACCCCCCAGTCCATGTCCAACACCAAAAAGCGCACCCCGGCAAAGAAGTGATGGGCCAGCATCCACACCAACAACACCTCCAGCAGGCGCACCGGCGTGCTGTTCAACACCGCGAGCACCGTCTGGAAGCCCTGCGGATTGCGCAGGGAAAGATCGAAAAGATAGACCAGCAGCGGTATCAGCAGCACCATGGCCACACCGCTGATGCGGTGAAGGATGGAAACCACGGCCATCACCGGCATGCGAATCCTGCGTAAATCGAGAAAGACGGGGCGATCAGTGTGTGTATTCATCGTATCCTTTTGACAAACCGGGAAAAGCCCTGCGAGCAAGCCTCGCATCATAGCCTGTAACTATTCAGCTCACCACAGAGACACGGCGTTCACGGAGAATCATGAAATCCCGAGCTGCCACCAGGAATGGCATGGAACACTGAGGCCGCGCCGCCTCCCGACATTCATCCCATCGATGCATGCTCTGTGTGCTCTGTGCCTCTGTGGTGAACGGGTACCATAGCCCATAGGTAGTGTTACCTGGCTACGCGATATTGGCTATGATTGGCCATCCTTTTCAGCAGGTCAATTGACATGAACGATAACTGGAAAAACCATCTCCTTGCCATGGGCGCCACGCTCGAACAGGGCCACTGCCTGCATTTCGGCGATGCGGAGGTGGAAAAACGCGCCGCGCTGCGGGATCACGTGCTCTGCGACCTTTCCCACTATGGCCTGATCCGCGCCAGCGGCGAGGACGCCGAAAGTTTCCTGCAGAACCAGTTCTGCAACGACGTGCGCAAGGTCAGCGCGAGCCACAGCCAGCTCAACGGCTACTGCAATCCCAAGGGCCGGGTACTCGCCCTGTTCCGCCTGTTCCTCCAGGGTGACGACTATTTACTGCGGTTGCCGCGGGAAATTCTTGAACCCACCCTGAAGCGCCTGCGCATGTTCGTGCTGATGAGCAAGGTGACGCTGGAAGACGACAGCGACACACGGGTCAGCATCGGTTATTCCGGTCCCGATGCCGCGCGCCATCTCGCCGACGCCCTCGGCAGCGCACCGGCGGTCATCGACGATTGCCTGCACACCGACGCACTGACCGTGATCCGCGTCCCCGGCCCGCATCCGCGCTTCGAGATCCACGGCAGTGGCGTCGCCGTGCGCGGGCTGTGGGACACCCTCAGCGCCCAGGCCCAGCCCGCCGGCAGTGCCGCCTGGACCCTGCTGGACATCCACACCGGCCTGCCGGAGGTGCTGGCGACAACCCAGGAGGCCTTCGTGCCGCAGATGCTCAACCTGCAGGCGCTGGACGCCCTCAGCTTTCACAAGGGCTGTTATCCGGGGCAGGAAATCGTCGCGCGCATGCGCTATCTCGGCAAGCTCAAGCGGCGCATGTATCGGGCCCACGCCGACACGGACGCCTGCCCGCAGCCCGGCGACAACCTGTTTGCCGAAGGCTCCGAATCCGCTCAGGGCGTCGGCAAGGTGGTGCTGGCGCAGACTACCCCTGAAGGCGGCGTCGACCTGCTGGCCGTGATCGAGATCGCCAGCGCGGAACAGCGCGGCCTGCGTCTGCACGACGCCAACGGCCCCGTGCTGACATTACTGGATCTGCCTTACGACATCGAGGAAGAGGATTGAGCGCAACCTAACTGGATCAGGTTGGCCATAAGCCGGTCATTTGTGTGAGCGGCTTCTGTGGGAGACACGGCGTTCACGAAGAAATGAAATGCCCGGTCGTCGGGGCAGGCCGCATCGCCACCCGGGGCATTGCCTCCTACTGATGCATTCTCTGTGCTCTCTGTGCCTCTGTGGTGAATAGATACGATTAAGCTTTGGCGCCGGGCTGCCGATCAAGGTCGAGTCAGAAAGACTCAAAAGGCTCAATCATGGACGTGGACCCGCTCATCGCCGAGATCCTCGGCGACCTGAAGGCCAACCGCCTGCAGCTGCCGACGCTGCCGCAAGTGGCGGTGAAGATCAATGACATCATCGACAACCCCAATGCCACGGCGAAAAGGGTCGCCAAGGTATTGGGCACCGATGCCGCCCTCTCGGCGCGATTGATACAGACCGCCAACAGCCCCATGTTCCGCACCAGCACGCCGGTGGAGAATGTGCAGACGGCGGTGACCCGCATGGGCATGATGATGGTGCGCAATCTGGTGACCTCCTTCCTCGTCCGCCAGCTGTTTCACACCCGCTATCCCGCGCTCAGACAGCGCATCACCGACCTCTGGAACCACAACATCCAGGTGGCCGCCATCAGTTACGTGCTGGCGCTGCGCCTTACCGACCTGAAGCCGGACGAGGCCATGCTGGCCGGGCTGATTCACGACATCGGCAAGCTGCCCATCATCGCCAAGGCGGAAGACCACCCGGCGCTGGCTGGCGATGCCGCCACCATCGACGATCTCAGCAAACGCCTGCATCCAGCTCTGGGCAAGCTCATCGCACAGGCCTGGAACTTCGCCCCGGAATTCGTCACCGCCGTCGCCGAGCACGACAACCTGCAGCGGCGCTCCCCGCAACTGGATCTGGCCGACATCGTCACCGTGGCCAATCTGCACAGCTACGCCGGCCGCGGCAAGGCGCGCAATCCGCACCGCGACGCGGACTGGAGCGACGTGCCCGCCTTCAGAAAGCTCGGCCTCGACCCCCAGGGCAGCATCGAGGTACTGAAAGCGGCGCACGACGAGATCCGCGAGATTCAGCGACTCCTGTCATAG
The DNA here is from genome assembly GCA_026982475.1 of Chromatiales bacterium. Lineage (GTDB taxonomy): Bacteria > Pseudomonadota > Gammaproteobacteria > SZUA-152 > SZUA-152 > DRQN01. Next base: position 4,893 of record JALSHB010000209.1, read on the forward strand.
TCACCGCAAGCGTACCCATTCATCACAGTGGCATGGATATTAACCCGACGACTAACCAGGCCGTGTTCAGGACTTCAGCAATGAAATGAATGCCGGCGGCAGGGCGGGATCCGGCCCTGCCATGAACGTCCCGCGGCTATTCCACCCGCCGCGGGCGCATGTGCGGGAACAGCAGCACGTCGCGGATGGAGGGCGAGTCGGTGAACAGCATCACCAGCCGGTCGATGCCGATGCCCTCGCCGGCGGTGGGCGGCATGCCGTGCTCCAGGGCGACGATATAGTCTTCATCATAGTGCATGGCCTCGTCGTCACCGGCATCCTTTTCTTCCACCTGCTGGCGGAAGCGCTCGGCCTGGTCCTCGGCGTCGTTGAGCTCGGAGAAGCCGTTGGCGATCTCGCGCCCGCCGACGAAGAATTCGAAGCGGTCGGTGACGAAGGGATCCTCGTCGCTACGCCGCGCCAGCGGCGACACCTCGGTGGGATAGGCGGTGATGAAGGTGGGGTCCATGAGGCGATGCTCGGCGGTCTTCTCGAAGATCTCGATCTGCACCTTGCCCAGGCCGTAGCTGTCCTTGAGGGGGATGCCCAGGCCCTTGGCCAGCTTGCGCGCCTCCTCCAGCGACTGCAGCTGTTCGCGCCTTATTTCCGGGTTGAAATGGAGAATGGACTCCAGCACCGTCATGCGCGCGAAGGGCTTGCCGAAGTCGAAGCTCTGGCCCTGGTACTCGATGGTGGTGGAACCGTGGATGGCCTGCGCCATGCCGCGCAGCATCTCCTCGGTGAGATCCATCAGGTCGCGGTAGTCGGCGTAGGCCTGGTAGAACTCCACCATGGTGAACTCGGGATTGTGGCGCGTGGACAGGCCCTCGTTGCGGAAGTTGCGGTTGATCTCGAACACCCGCTCGAAGCCGCCCACCACCAGGCGCTTCAGGTACAGCTCCGGCGCCACGCGCAGGAACAGCTCCATGTCCAGGGCGTTGTGATGGGTAATGAAGGGGCGCGCCGTGGCGCCGCCGGGGATGGCGTGCATCATCGGCGTCTCCACCTCCATGAACTGCCGGTCGAGCAGAAAGCGGCGCATGTAGTCGATGACCTGCGAACGCACGCGGAAGGTCTCGCGGGTGACCTCGTTCATGATCAGGTCGAGATAGCGCTGGCGGTACTTGGTCTCCTGGTCGGCCAGGCCGTGCCACTTCTCCGGCAGCGGGCGCAGGGACTTGGTGAGCAGGCGGATGTCGTCCACGCGCACCGACAGCTCGCCGGTCCTGGTCTTGAACAGGGTGCCCTCGGCGCCGATGATGTCGCCGATGTCCCACTTCTTGAACTGCTGGTTGTAGAAGCCCTCGGGCAGGTCGTCGCGGGTGACGAACAGCTGGATCTTGCCGGACATGTCCTGCACATGGGCAAAGCTCGCCTTGCCCATGATGCGGCGGCTCATCATGCGCCCGGCCACCTTGACGCGGATCGGGCTGGCCTCCAGCTCCTCGTTGGACTTGTCGCCGTACTCGGCGTGCAGTTCGCCGGCCATCACGTCGCGGCGGAAGTCATTGGGAAAGGCGTTGCCGGCCTCGCGCAGCGCCGCCAGCTTGGCCTTGCGCTGGGCGATCAGGGCGTTTTCGTCGAGGGCCTGTTCGGCCGCCGTTGCTTTGGGAGATGGCTGTTCTGACATGTTGGTTTTTCTCTGAAATACTTTTTTGGTTCAAAGTCCGCTCTTCAGGCTGGCTTCGATGAATGGGTCGAGGTCGCCGTCCAGCACCGCCTGGGTGTTGCCTGTCTCGACGCCGGTGCGCAGGTCCTTGATGCGCGACTGGTCGAGCACGTAGGAGCGGATCTGGCTGCCCCAGCCGATGTCGGCCTTGTTCTCCTCCACCGCCTGCTGGTCGGCGTTGCGCTTCTGCATCTCGTATTCGTACAGCTTGGCCTTGAGCTGTTTCATGGCCTGGGCCTTGTTCTTGTGCTGGGAGCGGTCGTTCTGGCACTGCACCACGATGCCGGTGGGGTTGTGGGTGATGCGCACCGCCGACTCGGTGCGGTTGACGTGCTGGCCGCCGGCGCCGGAGGCGCGGTAGACGTCGATGCGCAGGTCGGCGGGGTTGATGTCGATCTCGATGTCGTCGTCTATTTCCGGTGAGACGAACACGGAAGCGAAGGAGGTGTGGCGGCGGTTGCCGGAGTCGAAGGGCGACTTGCGCACCAGGCGGTGCACGCCGGTCTCGGTGCGCAGCCAGCCGAAGGCGTAGTCGCCGACGAAGTGGATGGTGGCGCTCTTGATGCCCGCCACCTCGCCCTCGGAGAGCTCGATGATCTCGGTCTTGAAGCCGTGGTTCTCGCCCCAGCGCAGGTACATGCGCAGCAGCATGTTGGCCCAGTCCTGGGCCTCGGTGCCGCCGGAGCCGGCCTGGATGTCGAGATAGGCATTGGCGCTGTCCATCTCGCCGGAGAACATGCGCCGGAACTCCAGCGCGGCGAGGTCCTTTTCCAGGCGGTCGAGGTCTTCCACCACGGCGTCCACGGTGTCCTGGTCGTCCTCCTCGGCGGCCATCTCCAGCAGCTCCAGGGCCTCGTCCAGGGACTCCTTCATCTGGCTGAGGACGTTGACCACGTTTTCCAGCTGGGCGCGCTCGCGGCCCAGGGCCTGGGCGCGCTCGGGGTCGTTCCAGACCTCGGGGTTTTCCAGCTCGCGTTCGACCTCTACCAGTCTTTCGCGCTTGGTATCGTAGTCAAAGATACCCCCTCAGCGCGTGCGCGCGCGCTTGCATGTCTTTGATGCGGGAGGTAATGAGGCCAATCTCGAGCATGGGAAAAACCTTTGTGTGACGCCGGAAGAAAGGCGCGCAATGATACTACAGGCGCGACCCGGCGGGAATGCGGTGGTACAAATCCCGCCACACAACCGAAGGTTCGTCGTGGG
>JALSHB010000210.1 GCA_026982475.1 Chromatiales bacterium
TCAAAGTCGTAGTAGGCAAAGGACTGGTTGAGTGGATCCATGCCGGCATGGCAGCCGACGCAGGCGTTCATGAAGATGCGCGAGTCGCCGCCGGGGCTGCGCGCCACGTCCTGGGGGATGCGGTCGTGGGTGCGGGTGGGGTCCTTGATCTGCTCCAGGTCGGTGCACAGGTGGTTGAGCAGGGTGAAGCGGAACATGGCGCGGTTGGTGCCGTCGATGAAGAAGGCGCGCGCCGCGCCGCGGGTGGTGATGACGCCGGCGGTGGCCTCGGCCGGCAGCCCGGTGACGGCGGACTGGGTGGTGGCGACCAGCACCGCCGGGTCGGCCAGGTTGACGCCCTGATCCTCCATCGCCTCGTAGTGGGCGTTGCTGCTGTTGGAATAGGCCGGCGTGACGCCGTTGCCGATGTAGAGCACGTCTTCCCAGAGGATCTCGCGGAAGTCGCGATCGTCGCGGATGATGCCGATGACGGTGGCGGTGTAGTCGTTGAGGGGCGCGAACACGGTCTGCTCCTCGTTGGTCCAGGGGGTGATGAAGTTTTTCAGCGTGACGTTGTAGAAGGAGGGATCGGTGCAGGCGTCGCCCGCGCCGCTGTCGTCGATGGCGTCCAGCGCGGCGGCCTTGGCGCCGTCGTTCTCCAGGCGGGCCTGCAGCTGATCCAGGCAGGCGATGCTGGGCGGTGTGCCCACCAGGCGGTCATGGATGCGCTTGGCCTGTTCGCGCGTGCCGGCGCCGGCCTCGGTGGCCAGTCCCAGGGCGAGGAAGATCGTCAGTGCGGCGCCGATGGCGGTTTGAGCGGTTTTCGCTGAATCTCGTGGGTCACGCATGTCCATTTCCTTGATGAAATTGTCTGCCTGTGTCCATGGTTATTGGACAAGGCCCGCATTATAGACAGGTTGGTTTCGTGCTGTCAGTGTCATATTGTCATAAGTTATTGATTTTGGAGGATTCCCTGAGCGCTCTCAGTAAAAGCCGATGGCCCGTTTCCTGATGTTTGGCAGTCATCCCCGCGCCCCTGGTTCGCTGTTTCCGTACCAAGCCTGGTCGGGCTAGGCTTCATCCTCCGGAAAAACCGGGTCAAACACTGTGAAAGTGATCACAAAGTATGCAGAATCCGTCCTGTCCGGCGACCGCGCCGGCACTGTCTTGCCCATCACAGCCGCATTGCCGGCACTGGAGACGCCATGAATTACTGGTTGATGAAGTCCGAACCGGATGCCTTTTCCCTCGATGACCTCGAGGCCGTGGAGAGCGAGCCCTGGGACGGGGTGCGCAATTACCAGGCGCGCAACATGATGCGCGACCAGATGAAGGTGGGCGACCGGATCTTCTTCTACCATTCCAACTGCAAGGTGCCGGGCATCGTCGGCATTGCCGAGGTGGTGCGCGAGGGCTATCCCGATCATACCGCCTTCGATCCCGAGGCGGGGTATTTCGACCCCAAGTCCGACCCGGACAAACCGCGCTGGTACATGGTGGATGTGAGATTCGTGCGCCGCCTCAAGCGCACCATCAGCCTGCAGGAGCTGAAGGAACATCCAGAGCTGGCGGCGATGCCCCTGGTGCGCAAGGGCAACCGCCTGTCGGTGATGCCGGTGGCGGAGGCGGACTGGCATTTCATTCTCGGCCTGGAGTAGGCGCCGGTGGCGGGGCGCCGCAGGATGCCGACGCCGAGAGCCGAGACCAGGAGGACATCCTCTGTATTTCGACGAAAACATGCCGGAATGATGGCATCCGCTTCTAGAGCGAAATCATCAGGGTGGATGGAAAGCGCTACGCGACCACGCTCTGCGCGTAACGGCTGCGGCGGTTGACCTTTGCCGCTCCATCCCCCATATCTGCAACCGTACCCATCGCCAGCCATCGAGGAGCGTCCGTGTTCCCTCTGCACGATTCCATTCCAACCCGCTTCCCGCCGCTGGCGGTATGGTTTCTGGTCCTCAGCTGTTCGCTGGTGTTCCTCTTCGAGCTGGGTCTGTCGGAGCGGGAGATACAGGGCTTCTTCTATCTCTTCGGTCTGGTGCCGGCGCGTTATACCCACCCCGAATGGGCGCAGACCGTGGGCTTTCCCGTCGGCGACTACTGGCCCTTCATCACCAGCATGTTCCTGCACGGCGGATGGATGCACATCATCGGCAACATGTGGTTTCTGTGGCTGTTCGGCGACAACGTGGAAGACCGCATGGGCAGCGTCCGCTTTCTGCTGTTCTATCTCACCTGCGGCCTGGTGGCGGCGCTGGTGCAGGTATTCGTCAATCCAGACTCCACCTTGCCCACCATTGGCGCCTCGGGCGCCGTTGCCGGGGTGCTGGGGGCCTATTTCGTCATGTATCCCCGTGCCCAGGTGGTGGTGATGATCCCCATCCTGTTCTATCCGTTCATCTTCGCCCTGCCGGCGGTGCTGTTCCTCGCCTTCTGGTTCCTGATGCAGTTCATGTCCGGCACCACCGCCCTGTTCCAGTCGGCCGAGGTGGGTGGCGTGGCCTGGTGGGCGCATGTGGGCGGTTTCGTCGCCGGCGTGTTGTTGCACCGGTTGTTCTTTTCGCCGGCGCGGGAGCGGCATTTCTTCCCCGATCAGATCGATTACCGCAGCGCCTGGAACCGGCGCCTGTGAATACACTCTGGAGGTAACCCAATCGTTGCATAAATTCGCGCACAAACAGCGGGCGACAGGGGATGTGGAATCGACCACGAGAATCAACGCAAAGAACGCCAAGGCGCATAGGGCGCAAAGGAAACCCTTTCAATAAACCTTGCGTCCTCTGCGCCTCCGCGATCTCTGCGTTTCATGCCATTCCCGGCGACAACCTCGGCTTTCACGTCGTCTTATTCCGGTCAATGTGGCTGGATCGCACGAGCAGTGAACGCCTGCTGAAAGGGCGCCACATACAGTAACGCCCGGAAATACCAGGATGTGCGCGATTTTTGATCTGTTTTTTTGCAACATTAAGGAGGTAATCCATGGACATGCTCTCGCTCTTCTGGCTGTTCTTCATGCTCAGCGCCCTGCAGCCGGTGCTGCGCCAGCGCATGCTGGAGGCCAGCCGCACACGCCTCATCACGCGCATCGAACATGCGCGCAAGAGCCGCGTGATCATGCTGGTGCACCGGCAGGAGACCATGAGCCTGCTCGGCTTTCCATTGCTGCGCTACATCGACGTGCACGATTCCGAGGAGGTGATTCGCGCCATCCAGCTCACCGATCCGGACGTGCCCATCGACCTGGTGGCGCACACCCCCGGCGGGCTGGTGCTGGCGGCGCTGCAGATCGCCCGCGCCATCAAGCGCCACCGCGCGCCGGTGCGCGTCATCGTGCCGCATTACGCCATGTCTGGCGGCACCCTGATTGCCCTGGCCGCCGATGAGATCATCATCAGTGAAAATGCCGTGTTGGGGCCGGTGGATCCGCAGATGGGCCAGCAGGCCGCCGCCTCCATCCTCAGCGTGCTGGAAAGGAAGCCGGTGGAAAAGATCGATGACCAGACCCTGATGATGGCCGACATGGCGCAAAAGGCCCTGCAACAGGTGCACGCGGCGGTGGTGGAGTTGCTCGAAGACAAGATGCCGGCGGAGCAGGCCGACGCCCTGGCCACGGCGCTGAGCAGTGGTCAGTGGACCCATGATTATCCCATCACGCCGCAGAAGGCGCGTGAGCTGGGCCTCAACGTCAACACCGACATCCCCGATGAATTCCTGCAGCTGATGGCCCTGTATCCGCAGCCGGTGCGCCGCGAGCCGTCGGTGGAATACCTGCCCGGGCGGCGTTCCACCGGCAAGCGGCGGGGGTGAATCCACCCGTTAGTTGCAAAAAAACAGATCAAAAATCGCGCACATCCTGGTATTTCCGGGTGTTACTGTATGTGGCGCCCTTTCAGCAGGCGTTCACTGCTCGTGCGATCCAGCCACATTGACCGGAATAAGACGACGTGAAAGCCGAGGTTGTCGCCGGGAATGGCATGCAACGCAGAGGACGCAAAGGTTCATTGAAAGGGTTTCCTTTGCGTCCTATGCGCCTTGGCGTTCTTTGCGTTGAATCTCGTGGTCGATTGTGGCTCGTGACACCGCGCCTTGATATCACGCATCCAGTGTCGCTCAGCGCCACCCCACCCGCGACAGCATGAAGCGGCTTTTTGCGTTACACCGCAGAGCGGTGTAACGAGAAATGTCGTCTGTCTTGTGGGTGCGGCTTCAGCCGAGAAACAACCGATAGGCCGGGTTGTCCGTCTCTTCCCAGTGCTCGTAGCCCAGGTTGTCGAGGAATAACTGGAAGTCGTCACTGTCGGCGGGCGGCACCTGGATGCCGCAGAGGATGCGGCCGTAGGCGGCGCCGTGGTTGCGGTAGTGGAACAGGCTGATGTTCCAGCGTCCGCCGATGTGCTGCAGGAAGCGCAGCAGGGCGCCGGGGCGTTCCGGGAACTGGAAGCGGAACAGGCGTTCGTTATCGGCGCCCTGGCTGTGGCCGCCCACCAGGTGGCGGATGTGCAGCTTGGCCATTTCGTTGTCGCTGAGGTCCAATACGGAATAGTCGGCCTCGCGCAATTCGCGGATCAGGGCGTCTTTCTCTGCCTCGCCGCCGTGCATCTGTACGCCGACGAAGATGTGTGCCTGGCGGGGATCCGAGTAGCGGTAGTTGAATTCGGTGATGCCGCGCAGGCCGATCATTTCGCAGAAGGCGCGGAAGCTGCCGGGGCGCTCGGGGATGGTCACCGACAGCAGGGCCTCGCGGCGTTCGCCCAGCTCGGCGCGCTCCGCGACATGGCGCAGGCGGTCGAAGTTCATGTTGGCGCCGGAGTCGATGGCGACCAGCTGCTGGCCGCGAATGTTATCCCGCGTGACGTATTTTTTCGCCCCGGCCACGGCCAGCGCGCCGGCCGGCTCGGCGATGGAGCGGGTGTCGTCGAAGATGTCCTTGATGGCCGCGCAGATCTCGTCGGTGCTCACCAGGATCACCTCGTCCACGGTCTCGCGGGCGATGCGGAAGGGCTCCTCGCCCACCTGGCGCACCGCCACGCCGTCGGCGAAGATGCCCACCTGGTCCAGCACCACCCGCTCGCCGGCCTTCAGCGCCTGGTACAGGCAGGGGGCGTCGTCGGGCTCCACGCCGATGATGCGCGTCTGCGGGCGCAGGGCCTTGACGTAGGCGGCCATGCCGGCGATCAGTCCGCCGCCGCCGACGGGGATGAAGATGGCGTCGATGGGGGTGCTGTGCTGGCGCAGGATCTCCATCGCCACGGTGCCCTGGCCGGCGATCACGTCGGGGTCGTCGTAGGGCGGGATGTAGGTCATGCCGCGCCTGGCCACCAGCTCGGCGGCGTGTCCGCAGGCGTCGTCGTAGGCATTGCCGTGCAGCACCACCTCGGCGCCGAGGCGCTGTACCGCCTGCACCTTGATGTCCGGGGTGGTCTTGGGCATCACGATCAGCGCCTTCAGGCCCAGCTCGCGCGCCGCCAGCGCCACGCCCTGGGCGTGGTTGCCGGCGGAGGCGGCGATGACGCCCTTGCGTTGCTGTTCCGCATCGAGCCGGGCGATCTTGTTGTAGGCGCCGCGCAGCTTGAAGGAGAATACCGGCTGCAGGTCCTCGCGCTTTAGCCACAACTGGTTGTCGAGGCGCAGGGAGAGGGTCTCGGCAAGCTCCAGCGGGGTTTCCCTGGCGACCTCGTAGACGCGCGCGTTGAGTATCTTCTTGGTGTAGTGATCGAGCATGGCGCACAAGGTATCAGCTTGGCGGGGCGCTGTCAGGCGCGGCGCCGGTTGCTTGCGGTATACTGCCGGCAAGCTGTAGCGAACAACCAGTCAACGGGAAACAATAATGAATCAAGACGAAATGAAGCAGGCGGTGGCCAAGGCCGCCATCGACTACATCAAGCCCGGCATGATCGTCGGCGTGGGCACCGGCAGCACGGCCAACTATTTCATCGACGAGTTGGCGAAGATCAAGGGCCAGATCGAGACCACCGTGGCCAGCTCCGAGGCCTCCGCCGCGCGCCTCAAGGGCCACGGCATCCCGGTGGAAGACCTCAACATGGTCAGCACCATCGACGTCTACGTGGACGGCGCCGATGAATCCACCAAGCACCTGCACCTGATGAAGGGCGGCGGCGGCGCGCTGACGCGCGAGAAGATCGTCGCCGCGGTGGCGCGGCAGTTCGTTTGCATCGCCGACGAATCCAAGCTGGTGGACATCATGGGCGAATTCCCGCTGCCCATCGAGGTGATCCCCATGGCGCGCAGCTATGTGGCGCGTGAAATGGTCAAGCTGGGCGGCCAGCCGGCCTACCGTGAGGGCTTCGTCACCGATAACGGCAACGTGATCCTCGACGTGCACGGCCTGCAGATCATGAACCCGGTGGAGATGGAGCAGCAGCTCAACAACATCGTCGGCATCGTCACCAACGGCCTGTTCGCCATGCGTCCGGCGGACGTGCTGCTGCTCGGCACCCCGGATGGCGTCAAGACCCTCACCTGAAACCGCTGGCGGCGGGCCGGATCGTCGGCCCGCCACCGACACGTCGCCATGAGCCTGCCGCGTCTGTTCATTGGCCTGGGCATCTTCTTTCTCGCCGTGGGCCTGCTGTGGCCCTGGCTGATGAAGCTGGGGCTCGGGCGCCTGCCCGGTGATATCGTCATCGAGCGCGGCAACGCGCGTTTTTACTTTCCGCTGACCACCTCGATCATCATCAGCCTGGTGCTTTCGCTGCTGCTGTGGCTGCTGCGCAAATGAGCACGGGCGGGCAATTCCGCCAGTTGCGGATCCTGTTTCTGTTGCTGATCCTGTTTGCGGTGGCGGCCAGCAGCCTGCTCACCCGCTGGCGGACCACCAGCTGGGAGCGGCCGCTGGTGGTGGCCCTCTATCCGGTCAATGGCGACGGCAGCGAGGCGGCGTCAGACTATATCGCCCGCCTCGACCGGGACAGCTTTGCCGATATCGAATCGTTCTTCGAGGAAGAGGCCGCGTACTACCATCTGCTGCTGAAACAGCCCTTCGAGCTGGTGATGGGGCCGGTGCTGGACGAACTGCCGCCGCAGCCCCCCCCGCAGGCGAGTATTCTCGGCAACGTGGCGTGGAGCCTGAAGATCCGCTGGTGGGCCTGGCGGGTGGCGCGCGAGCAGGGACCGCCGGCGGACATCCAGATGTTCCTGCTGTATTTCGACCCGCAGGGGCACCCGGTGCTGCGCCACTCGCTGGGACTGCAGAAGGGCCTGCTGGGCATGGTCAACCTGTTCGCCACCCGGCGCATGGCCGGCACCAACCGGCTGGTGATCGCCCACGAGTTGCTGCACACCGTCGGCGCCACGGACAAGTACGACCCGGCCACGGATCTGCCCGTCTACCCACAGGGCTACGCCGAGCCGGATCGCCAGCCGCTGTTGCCGCAGGTGTTGGCGGAGATCATGGCCGGCCGCATCCCCGTCGCCCCGGGCGAGGCGGTGCAGGCGCGCAGCCTTGGCCAGGCCTTGATCGGCCCACGGACGGCGCTGGAGATCCGCTGGCTGAAGGCGTTGCCGGAGGCGGGGGCTACGGTTGCAGCGGATTGAGTTCGTAGCGCACCTTCTCGCCCACCAGCAGGCCGCCGGCGGCGCCGAGGCCGGTGGTGCTGAGGATGGTCAGCGGCACCATGAGGACCAGCCAGCCCTCGGAGGCGGCATCCCGGTCGGCGATCAGCTGGGCGCTCAGCAGGCCGCCCAGCGCCGCGCCCACCAGCGCCCAGCGGCGCATGCCCCGGGTGCGCGACAGGGTGTCGATGGCGTGCACCTCGCGCCGCGGCAGGCTTTGCGTCTCGCCCCCCGCCTGTCGCAGCACCAGCTCCTCGGCGGTGAGGCGGAAGCCCCGGCGGGCCTGCAGGGTGCGACCGTCCACCAGGGTCACGGTGGCGGGCTGGCGGCTGTTCAGTCCGTCGGGGGCCACGCTGATGCTGGCGCAGCCACCGAGCAGGACGACGCCCAGACAAAGGCACAAGGGGATCAACAGATGTCGTGTCATTTTCAGGCTCCAGGCCAGGGGCGTGCCTGAGCCTGGGGATTCAGGCGGCGCATTGCCTGGCAAGAAGAAACGCGGGAAAACAAGGTGATGAAACAGGTAAACATGGCAGTTTCATTTTGCCACAGGATAACCGAAACTAGGAGTCTGTCGGGTTTGGGAATAATCTACTGCGCTGATGGGAGAGCGGCCAAAATAGTCCCAATTTTTCGTTAAACCTGAATCCGTAGGTTCAGGGCGGATGAAGCGTGCAACTGCTTGATACATATCGCGTAATGAAAAATCGAGGGAATAGCGGGGATTATTGCCGAGATTTTTCATATAGCGAGATGTATCAATGAGTTGTGCGATTCGCCGTCTTGAACCTACGGATTCAGGTTAAATAGAACCACTATTCGCCTCAAAATCGGAAACATTTTGACTCGCTCTCCCACCATGCTCGCTACGATTACCCAAATTCGACAGACTCCTGGCAGGTCGCTGAAAAGGTCCGGGCAGACGCCA
>JALSHB010000211.1 GCA_026982475.1 Chromatiales bacterium
AATCCGGAAACAGGTCGTCACTGCCGTACAGGCGTTGCATGAGGGCATTGACCATGCCGCTGTCGCCACGCGTGAAGCGGCGCAGGTCGTCGCGAAACTTGCCGTTCCATTGCTGCCAGCTGACGCCCGGGAAGCTGCGCCCCAGCTGATAACTGGCAATGTCCCAGGCCTCGGCAATCAGCCGCGTGTGGGCGAGATCAGGGTCCGAGCGAATGGCGGAGATGATGGGCGCATCCTGCAAGTTCACCGTGCCGTCGCTGCGGCGGGTGAAGATCGACGCCAGGTCGAAACGGAAACCATCCACGCCCATCTCGCGTACCCAGTAACGCAAACTGTCCAGCACCATGGCGCGCACGTGGCGGTTGGCCGTGTGCAGCACATTGCCGGTGCCGGCATCGTTGCGATAGTAGCGGCGGTCGTCATGGAGCAGATAATAGGTGGTATTGTCGATGGCCCGGAAGCTGTAGGTGGGGCCGTTCTCATTGCCTTCGCCGGTGTGGTTGTAGACCACATCGAGAATGACCTCGATACCCGCCTGGTGAAATGCCTCCACCATGGCGCGAAACTCATCCAGCACCACAATGGGGGAGGCTGAGCGCCCGTACTGGCCATGCAGGGCAAAAAAACTCAGGGGCATGTAGCCCCAGTAATTGTGTTCCTGGGGATCGAACTGAAACACCGGCATCAGCTCGACGGTGGTGATACCCAGCGACTGCAAGTAGGGGATCTTTTCCACCAGGCCGGAAAAGGTGCCGCGCTTGTCGGCGCTCACGCCGGCATTGGCGCGTTGGGTAAACCCCTTGACGTGCAGTTCATAGATCACCGTGTCATGGGTGTGGCGGGGGATGTGCTCGCTGACGGGGCAGCGGCAATCGGCCTGATCATAAAGAATGCCCAGCGGCGCCTTGCCGGCGTTGGGGCCCGGGCCGATGGCTGCACTGCGGTCGAATTCCGGCGGAAAATACACCGCGCGGCAATAGGGGTCCAGCAGCCACTTCTGAGCATCGAAGCGATGCCCGGTCCGCGGGTCATGTGGGCCATCGACCTGATAGGCATAGTAGTGCGCATTGTCGACCACGTCTTCGGCAATGCGGCAGTGCCAGACGCGCCCGGATTTGTTCAGCAACGGATTGAAGCGGTAACTGTAAACAGGGTTCCGCGTGTCATCCGGGTGAAACAGATGCAGGGTGACGGAAAAGGCATGCTTGGAATACAGCGCAAAATTCCAGGCCTGCTCCGAGGCGACAAAATTGACACCCAGCGGTTGCGGAGATCCTTCCCGCGCTTCCCAGTTGTTCATCGGGGACTGCCTCCATTTTGATGGGTCAGGTGCATCACCTGGCCGAGGGGAACCCCCCGGCCCACCTGCCGATGCCACCGGCGCAGAAGCACCTTCATGCCCGGCTCTGTATCTGACAGGATAGTCTTGATGAGTTTAGTCGAGCATCCCGCCCAGGCAACACCTAGTACTCTTTGCCGAAACCCCGGACGACGAGACCCGCCGATCGATCGCCTCCGCCCTGCGGCAATTGATGGGTGTGCAGGAGGTTACCGCCGAGAAGCGCAGAGTGAGTGTTACCTACGACCTGCTGCAGGTAACGGAGGCGCAGATAGAAAAGGCACTGACCGAAGTCGGCGCAAGGCTGGGGGGCGGATGGCTGGAGCGATTGCGACGGGGCTGGGTACACGACAGCGAAGAAACCGAACTGGACAACCTCGCGGCGCCCCCCGCGCCGCAAAGAAACCGACCGCCACCCGGGGCATGAGCGGCCCTGTCCAGGATCGTTTTTTCTGTTTGCGGAAAATGCCAGCGGCCCGCGCATCTTCGACTACGCTTGATAGAAACGGCGTGCACAGTCCCAGCAAGCTAACGGTGAAAAAACCATTCACCTGGGACAGGCCGGATCACAAGCCGATCTTGTGTGTGCCCACGAGTCTGACAAGGCATTGACCTGTGTGCAGCACCCACGAGCTATGCTCACCGTGCAAGGCAGGTCAGGTGGGGCGAAATCATGCAGGCGATGAAATCATCAACCGTCGGCAATTTGTCAAAAGGTCGAAAAACAAAAAGGCCGGGGTGAGACACAACGACAGCTTGCATCAGCCATATTTTCCGTGCAAGACATGACTGTAAGTTGACAGAAATGAATATCGGGAACGCCATGCATCATTGTCCTGAACGGATTCGGGATAATTAAAGTTTTCCCTGCGTTCAGGGAAACAAAGCGCGGATGAATGAGGTCACACCTGGAGGTGAGGTTGCCTATACCTCGCCCGTCAGAACTTGACGATTAATAATGACGCAGGAGTGGAAAAAAGATGAATATGGAACACCGTTGGAACAGACGCAGTCGGTTGTCCCTGGACGTAGTCATCCATGGTCGAGACGGTTTCACGCTGCATGGCAGCACGCGTGACATTTCTCCGGGTGGCATGTTCATTCAGCTCGCACAACCGGCAACAGGCATCAGCAGGGTGGTGGAGATCGAGATTTCCCGGCGCATCCGCTTGCCCTGCTGGCTGGTACATGCCGGCAAGGAAGGCGTGGGGGTCATGTTCCTGGCCGTGGATGACGGCGAGGAAGGCATCCTAGACCAACTGCTTTCGTGCAGCATGGAGAACAAGAGCGGCAAGGACGCGGCCTGAACACCGGCTGCTCAACACATCACGGATGGGCTCGAAGCCTGGAATGGGTTTTTACGGCCTGTGGATGGGAAGCGTGAGCGATTGCGAAAAAACAAATTCAATACGATGTCAGCCACGAAGCTTACCACTATGCCCTGACCCTGCGCGCAGGGTTGCAGGCACTGGAGGCACGGCGCGAGGAGGCCGTGGCCATGGTCGGCGAAGCCACCTACCGGATATGGCGTCTGTACATGGCAGGAAGCGCCTACTACTTCGACGAGGGCAGCACCAATGTCTACCAGGTGTTGGCCGCCCCCGTTCACCAGCCCTTGGTCACGCCGTTGCGGCATGACGATCTCTACAACCTGGATCCGCAGGTTCAGGTACAAGGCATAGCACTGCGGAATTTTCCGCCGACGGAGGAGAGACGACCGTAATGCCCCCTGAAGGAGATGTGCCCGCGCCAGCAAGGCAGAGAAACAACAAATCACAAGGCCGCGCCCTTGCAGGCATCTGGCGTCGATATACCGACGGCCTGCCGGAATACCTGGTCAGGCATTACTGGTGGGCCTACCTGTGGCGAGTGGGGGTCTGGTTCTTCGATCATCAGCCGATCATCAACGCCATCCTGTTCGGGCAATACCGGACGCTGTGCCGGCAGGCGTTGCAGGCCTGCACCAATGGCCGGCCCGAGGGACGCCTGCTGCAGCTCACCTGTGTGTACGGCGGGCTTACGCCCGCCTTGCTCAAGACGTCGCAGGACGATCTCTATCTCATGGACGTGGCCGAAATACAGCTGGCCACCGCCCGTCGCAAATTGAGCGACGCGGAAGGCCGACGGCTGCTCGCGGCGCGCATGAACGCCGAGCGGCTTGCGTATCGTGACGATGCGTTCGCCACCATCCTGGTGTTCTTCCTGTTGCACGAGCTGCCGCCGGATGCACGCGAGCGCACCCTGTGCGAGGCCCTGCGTGTATTGCGTCCCGGTGGACGCCTGGTGATCACCGAGTACGGCGCCTGTCCCCGGCGGCACCTGCTGTGGCGCTTGTGGCCCCTGCGTATCCTGCTGCTGTGGCTGGAGCCGTTCCTGGGCAGCTTTTGGCGCATGGACCTGCCGGCCACCCTCGCGGCCTGTGCGCAACGGCAGGGCAAGACGATTCGCCCGCTGGAGGCGTTCCACTGCTTTTCCGCCTTCTACCGGGTCTGTGTCTTTGAAGTGGGAACCCCCGGGCAATAGACAAAGGAGCCAGACCATGGAACGAGAACAACCCGCAGAGACCTGCCCGGCCATCCGGCCACGGCGTTTTCATGACTGTACCCTCAACGAGAAACTGCTCTATACCTCCTTCCTGCTGCTGGCGGGAAGCGCCTACCTGATGGCCCTGGCCTACCTCTATACCAGCTTCGACGGCATCGACGGCAAGCCGGGACTGTCCGTGGAGGACATCGCGGAAAACTACTATGGCAACCGCAGCGGCACGCGGCTGGAGTCGGCGATACGCGGTTCCATGGCCGCCTATATCGACACCAACCAGCGCAGCCAGATCGTCAAGTGGCTCAAATCCGGCGCCCCGGAGGAGGAATACACACGCACTATTCAACCCATACTCGCCGAGCGCTGCCTGGGCTGCCACAGCCCGGCTTCGGGCCTGGGCATACCCGATCTCTCCAGCTACGAGGGGGTAAAGAAGGTCGCCAATGTGGATACCGGTGTATCGCTGCACAGCCTGATGAAGGTCTCACACATCCACCTGTTCGGCATCGGCCTGGTGGCGCTTGGCATCGGCCTGGTGTTCCGCTTCACCCAGTTGCCGCCCTGGTTCCAGCACAGCCTGACGCTGTTGCCGTTCATCGCCATCTTCACCGACATCGCCGCCTGGTTCCTCACCAAGTGGGACCCCCTCTATGCCTACACGGTGGTGATCGCCGGTGGCCTGCTGGGCCTGTCGTGGGCGTTGCAGATCCTCATCTCCCTCTATCAGATCTGGTTCCTGCGGTCGCCTCGGGTGAAGGCAGTTGCAGCGCATGAACACTGAGCAGGGCCGTTTTCACGAGATCCGCATGACACAGAGGAGCATAACATGAAAAAGATCACCATCATCGGCCCCGGCCGGGTCGGCGAATCCACCGCCCAGATCATCGCCAAGGCGGAGCTGTGCCGTGAACTGTATCTGCTGGGTCGCCATGAGGGAAAGGCCCGCGGCATCGCCCTCGATGTGCAGGAATCGGCGCCCCTGTTCGGCTTCGATACCCGTGTCGACGGCGGCGCGGACGCGGCCGCCATGGTGGACTCGGAGCTGGTGATCTTCACCGCCGGCCTGCCCCGCAAGCCGGGCATGTCGCGCAGCGACCTGGTGGACGCCAACCTGGGCGTGCTGCGCGGGGCGGTGGACGACGTGATGCGCTATGCGCCCAATGCGCTGCTGTTGATCGTCACCAACCCGGTGGATGTGCTGACCTATCACGCCTGGCGCCAGAGCGGCTGGGGCCGGCACCGTGTGTTCGGCCTCTCGGGGGTGCTGGACAGCGCCCGCATGGCGAGCTTCATCGCCCGGGAGACGGGCTTTTCCGTCAAGGACATCAACACCCTGGTGATCGGCGGCCACGGCGACGCCATGGTGCCCCTGACCCGCTACGCCAGCATCAATGGCATCCCCATCGAGCAGTTCCTGGATGCCGACACCATCGAGCGCCTGATCGAAAAGACCCGCCAGGGCGGGGCAGAGATCCTCGCCCTGAAGGAGACCAGCAGCGCCTACGATTCGCCGGCGGCGTCCATCGCCGCGATGGTGGATGCCATGGCGCGCACCCGCCGGCGCATCCTGCCCTGCGTGGCCATCCTCGATGGCGAGTACGGGCAGCGCGACATCGCCATGGGCGTTCCGGCGGTGTTGTCGGGCAGCGGCGTGGAACGGGTGATCGAGCTGCCCCTGGTCAGCGGCGAGAGCGAGGCCCTGGCGCGTTCCATCGCCCAGCTGCGCGAAACCCTCAGCCAGCAGGAGAAGAACAATGGAAAATGAACACCACCTGACACTGACCGACCCGGCCACCGGCAAGACGCTGCAACTCCCGGTGCTGACAGGCACGGACGGCCCGCCGGTGGTCCCCATCGGCAACCTGTATCGGGCGATGGGCTGTTTCACCTATGACCCGGGCTTCCTGGCCACCGCCAGCTGCCGCAGCGCGGTGACCTACATCGACGGCGAACAGGGCATCTTGCTCTACCGGGGTTATCCCATCGAGCAGCTGGCGGAGCACAGCACCTTTCTCGAAGTCGCCTACCTGCTGATGAACGGCGAGCTGCCAACGCCCACGCAGTTCGACGAATTCACCAACCTGATCTCCCACCACACCATCATCAACGAAAGCCTCAAGCGCTTCTACGACGGCTTCTACCATGACGCCCACCCCATGGCCATCATGGTCGGCGTGGTGGGTTCGCTGTCGGCCTTCTACCATGACTCCACCGACATCCACAATCCCAGCCACCGGGTGATCGCCGCCCACCGCATGATCGCCAAGATGCCCACCATCGCCGCCGCCTGTTACAAGCACTCCGTCGGCGAACCGAGCGTGTACCCCAGGAACAGCCTCAGCTATGCCGGCAACCTCCTGCACATGATGTTTTCCGTGCCCAGCGAGGAATACGAAGTCGACCCGGTGGCGGAACGGGCCCTGGACCTGATCTTCATGCTGCACGCCGATCACGAGCAGAACGCCAGCACCTCCACCGTACGCCTGGCCGGAAGCTCCGGCGCCAACCCCTTCGCCTGCATTGCCTCCGGCATCGCCGCCCTGTGGGGGCCGGCCCACGGCGGTGCCAACGAGGCGGCGCTGAACATGCTGGCGGAGATCGGCGACGTGAAGAACGTGCCCCGGTACATCGCCAGGGCCAAGGACCGCAACGACCCCTTCCGCCTGATGGGCTTCGGCCATCGCGTTTACAAGAACTACGATCCGCGCGCCCGCGTCATCCGCGCCGCCTGCCACGAGGTGCTGGCGAAGTTGGGCGACACCAGCGACCCCCTGTTCGAGCTGGCCATGGCCCTGGAAGAGGCGGCGCTGGAGGACGACTACTTCATCGAGCGCAAGCTCTATCCCAACGTGGATTTCTACTCCGGCCTGATCTACAAGGCGCTGGGCATCCCCACCAACATGTTCACGGTGATGTTCGCCATCGCCCGCACCGTGGGCTGGGTGGCGCAATGGATGGAGATGATCGCCGAACCCGAACAGCGCATCGGCCGCCCCCGCCAGCTGTACGTGGGGCCGGCGCGCCGCGACTACCCCGCGGGCCGCTGAGCCATGGCGGACAGCGGAACAGACGCCACCGCCGTGGAGATCGCCGGCGCCGGTCCGGCCGGACTGGCCGCCGCGATCACCCTGGCCCGGGCGGGGCGCCGGGTGATCGTGCACGAGGCCCACGACGAGGTGGGCTATCGCTTCGGCGGCGATTTTCAGGGCCTGGAGAACTGGACCACCCGCGAGGACGTGCTGGCGGTGATGGCGGAGCTGGGCCTGAGCACCGAGTTCACCGCCGCGCCCGGTCGCCGGGTGACGGCCTTCGATGCCCGCGGCCGGGCCTACGAGGTCGCCAGCGAGGAGCCCCTGTTCTACCTGGTGGAACGCGGCCCCGGCCCCGGCAGCCTGGACAGCGCCTTGCTCCGGCAGGCCCGCTCCCTGGGCGTGGAGGTGCGCCTGGGCAGTTGCCTGCGCCAGCTGGCCGGGGAGGGCATCCTCGCCGCGGGACCGCGGGCCGCCGACGCCATCGCCGTGGGCTATCACTTCGAGACCGACATGGCGGACGGCTACTGGGTGATCTGCGACGACGAGCTTGCGCCCAAGGGCTATGCCTACCTGCTGATCCTGCAGGGGCGGGGGACCGTCAAGAGTTGCATGTTCTCCGGCTTCAAGGAAGAGAAGCGCTACGTGCAGCGCACCCTGGAGGCCTTCGAGCGACTGGTCGGCCTGAAGATGGACAATCCCCGGCCGCATGGCGGCAGCGGCAATTTCCGCATCCCGCCCAGCGCCTACAGCGGCCCGCATCCGGTGGTGGGGGAGCAGGCCGGCTTTCAGGACACCCTGTGGGGCTTCGGCATGCGCCTGGCCATCGGCTCGGGCGTGCTGGCCGCCCGCAGCCTGCTGGATGGCGGCGACTACGACCGCGCCTGGCGCCGCGAGCTGCTGCCGCAAATGGAGACCTCGGTGGTCAACCGGGCGCTGTACAGCCTGCTGGGAAACCGGGGCTATGGCTGGTTCCTGCAGCGCTATGTCTCGCACCCGGATCTGCGCGAAGCGCTGCGCCGTCAGTATCGGCCCTCGTGGGGCAAGCGCCTGCTGTCCCCCTGGGCCCGCTACCGTTACCAGAGCCAGCGCAAGGACGTCAGCTGCAACCACGTCGACTGTGAGTGCATCTGGTGTCGCGGGGCCTGCTGTATCCCGGACTAGGGCGCGCTGGGCAGGAGGGCCGGGGGCGTGATGCCGATAGCCAGGCCCTGGCGCAGTGGACGAGAGGTGGAAGGCAAAACACACGACAACATCGGCTTCGACATCGAGTACGACAACGAGATCCTGCTGGGCGACTACCTGGACACCCGCCAGTTCGCGCTGCTCAAGGACCAGCGGCCCGACACCTATTTCGACCTCTCCCGAACCTAT
>JALSHB010000212.1 GCA_026982475.1 Chromatiales bacterium
CGGCGCAGCTCGGCGCTGATCCACTCGTAAGCGGCCTCTCGGGCCGGGGTCTCGAAGCCGAGGGCCTGGGTGCCTTCCAGGAAGGCGCGGATTTCCTCCAGAGTCTGGAGCCCTTGGGTCTTTAGGGTCACGATCATCATCCTCCGATGATGCCCGTTCCCGGACCCGCCTTCAGGCTCATGTCACGTTGGAATCACGCGCCCCTTTCAGGCTCATGTGTCATTGGAAAAGGCTCGCGCTTGACAGCGGCGCGGTCAATCCGTACCATTTTGCGCCTTTTCCAAGCCGATTCTTTTGGAGTACAGGCCGATATGAAGACGTTTAGTGCGAAACCCGCCGAGGTTGAGCGTGATTGGTACGTGATCGACGCGACAGGCAAGACGCTGGGGCGTATGGCCACGGAAATCGCCCGTCGCCTGCGTGGCAAGCACAAGCCCGAATACACCCCTCACGTGGACACCGGTGACTACATCGTGGTCGTCAATGCCGAGAAGGTGCATGTCACTGGCAACAAGGCCAAGAACAAGCTCTACCACCGTTACACCGGTTATGTCGGCGGCCTGCGGACCACTACCTTCGAAAAGCTGGTGGACGCCGCTCCCGAGCGCATCATTCAGTCGGCGGTCAAGGGCATGCTGCCGAAGAACCCGCTGGGTCGCGCCATGTTCCGCAAGCTGAAGGTCTATGCGGGCCCCGAGCATCAGCACGAAGCCCAGCAGCCGAAGCCGCTGGAAATCTAATTCTCAAAGCGAACAGAAAGCATCATGGCAGATAAACAGTATTACAGTACCGGTCGTCGCAAGAGTTCCACGGCGCGCGTTTTCCTCAAGTCGGGTTCCGGCAGCATCACCGTCAACGCCCGTCCCCTGGATGAGTATTTCGGCCGCGAGACCGCCCGCATGGTGGTGCGTCAGCCGCTGCAGGTGGTGGATATGCCCGAGAACTTCGACATCAATGTCACCGTCAAGGGCGGTGGCAACGGTGGCCAGGCCGGCGCCATTCGTCATGGCATCACCCGCGCCCTGATCGAGTATGACGAGACCTTTCGTTCGCCGCTGCGTCGCGCGGGCCTGGTGACGCGTGATGCCCGTCAGGTCGAGCGCAAGAAAGTGGGTCTGCACAAGGCGCGCAAGCGTCCGCAGTTCTCCAAGCGTTAAGTCGTTGCTGTCGCCGGGTCCTGTCAGGGGTCCGGCGGCGCGCGCCGGAGCTGTTCGGCGCGCTGATGTTGCCGGTTCCTTCCGGCGTCCTTTACTGGCGGATCGTCTAACGGCAGGACAATGGACTCTGACTCCATTAATCTAGGTTCGAATCCTAGTCCGCCAGCCATCTTTTTTCTTCCCATATAAAGCTCTCATCATTGCTTTCCGCTTTGCGCGCGCACCTGCCTGCGCGAGTAGAATCTTTGCGCTTTATTTGCGCCCGCTGCTTGCATCGATGATGGCTGCTGGTATAAGTTGCCGCGACGGCGGTGCCTTGCGGCGCCCGTGATTCCCAATGGAGACATGTAATGGTTGTACGGCACAGGCTTGCTGCCTCAGTTGCTTTGCTTTTCACCCCGCTGGTGGCCCTGTCTGCCGATGTCAGTGTGTACGGTTCCGCCAATGTGGAGATGGCCTCGTATCAGGACAAGTGGCCGGAGGGCGTGACGAGGGTCGCGGATTATCCGGAGAAGGACGGGCTGCGCCTTGAAGACAATACGCGTGGTCGTTTCGGCATCAAGGCAGCGGAAGACCTTGGGGGCGGCATGTCCAGTTTTGCCAGGTTCGAGTGGGAGCTGAGCACCGTCACGAATACTTCGCCGAACGCCGCCGACGGCAGTAATGCGTCATTGACCCGGCGCATGTCCTATGTGGGGCTGGCCGGTGGTTTTGGCGCCGTGATGGCGGGCAACCTGAAGTCGCCCTACAAGTACACCGGAGGCGTCAAGTATGACCCCTTTGTCACCACATCGCTCGAGGCGCGAGGCAATGGCGGGATGAGTGGCGGGGAGTTCGGCCATGAAGACTTTCTCGACAGGATGGTTGCCTACGAGTCACCGCGAAGCGGTGCGTTGAGAGGACGCATCGCCTATGGTTTCGAGCGGGAAGACAACGCGCTTTCGCTGGACCTGCTGTTCAGGCGGGAAGCCTGGGAAGTGTTTGTCGCCTACTTCGATTCGGGCAAGCGGGCGAGGCTCACGGATCCCGCGGATTTGACGTCGAGCCAGCCGTTTGACTACCGGGCGGCGAAGATCGGCGGCCAGTACCGCAGTGAAAACGAGGCGCACCGGCTTTCCCTGCAATATGAATACATCGAGGATGCTTCAAGCGGCGTCACAAGCAAGCCCTCGCTGTGGTTTCTGGGCTACCAGTTCAAACTTGGCAAGCTGCTGCTGGCGGTTCAGGGCGGACGTTCGAGTGGTGCGGCGCTGACGACGCCGGATAGCGATTATGCGGCCGCTGGCGCCATCTACAAGTTCAGTCGCGAGACAAGGATTTATACGGGGTATCGTTACAGCAAGGATCTTGAGGCCGTCTTCACCTTTGGTCTGCGCAAGGATTTCAGGTCTTGATTTGTTGGCGGGGGCTGGCGGCGACCGCTGCTGCTTGGTGATACCGGACGTCTCGCAATAAATTATCCGGAGTGAAAAGGGTGAATCTGCATATGCTGTTTCGTTTGAGTCTGACTCTGGCCTTGCTGGGGCTGCTGGCCGCTTGCACCACGGGGGGGGTGAAAGAGAAAGCGGAAAGACTCTACTGGCCCAAGCCGCCGGAGCAGCCACGCTTTGTCTTTGAGGCAAGTCTGAGAAGCGAAAAAAGCTTGAAGCCTACAAGTGCCGCGGACAGGTTGCGTTACAGAATTTCCGGCTATGTCGAAAAAGACGAGCTGTTCATGAAGCCCTTTGGCGTTGCGGCTCATAATGGCTCGGTTGCAGTGACTGACACGGTGTTGAGGCGCGGCTTCATTTTCAATTTCTGGCGCCAGAAGGTTTACACCTTTGGCGTCGTGGGACCGGAAGGCGTGCTTGTGAAGCCAATGGGCGTGGCCATGGATGCGCAACAGAATATCTACGTGGCCGACACCGGTGTTGGTAGGGTGATGATTTATGACGCCTTGGGGATGTATCTGCGCGCCGTGGGGGATGCGGAGGACTTTGACCGGCCTGTCGGGGTTGCGGTCACGGCCGACGGGAGTCGAATCTATGTGATCGATGCTGGCGGCATTGACAGCCAGCGCCACCGGCTGGTGATTTATGACGGTGAGGGCCGACGGCTGGCCATTGTCGGCAAGCGTGGAGCAGGTGAGGGAGAGTTCAATTTACCGACACATGTTGCGGTGGCACCGGACGGCACGGTCTATGTCCTCGACAGCGGCAACTTCCGTATCCAGGCGTTTTCGCCCGACGGCCGGTTTTTGCGCAGCTGGGGGAAGGTCGGGCGAAATTTTGGTGATCTCGCCCGGCCCAGGGGACTTGCCACGGATGGCGAGGGCAATGTCTATGTAACCGACGCCGCGTTTCGAAATTTCCAGATATTCAACCCGCGTGGACAGTTGCTGCTCTCTATCGGAGAGGAAGGACTGGAAGACAAGCCGGGTCAGTTCGCGCTACCAGCGGGTATCGCCGTGGACGAGCGCGGGTTTGTTTATGTTGTGGATCAGCTGTTTCTGAAGATCGATGTATTCCGGCGGGTGCCTGAGCAAGAGGCGCTCAGCATCATGGCTACCGAGGCTGTTTTTCGCTGATTGTGCTGTAAAAAAGGAGCGGCCTGTTTTTTTATTTTAGTTTTGTGACGGGGGTCACAGTTTTGGCAGGGCGGGCGTGTTGCGAAATGGTGCGGGTTGTATGTAATTAATTGTTTTTCAATGGCTTTTTGGTGGTATTGCATCCTGTCATTTCTGCCCGCGCACGCGTGCGGTTTTTGTCTTTTCGGGGCTGTTGTGTTGACATGGGTTTTGGCTGCGTGCTAAAAATACAAACCATTACAGGAGTAGCGTAATAGCCCGTGTCTGGTTGTTTTTTGTCGCGGGGCCGTTTAATAGCCAAGAAGTAAATTTCGAGACCATAGGGGGTTTCTGATGAAGCAAAGAATATTACTGAAGTCGGTAGTTGCGGGAGCGGTCTTGGGCTTGACTGCGGTTGCGACGAGCAGCGCGGTCGCCGGGATCGCCAACACCAAGCATAATCTCGGCGCGCAGGGTACCGGTAACAACAGGGTGACGGACACGGAAGAGATCTGCATCTTCTGTCACACACCACATGGCGCCGACACCGGCAACAATGTCGCCGTGCCGCTGTGGAACAAATCCCTGCGGGATCCGGCCAGCTACACGACCTATGATGACCTGGGAACTTCCACTTATGATGCGGCACAGGGCCAGATCGGTTCCGTGACGCTGGCCTGTTTGTCTTGCCATGACGGCACCCAGGCGATCGACAACATCATCAACGCGCCGGGATCCGGCATGTATGACGCGACTGGCGGCGGTGTTGGTGGCAGGGCCTGGACCTGGGAGACGGGTGCCACTGGCATGACCGTTGACACCACGGGCACGCTGCTCGGTGGCGTAATCACCAACCTCGGTACTGACCTGACCAACGACCATCCGGTCAGTATGCAGTATGGCGGTGGTGGTGTTTCCGCAAACAGCACGGGGCCGCTGCGTGACTCGGACTTCGTGATGCCGAAGAGGGTGCCTGGGCTCGATCGGTGGTACATCGATAATGATTTCATGGCGACCAACGGCGGCGGTGTTTCTCAGACGGACGTGCTTGATGTGTGGGACTTCAAGCTCTACACCCGAGTTACGCCTGTTGGAAGCGATGCGAGAGGCGTCGCGTTTGCGGGCGAGGCAGAACCCTTCGTGGAGTGCGGCTCCTGTCATGATCCGCATCTGGAGACGACGACCTTCCTGCGTATTTCCACCCAGGCACAAGGTGGTGGCATGTCCAATGCTGGAAGTCAGATCTGTCTCGCGTGTCACACGAAATAGAGCGGGCTTGATTTGTAGCTGAGTCAATAAGGCTGGCAGCCGTGTGGGGCAACCCGCAGGCTGCCAGCCTTTTCTTTTACTGTTCAAGAAAATCGATAGTGGGTACAGACATGTCTGCTCGTTTGCAATTTCTTCTTTTGATATGTTCGGCATGGGTGCTGATGGCTTCTTTGGCGCACGCGGCAGATGCCGATGGCAAGGTGTCGCAGGAAGAGGCCGAAAAGGGTGAGGAAGCGCGGTTGAGCTATCTCGCCATCATTGATGGCGAGGAGATTCCGCTCGGCGAGTACGTGTCTGCGTTGCGCCGCGGGATGCAGGAGCGCTTCTATCACGGGACCATTCCGGAGGAAGAGCAGAAGAAATTCTACAAAGAGGTGGCTGATGAATTGATTCAGCAATTTTTGCTGGCAAGGGAGGCGAAAAGGCGAGGTATTCAGCCGGACTCCGATGCTGTGGAGGCAGCAATAAAACGATACGACGAAAGATTCCAGGACGACCCGGAGTGGGCTGCCGCCAGGGATCAGGTGTTGCCGCGGGTCCGCGGCAGACTGGAGGCGGAAAGCCTGGTGCAGCGGCTGGAGGAGCAGGTAAAGGTCGTGGAAAAGCCGACCGCGTCGGAATTGAAGGCGTTTTATGAAGCCAACAAGGATTTGTTTACGACGCCTGAGCGTATAAAGGTATCCCTGATTCTGTTGCGGGTAGATCCATCATCGACCAGCGAGGTTTGGCGGCAGGCGCGTGAAGAGGCGTCTGCCATTGTGGATCGCCTGAGCAAGGGCGCTGATTTCGCAGAATTGGCGAGGATTCATTCCAGTGACGAGTCCGCCCAGAATGGTGGTGACATGGGGTATGTGCATGTTGGAATGCTGGGTGACAATGCGCAACAGGTTCTGGATATAATGGAAGTTGGCGATGTTTCGGCGCCGGTAGTCATGCTGGAGGGGATCGCCATTTTTCGTCTGGAGGATCGGATGAAACCAGAGTTGAATCCCCTTGATGCGGTGCGTGAGCGCGCGGAACAGCTGTATCTGCGCGAAAAGGGCAAGCAGAACTGGGAAAATCTGGCTGCCGAGTTGCGGGCGAAAGCGGAAATCAAGGTCAATGACGCCCCCTGGCGCTGACAGCTCGGGGTGTTGGTCAAGATGTCTGGTGGGTCGGTGGCGGCTTCGTTGCGGGTACCTGTTGACGATCGATCGCAAATCATAGCCATCCGCTTCCAGGCCTTGGGGAGGCTTGGGGCGCTCTTGAGTTCATTCGGTTAGCGGGGGGGGGATGTGCCAACTGATCAACAGGGTGCGGCCTGATAATCTCGGGCTTTTTTCATGACTAGTTACGTGTTGTTTCGTGGCTGCCCTGCTGCGCGCTTTGGGGCCGTGGTTTCCGTGGCGGGCTGTGTGCTTCTGCTCATGGCGCCCTTTGGTGCCGCGCAGGCAGCTTTTACGTCGTTGATACCGTTGAACTGGGGAGGAAATCTGACATATGGCTATGGCTATGTGAGTGCAGCTTCCGAGTCAGAGCAGATGCAGCTTCGCGGTACGGTTAATGCGGCGGGATATGTTTGGCAGCCCTGGTTTGCTACCACGTCCGCGACATTGAGTCTTGGCCTGACCAACACGCAGTCCACAACCTCCAGGAGTGATTCCAGGACGACAACAGGCGCTTTTACCTTCAACGTTTTTCCACATAGCCGTTTTCCTTTCTCCTTGGTATATACGCGCAGCGACAGCCGCACCGCTGCTTTCTCCGACCTGTCACAGCTCACGGGCAGTGTCTATTACCGACTGTCTCGCTGGTCGCTTCGTCAGTCGTATACCTCGCGCACGGGGGCCTTGTCCGCTCTCTGGTATTATCGCAGTGACCTTTCCGGACTAACTGGCTCCTCGTTGTCGGAATCCTATGGTATTACCCATCAGGTGAGGTCGGCGCCCAATACACTGTCTTTGGCGGCAAATTTCACTACCAGCAAGAGCTCCGAAAGCCGTTCAAAGCCCAAGTCTTCCTCTCTCTCGCTCAATCATATCTACACGCCTGGGCCAGAAACCGGTGTGACCAATCTGTTGACATATGTGGAGACGGATGCGGGGGATGGCGTTTCGGGTGCAACGATAACTCAAGGCTCGAGTTCCTTTTACTGGCGTCCGGAGCATCGGGCGCTGTCTGTGTCGGGCGGCGTTCGGGCTTCCAAGTCGGAGCCGGCAGGCAGTGGCTCGGGGCGGCGGAGCCTCAACAGCAACATCGGTGCCAATTATCGTATAACCCGTCGGGCGAGTGTCCGGGCAGGGTTGACGATTGGGACTGCGGAAAGCGACACCTCTCAGTCATTGACCTCGAGTCAGTCAGTGGGCGCAAGCTATGCGTCACACCGCTACCCATTGGGCGCCGGGCTTGATTGGATGTGGCAGGCATCAGGAAGTGCTGGCAACAGTTTCTCGCGGACAGACTCGTTGGGGGTAAAGGAGACGAGCAGTGTTCGCTCGCTCGGCGGTGGTCTTTCTCACAGCCTTGCCGGGCAGTGGGGGTTGGGGCGCACCAGTTCGCTGAGCGCCAGCTTCTCCCAGAGTGCTTCGGCTAGCAAGAGTTCTGCTGTCAGTGAGGCAACCCGCACAGTGAGCAATAATCTTAATCTGAGCAGCAATTATCGCGGCAGGCGGGGCGCCACCTATGGGAGCATTCAAGTGTCGGACTCGCGCTCAACGGGGGCTGGGGCGTCGCAGTTTCAGCGGGCGGCCTTCACGCTATCGCAGGATCTGGTTATCAATCGTTTGAGCAATCTCATTGCCAATCTTTCCCTTACGGCCAATCGTCAAGAGTTTGAGAACGTGTCTGGCGGGACGGAGACCGGTTATCGACGCTTTGGCAGTCTCGGACTTTCCTATCGGCACCAGCGTCCCTTTGGCATCTATAATCTGCGATTTCGCTCCCGATTCAGTGGTAGCAAGGAGATCGGCAATGATATTCCCTCGCAGAGACTGGACTGGGATAACCGTTTTCAATACAGTTTAGGACTTCTGAGCATGTCGGCGGGCTTTCGCTTGACCCAGTATGGCGACGGTGAGCCCACGAAATCACTGAATTTTCAGGCTACCCGCAGCTTTTGATGTGGGGTAACATGCGCGAGTTGCACTGACAATAATTATTCGGTTTCTGTATTTTTGATTTAATGACGATGGAGGGAGGCTCTATGTACAAGTCGGCACTTATTGGCTTGCTGAGTATGTTGGCTGCTATGGTGCTGCCGCAGGCGGCACATGCTGAGTACGGCGATGTGGTTATGAACAACTACTCGGATGCGGCGGGTATGCGCCCCGTGGTATTTCCGCATTGGTATCACCGGATTCGCTTTCGTTGCAAGGTCTGCCATGCGGATCTTGGTTTCAAGTTCAAGGCTGGTGGCAACAAGATCACCATGGCCAAGATCATAGATGGTCAATTCTGTGGTGCCTGTCACAATGGTGAGATTTCCTGGTCCGTTGAGAACTGCGGCATGTGCCATTCGGGTATTTCCGGGACGCCGACCCATATTGATGGCAGTACCGTCCAACGACTGGTTGCGCCGACTTATAAAAAGCTCGGCAATTAGTAAGCTTACAACGAAGGGTTATTACAATGAAAATGAAACAATTCTTCTTGGGGGTTGTGGCTTTGAGCGTGTTGCCGGTCGTTGCTGTTCGGGCAGAGGCTGCTCAGCCGCCATTGAAAGAGGTGAAGGCCGCGAAAGGCCATGTAAGCTCGGCAAACACCTTTAACCGCTTGTTGAAAAAGCCGAAAGCCAAGAATCTGCCGCCCGCAGAGGATGGTATCCACGATCCCGACAACGACAATACGCACGTCTTGCAGCCGCCGAAGATTGCCTATGATGGCCTGCCGACAACGCCATTCGGCAATTATGTGGACTGGGTGAAGGCGCTGGATGACAACCTTTTGCAGCCTCGCTATGATCGTTTTGATCCCACGATCGAGCCCTTGGTGATGGATCTGGATATTGTGCGCGAAGTGAAGTCTACGGTGCCGGACGTCGTGTTTCCGCACAAACCGCATACGCAGTGGTTGCATTGCTCGAATTGCCACCCGAAGATATTTATCCCCCAGCGCAAGGCAAACGTGATGAACATGTCCGGCATACTGTTGGGTCAGCAGTGCGGCGTGTGTCACGGTAAAGTCGCTTTCCCTGTGACTACCCAATCGTGCACCAAGTGCCACTCCAAGCCGAAACCGGCCGATTGGAAGCCGCCGAAAAGTGAGACCAGCCTAAAGAATCCCTGGAACTAACCGATCCCGTGTTATGGTGGGGGAGTACTTTGACCAAGTGTTAGCGTAGGTTATAGCGGCGCGAACTATTAGTTCGCGCCGTTTCTCTAATACGCATGGCATCGCTGTTCATAGTTGCTTCTGTTCTTCGGTTTTTCTAGGCAGGCGGGTATTGTGATTATGTCGAATTCATCCATTAAAACCATTTCAACCCTTGTGTTTCTTTCAGTGTTTGGCCTTTGGGGCTGCGCGGCCACTGAGACGCGGACAACACCGCCAGCGGAGGAAGGGGCTACTGCAGATACACCGCTACCTGCAGAGGCTGACATCCAGTCTGCGGAGGTCTTGTCTTCTTCTGAGGGCGGCGAGTCCGCGGCCGCCGAATCGGACGCTGCGATGGTAGAGACCATGGGAGCAAAGGATGTCCGTGAGCCTGTGATCTCGGTCGAATCCATGCCTGCGGCGGCGACCTCTGGTCGAGAGGCAGCGGGCGGCGATGTATCGGCCGATGTCGTGACTTCTGCGCCTGCCGCTGCTGATGAACCTATCAAGCCAAGACCCGGCCAACACGTCGTTACACTGGGCAAGAAGGATCCGAGCCACCCCGCCTATGGCAAGGGGCATGCGATGGGCTTTATTCTTGATGGTGTGCCGGGGAAATCGATCGTCCTCGAACGTGGCAAGACTTATAGGTTCGTGATAAGAAGCGATCCCAAGCATGATGTCTACCTCTCAAGCAAGGAAATAGGTTGGGGCAGTGCGCCGGTTGTCGACGGCGTGGAGAGTGCGAACATTTACGAGGGCACGATGACGTTTACCCCCAGCAAAAGTACGCCAGACAAGGTTTATTACGCCTGTCGCAATCATCCCTACATGGGGGGAACCCTGTATGTCGTTGACCCGGGCGAGACCATTGAAATCGAGACGAGAAAGCCCACTGTAGGGGTCAAAGGGAGTGGCAAAGAACCGCAGGTGTCTGAGGCCAAGGTTAAGCAAAAGTTGATGTTTGCGGAGATGATGGTCAATGGCAAAGGCGCCAAGAGGGTGCTTGCCAGTAACAACGATGAGGCAAAGCGTTTGCTGGCCGCTGCAACCAGCGGCCTTGCTGCCAGTCGCGAGAAACTGCAGGCCGGGGCTCTGTCCGAGGCATTGGCCCTGGCGGATAAGGCCGTCAGCGATGTCGGCACCGCCTCAAGAATGGTGCCCAGCGAGGACGCAGCCGCTCAGCTCTCGCAGCGCCATGACGAACTCTGGCACGAGATCGAGGACTTTGAGGCATCCTATGAAAGCAATTATGCCCGCATGGCCAAGGCGGGTGGCGTTAGCAAGGATGCCGAATATGACAAGGCCAAGGTTGCCAGCCTGAAGGAAGCCGCGCGTGCTTTGGCGGCGAAGGGGGACTATGCCAAGGCCAACGCACGGCTTGAACAGGCCCAGGCCATTGTCACCCAAGGGCTGCACAAGATGCTGGATTCAAAAACCCTGGTCTATGAGCTGAAGTTCGACTCGCCATCAGATGAATATGAGTATGAGTTGAAGCGGTTCACCGGCTATGAGGAATTGATACCGGTGGCTGTGGAAATGAAAAAACCTGCGGCGGGAGCCCTGAAGCTGATGGACAGCTTTCTCGACAAGGCGCGCAAACGTCGTGACGAGGCAAAGGAAAAAGCAAGGCAGGGTGACTATGGCGCAGCGGTAGGCATGTTGCAGCAGGCGACAAAGACTGTCCGGCGTGCCCTTCGCATGGTGGGCGTGACACAATAAATACCTTGGTTTGTTTCAGTCTTTGCCAATGGGAACTTGGAGTGTATGGGGACGCCCGTTCAAGCGTGGCGACTGAGTACTGGTATGACTAGGATTATTGCTGACGACTTGTGTGTGTGGAAGCGCCTGCGGCGTTTGTGCGCTGGCATGGCCGCACCTATGGTGCTCGTGGTGGCGCCGGGGCTGCTTTCCGCCGAGGAAGGTGGCGGCCACTATCAATTGCATGGTGATGTGGTGGAGATTGCGGAGGATGGCATTCACGATCCTGATAACGATGCCGTCAATACTCTGCAGCCTCCGGCTGATGCCATGAAGGACTTTCCTCGCGATTCACGGGGCATCATCAACTGGGTCGAAACGCTGGACCGTGGGCTGATTGCGCCCCGTACTGGAGTGACCGGTGACGAAAAGATGCATTCGGTGGATTTCGATGTGATCTTTAAGAATACCGCGTCGATGCCCTATGTGCGTTTTCCGCATTTGCCGCATACCCAGTGGTTGACCTGCACGAATTGTCATCCGGCGATCTTTTTGCCCCAGCGAGGCGGAAACTTCGTGACCATGGCGGCGATCATCGAGGGCGAATATTGTGGTGTCTGTCATGGCAAGGTCGCCTTTCCACCGATGGAGTGTAATCGATGCCACAGCGTCGCCCGGGAAAATGTCGGTTTGCGTTGATACCGCTGCTCACCCGTAGTCTGCTGCTGAGCGTAATCCTTGTGCTGCTGGCCGGCTGCAGTGTTGCCGAGCTTGAAAGGATCGCCACAGAGGGAGGCCCACTCAGCGCTTCATCTCCTTCGACCCCCATCCCTGCGCAGGCTGGCACGGCAGGTGCGCCGCCTTCGTCTGCTGACTCCGGCTTGTTGACCGTCGAGTTAGAGATCTTTCGTGGACAGCAGGATGTGCAGGGCACGATTGGACAATTCCGGCGGCTGGCGGCGGGGTCTGTCGATGAAGTGGTCTTGCGACAACCCGTGGCCGTCGGTGGTGTCGACAATTTGCTCTATATCGTCGACGCCATGCTGAAGGCTGTTTTCCGGTATGATCTGACGACCCAACTGTTTCGCCCCATTCTGGAGCTTGGAACACATTTCGTAGGTGATCCTGGCAGTATCTATGTCGCCAAAGACCGCTCTTTTTATATCGTGGATACGCTGGGCAAGCAGGTGCTGCATTTTGCCGAGGATGGCGCCCTGCTGACTCGTTTTCAGGATCTTGCCAATCTGACCCGACCCGTGGATGTGGTGGTCGATGAGTTGACCGGCAATGTGTTCGTGGCTGATGGTTCATTCAGCCATGTTGTCGTCTTCAACTCATTTGGCAAGGCCACGCGGGCGCTGGGTCGGCGCGGCTCCGGGCCGGGGCGCTTTCGTGCCATAACCGCCTTGGCGGTCGGCGCGGATGGGCTCTATGTCTTCGATCGCCTGGAAACGCCGCCGGTTCAAGTGTTGAGCTGGGATGGTTCCTTCCGGTATTCCTTTGGTGAAGATGTGTTGAACTACCCGCTTGCGGCGGTGGTTGACCGTGATCAGCGCGTCTATGTCAGTGAGCAGTCCGACGATACGTTGCGGGTCTTCCAGGATGGGAAGTTGCTGCTGACATTCGGTGGCGCCGGCTCGTCCCCTGGACGGTTTCGCATGGCGACCGGGTTGTGGGTCGATGGCGACCGCCTGTTCGTGGCGGACAGCCTCAACCGTCGAGTTCAGGTCCTGCGTATAAATCCGGCCGCGGCGCTGCCCGCGGCCGGCGGGGAATAATACAGCCATGCGTCGCTTGTCCCTTTTGTTGCTTGTTCTATTGATCGGCGGTTGCGCAGAAACCCGACAGGTCATGCGCTTTGGTGAAACCGCGCAGGAACACGTCTGGCCGCCACCGCCGGAAACGCCTCGCTACCGCTTTGTCGGCGAACTGACCGGCGAGGAGAATTTCGAGGCGAAGGAAAAGGGCGGGGCGGCGAACAAGTTGCGAGGCTTTTTCGGCGCCATCGTTGGTCTGGGGGGCAAGGCCAGCTTGCGGAATATTTTGCAGCGGCCGCAGTCGGGGGTTGTCGACGCTACTGGCCGCATCCTGGTGACGGATGCGTCCAGGCTGGCGGTTTTTGTCTTCGACCCGGATGCCGGGACATTGTCGGTCTGGGATCAGGCAAGCAAGACCGCGAATTTTGCCTCCCCGGTGGGCATTTCCGTGGCGGCGAATGGCGACATTCTCGTTGCCGATGCGGAACTGGGCGCGGTATTCCGCTTGAGCCCACAGGGCAAGCCGTTGGCGATCATCGGCCTGGGAGATTTCGGCCGGCCCACGGGCCTGGCGGTCGACCCCGAGAGCGGCAGGATCTACGTTGCCGACACGGCGGAGCACAACATCAAGGTTTTTGCCGATGATGGCCGTCTGCTGAATATCATAGGTCGCCAGGGTATCGGCGAGACGACCTTCAATGCGCCCACCCATCTGGCCTTTCGTGATGGCCGGCTATATGTGACGGATACCTTCAATGCCCGGGTGCAGGTGCTTGACTCAGAGGGCAACTTCCTTCGATCCCTGGGAGAGCGAGGACTGTATTTGGGGAATTTGGTCAGGCCCAAGGGGGTTGCCGCGGACTCGGATGGGAATATCTATGTTATTGAGTCCTTTCATGATTATTTGTTAATATATGACCAAGATGGTCGGTTTTTGCTGCCTATCGGGGGTACCGGCTCAGGGATCGGACAGTTTTATCTGCCTGCCGGGGTCTGGATCGATGGCCGCGACCGGGTCTATATCGCTGACATGTTCAACGGGCGGGTCGTGGTGTTGCAGTATCTGACACACGAATCCGCAGATTCAAAACCGTGAATCGCACAGAAAAATGACTGGATCTCTCATATCCATCCGGCGCGTGCTTGCCGTCGGTGGTACGGGCGGTTCCGAGGGGCGGCATGAAACAGTTATTTCCCACACGGCATTTTGTTCTTATCTTGTTTGCCGTTTTTCTAGGGGTGGAAAATGCGGCTGCGGGCGCTCTGCCCAGTAGTCGCGTTTCCGATGTTCGCAATACCAAGCACAATCTTTCGGCCAATCCGAGCGCCGTCAGCCGCAATGTGCAGGCAGACAGCAACAGTGAAATCTGTGTCTTCTGCCATACACCGCATGCCGCAAATCCCGGTCAGGGACCGTTGTGGAATCGCCAGTTATCCTCGGCGACCTACGACACCTACAACAGCGGTTCGCTGGACGCCACGGGCGAAGGCATCGCCCTGGATCAACCCAATGGGGTCTCCAAGCTTTGTCTGTCCTGTCACGATGGCACCATCGCCATTGGCTCGGTGCGTGTGCTCAACGGTACCTGGGCGAGTGGCCCCATCGCCATGAGCGGCACCAACATCGATGGCACCATGCCGGATGGCGGTGTCGGCGCGGAGTCCGGTTATACCCGGCGCCTGGGTACGGACCTGACCAACGACCACCCCATTTCCTTTACCTATGATACGGCGCTGGCGCTACGGGACGGTGAGCTGCGAGACCCGGCCACGAATCCCCATATTGGCAACCGTAGTTCAGGCGACTCACCCCATGTCCCCCTGGACAACGGACAGGTGCAGTGCAACAGCTGCCACGATCCGCATGTCCGAGACGCCGGCGACCCGGGAAAGAGCATCAAATTCCTGCGCCTGAACCGCTTCCAGAGAGTCTCGCCGCTGACCAATACCTTCAACGAGACCAACGACATCATCTGCCTGGCCTGCCACGAAAAGGCCGGCTGGGTCGGTTCCGCGCATGCCACGGCCGAGGTGGCCAATGAGGTCTACACCTCTAGCGCCGCCAATCTGCGTGAATTCCCGGCGGGTACCCAGGTCTGGGAGTCGGCCTGCCTGGCCTGCCACGACACCCACAGCGTGTCAGGCTCTCGCCGGCTGCTGCGCGAGGGTACCGACGGCCCCATCAGCGCCAGTGGTGCGCGCATTGGTGGCTCCTCCGCCATCGAAGAGACCTGCTTTGCCTGTCATTCCAGCGATGGTGGGACCCTGACCGCGCAAGGCATGAACACGGAAGTGCCGGACATCAAGTCCGATTTCGACTTGCCTTTCCACATGCCGATTCGTGACTCCGAGCAGCTGGCGGGCTATGAAGTGCATGACATCGGCACCGTCGGCAGCGACCTTCAGGCGCACGGCCAGCGGGGCAAGGACTTCATCGAATCCCAGGCCCTGCTGGGCAAGGGCCACCCCAACAACCGCCATGTGGAGTGTACAGATTGCCACAATCCGCATCGCGTGGTACGCCGTCGCCTGTTCAACGAAAGCAACGTCGGCGGTGTGATGGATGCGGCGGGAACCCACGATCACTGGAACACGCCGCATACCAACATTGCCTCCGGCGTGCTGCGTGGCACCTGGGGCGTGGAGCCGGTCTATGCATCCAATGACTTCAATGCCGAGCCCACGAGCTTCATCGTCAAGCGCGGTGATCCGGGTGAGTCGGCGTCGACGGCCGTGTCCGCGCCGTATGTGACGCGTGAATATCAGGTCTGCCTGAAATGCCACTCGAACTATGCCTATGACACGCCGCCCATGCTGGGCCTGAGTCCGGTAACGACCCCGAAGGGTGTCAATCACATGGATCAGTACACCAACCAGGCGCGCGAATACAATTCGCCGGACAGCCATAAGGGGGAGTTCGGTAGTGGCGGCGGTGGCGGCATGGGCGGCGGCATGGGCGGCGGCTGTAGCGGCGGTGGCATGGGGGCTGACGGTGGCGCGGCTCCTGCCTTCAATGACTGTAATCACCGCTCCTGGCATCCGGTGATGAACGATACGGGCCGGACCCCCAGCGTGCGCAATGCCAGTGCCAACAACTGGACTCCGCCGTTCAATGCCGCGGTGGGCACGCAGACCATGTATTGCACCGATTGTCATGGCTCCGACACACCGCCAGGCACGGTGGACCCGGATGGGCAAGGCAATGAAAACGGCGCCCCGTGGGGACCACATGGTTCAACGAACTACTTCCTGCTCAAGGGCGACTGGAGCGGCAATGCGCCGGGTTCGCCGGAGAACGACTTCACCAACCGCCCGGGGACCGGCGATGACGATAGTGGCACTGACACTTCCGATCATCTGTGCTTCAAGTGCCATGAATACGAGCAGTACGCGGCGACCACCGGCACCACCCAGCCCAGTGGTTTTTCCGGCATGGGCTGCATGTGTCTCGGCGGGATGGGTGGCATGGGTGGCATGGGTGGCGGGAATTGGCACCGGGCCCACGAGGCCATCACGAACAACTTTCGCTGCAACCTGTGCCATGTCGCCGTGCCGCATGGCTGGAAGAACAAGAATTTCCTCGTCAACCTCAACGATGTCGGTCCCGAGGGCGGCCTGCCGCCCGGCACCCAGGTGCGCAACAACACCACCTCGGGCTACGTCAATGGCCCGTACTACAACCGTGCCGTGCTCAAGGTTGCCAATTTCGCACGCAGCGGGACCTGGCGGGCCAATGATTGCGGCTCTGTGGGGGCGCCGGGGAATGGCCGGCTGGGGGTGGGCTGGATGAACGGCGGCATGGGCGGTGGCATGGGCGGTGGCATGGGCGGTGGCGGTTCGGAAGCCTGCAATAATGTGCCCTGACCCGCATTTGCCAAGGTCGGGGCCTGTATCACTCACATGATGTTGGATGTCCGCATTGCTCTGCCGCAAGGCAGGTGGCAGGTCGTTTGCAGGCGGTTCACGGCGGCTGTCTTGATGCTGGCGCTGGGGGGCTTGTCCTCGGCGCTGGCCGGTCCCCAGCGGTTTGCCTTCAGCGTCAATAACCTCGATGCCAGCCTGGCCCGCTATACGGTCGATACCGAGACCGGC
Organism: Chromatiales bacterium; assembly: GCA_026982475.1. Lineage (GTDB taxonomy): Bacteria > Pseudomonadota > Gammaproteobacteria > SZUA-152 > SZUA-152 > DRQN01. The sequence continues at coordinate 16,812 of JALSHB010000212.1, forward strand.
CAGCTGCGCTTTCTCGACTACATGCCGCTCGGCAAATCCACCCCTGAAGTGGTGCTGGACCCCTCGGGACGCTTTCTCCTCGCCACCTCGCAGTCCATCGACCGCGTGTATGTCTTCCGTCTGGATCACAGCAACGGTGAACTTGCCCCGGTGCCGGGCTCGCCCTTCGACGTCAAGGGCAGGGCGCCCTTCGCCATCGTCTTCCACCCCTCGGGGCGCTTTCTCTACATGGCGCATCGCTATGCCGGCGTGGGCGCCTATGCCTTCGACGGCGAGACCGGCGCCGTCACCCCCTTGCCCGGTTCGCCCTATCCGGCTCAGAGTCATCCCCGCAGTGTGGTGCTGCACCCCTCCAGTCGTTTCCTCTATGCCATGAATGCTTATTCGAACAGCATCTCGACCTTTCGGCTGGATCAGGAAACCGGGGTATTGACGGAGATGCCGGGTTCGCCGATCACCGTTGGCGAGATGGGGCAGATCGATTACCTGGCGCAGCGCATGCAGGATGTGCCGGACAGCGCAGGCGGCCTGCCCTATCACATGACCCTGGATCCGCAGGGGAAGTTTGCCTTCGTCGCCAATGCGGCCTCCGCCAACATCAGCGTGTTTCGGCTCGATGCGGAGGATGGACATCTGTCCGAGGTCGAGGGCAGTCCCTTCCCCACCGGTTTCAATCCCTACAGCCTGACCGTGCATCCCTCCGGCCGTTTCGTCTATGTGGCAAGGCCCCGGGACAACCTGATAGAGGCCCACGCCCTGAACATGCAAACGGGCCGCCTGACACTGCTGCCGGGCTCGCCCTTTTCCGCTGGTGGCGAGATGCCGGCCGCCATCACCTTCAATGCCGACGGCCGCTATGGCTACGTGATCAACATGCTCACCAGCGATGTGGTGCAGATGGCGGTGGATCCGGATACGGGGGCGCTGGAAATCCTCGAAGTGGTGCGGACGCGCTCCGCACCCTGGGACTTTACACTGGCGGAAGGCGATGAGCCGACGCCCGCCAAGGCGCAGGTATACGCCACCCTGGGGGCGAACGGGCTGAGCCGCTTGCGGATCGGCGCCGATGGTCAGCTGCGCCAGTCTGCCACGGCAACCGCCGTCCACGGGGTCGCCGTGGCGGTCACGCCGGATGGCAAACGCGCCTATGTCGCGGATCGTGACAAGGGCGCCATAAACGTGTTCCGCTTCGACCCGGCGAGTGGCGATTCTCGACCGCTGGCCGAGGGCGTGGTCGAGGCCGGGGCGCTGCCCAGCGATATCGCCGTCGATCTCAACGGCTGGTACCTGTATGTCACCAATGCCGGCGATAACAGCCTGTCCATCTATTACCTCGATCCCGAGACGGGACTGCCCAAGGCGGTGCGTGGCTCGCCCGTCAGCACCGGCCAGCGACCCGTGTTTGTTTCCCTGGACCCGGCGTCACGTTATGCCTACGTGGTGAACAATGGCTCCGACAACATTTCCGTCTACCGTTACCGCAACAACGTGACGCCACTGATCTTCGAGAGCGTAAAGCACGGCTCGCCCTATGCCGCCGGCAAGGCGCCTGTCGCCCTGGCGGTGGACCCCACCGGCCGCTACGCCTATGTCGCCAACAGTGGCTCCGATGACATTTCCGCCTATCGCATCCATCACCAGACCGGGGCGCTTTCGGCACTGCCGGGTTCGCCCTTCGGGGCGGGGCGGCACCCGCTGGCGCTGGCGGCGCATCCCAATGGCCGCTTCCTGTACGTCATCAACCGTGATTCGGCCGACCTGGTCGTCTATCGCATAGAGACGGCCCTGGGCGCGATTGCGCCGGTGGGGAAACCGCTCAAGCTGCCGTTGACGCCGAAGCGCCTCTGGTTGTCGGCCACGGGAGACGAGGCCTATGTGCTTCCCGCCGATGGCAAATACCTGCTGCGCCTGTCTCTCGATGCGGAGAGCGGCGAGGCACGGCTGCGCAGCAGCACGAAGTTGCCCAGCCCCGTTCTCGACCTGACGGTCGTTTCCAGCCCCTGAACGGGCCTGAGTTATCGGTCCGGCCAGCGAATACTTGGCCGCCTGGCATGTCGTTTTCCGTGATGCAGCCCTCAAGTCATGAACAAATGCGCCGATAAAGGCTCTGACTCTAGCACTGTCCGCGCCGGGCAGCCGCATTCACCATCCGAGGGGCCATGAAACAGAACTGGAAGCCGGTCGTCCTTGCCGTATCGTTCGCCGTTACCAGTGTTGTCGCCAGCCTGTGGCCGGAGGCGCTCGAGGCCGGCGGCCTGCCCAGCAGCCGCGTCTCGGACATCCGCAACACCAAGCACAACCTCTCCCGTCTTTCGAGCCAGGCCAGTCGGGACGTGCAGGCGAGCACGGAGGATGAGTTGTGCGTCTTCTGCCATACCCCCCACAGTGCGAACATGCAGGAAGGACCGCTGTGGAACCGCAACCTTTCCACCGCTACTTACGATACCTACAACTCAGGCTCGCTGGACGCCACCGCCGAGGGCGTTGCGCTGGACCAGCCCAATGGCGTGTCAAAGCTCTGTCTGTCCTGCCACGACGGCACCATCGCCATTGGCGCGGTGCGGGTGCTGAATGGCGAATGGGCCAGCGGCCAGATCGCCATGACCGGCGTCGAGGCCGACGGCACCATGCCTGCCGCGCTGGGTGAAAATACCGGCTTCACCCGTCGCCTGGGTACCGACCTGACCAACGATCACCCCATTTCGTTCCGTTACGACACCGCCCTGGCCACCGCGGACGGCGAATTGCGCGACCCCAATACCTCGCCGCACATCGGCGTGCGCCAGCCCGGCGTGAACCCGCTGGTGCCGCTGGACAACAACAACGCCGAGGTGCAGTGCAACAGCTGCCACGACCCCCACATCCGCGACGCCGCCGATGCCACCAAGAGCATCAAGTTCCTGCGCCTGAATCGCTTCCAGAAGGTCTCGCCCACCACCACGGTGTTCAACGAGACCACCGACATCATCTGTCTGGCCTGTCACGACAAGGCCGGTTGGGTGGGTTCGGCGCACGCCACCGCCGAGGTGGCCAATGAGGTCTATACTGACGCCGCCGCCGACCTGCGCGACTTTCCCAACAGCACCTCGCCCGACGGCCCCACCGCCGTGTGGCAGAGCGCCTGCCTGGCCTGCCATGACACCCATAGTGTGGCGGGTTCACGGCGCCTGCTGCGCGAGGGCACCGATGGCCCCATCGGCCCCAGCGGCGAGCGCCAGGGTGGGGCGGCGGCTATCGAGGAGACCTGTTTCGGTTGCCATTCCAGTGACGGCGGCACCCTCACCTCACAGGGCCTGAATACCGAGGTGCCGGACATCAAGACCGATTTCAACATGGCCTACCACATGCCGATCCGCAACAGCGAGCAGGTGGCGGGGGTGGAGATGCATGACATCGGCACCCTGGGATTCGATTCGCGGGCGGTGAGCCAGCGCGGCAAGGACTTCATCGAGTCCCAGGCCGCCCTGGGCAAGGCCAGCCTGGGCGGCAGCCTCAACAATCGCCACGTGGAATGCACCGATTGCCACAACCCGCACCGCGTGGTGCGCCGGCGCAACTTCTTCGACAGCAATCTCAATGGCGTCATGGACGCGGCCGGCACCCATGAACACGACCTGACCAACGGCGCGGCGCACACCAACATCGCCTCCGGCGTGCTGCGCGGCGCCTGGGGCGTGGAGCCGGTGTACGCCAGCAATGACTTCAACACCGCGGCGTCGGACTATATCGTCAAGCGCGGCGACCCTGGCACCAGTACCTCGACCCTGGTGACAGAACCCTACGTGACGCGTGAATATCAGGTCTGCCTGAAGTGCCATTCCACCTATGGCTACGACACCCCGCCCAACCTGGGTGCCAGCGGCGTCACCACCCCGTCGGGCGTGAACAACATGAGTCAGTACACCGATCAGGCGCGGGAATACAACTCGCCGGATACCCACAAGGGCGGGGGGATTTCGCTGGGGGCCGATGGCGGCGCCGATCCGCTTTTCAACACCAACAACCACCGCAGCTGGCACCCGGTCACCAATGACACGGGGCGTACCACCGCGGTTCGCCAGGCCGATGCCAACAACTGGATCACCCCCTTCAACAATGCGATTGGCACCCAGACCATGTACTGCACCGACTGCCATGGCTCGAATACCGCGGCGGGTACTGTGGACCCGGACCCTGGCCAGGAAAACGGCGCCGCATGGGGACCGCACGGGTCGAGCAACTACTTCCTGCTCAAGGGCGACTGGAGCGGCAACGCGCCGGGCTCGGCGACCAACGACTTCACCAACCGCCTGGGCACCGGTGAAGACACGGCGTCCAGAGATCACCTGTGTTTCAAGTGCCACGAGTACGAGCAATACGCCTCCACCGCCGGCGTCACCCAGGCCAGTGGCTTCGGCGGCTCTTCCTGCGGCATGATGTGCTCGCCGGGCACCACGCGCATCAACATGCACCGCTTCCACGTCGCCCAGGTGACCAACTTCCGCTGCAACATGTGTCATGTGGCCGTGCCCCATGGCTGGAAGAACAAGGCCTTCCTGGTCAATCTCAATGATGTGGGGCCGGAAGGCGGTTTCGCCTCCACCGGGAATCAGGTGCGAAACAACACCACGGCTGGCTACGTCAATGGCCCCTACTACAATCGCGCCGTGCTCAAGGTGGTGAATTTCGCCAGCAGCGGCACTTGGCGGGCCAACGACTGCGGTTCCACGGGGGCCCCGGGCAATGGCCGTACCGGTGTGAGCTGGATGGTGGGGGGGTCGGAGGCCTGCACCAATGTGCCTTAGACCATGACGCCGGATTCCTCCCCCCCGGTCCGTTCGTTTCGTCTCGCAAGTACCTGGCGGTGGTTGGCTGTGCTCGTCGGCCTGTTGCTCGTGGCCGGGGCCCAGGCCGCGCCGGCCCGTTTTGCATTTACCGTCAATGGCCTGGACTTCAGCCTCTCCCGCTACCGGGTCGAGGCCGATGGCGGGCTGCGCCATCTGGGCCACATTCCCCTGCCCAAATCACCGCCGTCGGTGGGGGTTGATCCCTCGGGCCGCTTCGTGCTGGCCATATCGAAGGCCGAAGGTCTCATCAACGTCTTCCGGCTGAACCCCGTCAACGCCGCCTCGACCCCCGTGCCCGGCTCACCCTTCAAGAGCGGGGCCCGCTCTCCCTTCGATATCGTCTTTCACCCCTCGGGCCGCTTTCTCTACGTGGCGTCGCGCTTCAGCGGCGTCGGTGCCTATGCCTTCGACGATGAGAGCGGCGCCCTCAGCCCCTTGCCAGGCTCTCCCTTCAAGGCCGGCAAGCGCACCCGCTCGCTGGTGATGCATCCCTCGGGGCGCTTTGTCTATGCCGTCAATGGCTATTCCAACAGCATCTCCGCCTACGCCATCGATGCGCAAAGCGGCGTGCTGCGTGAGCTGCCGGACTCGCCCGTTACCGTGGCCGAGATGGACGCCATCGATTACCGCGCCCTGAAGATGGAGGATGTGCCTGCCGGTGCGGGCGGCATTCCCTACCATATCGCGCTGGACCCGGCCGGGCGCTTCGCCTTCGTGGCCAACTGGGCGGCGGCCAGTGTCAGCGTGTTTCGCATCGACGCCGACAGCGGCCGCCTGACGGCGGTGGCGGGCAGCCCCTTTTTCACCGGCTTCAATCCCTACAGTATTACCGTGCATCCCTCCGGGCGTTTCGTCTATGTCACCCAGTGGTCCAGCAGCGAGATCGCGGTGCATGCCCTCGATCCACGCACGGGCCGGCTCAGCCCCGTGCCGGGCTCGCCCTTCGCCAGCGGTGGCGTGGGGCCCGTGGCGCTGGTCTTCAACGCCGATGGCAGCCAGGTCTATGTGCCGAACTACGAATCCAATGAGGTGGCCCTGTTGGATGTGGATGAGGCCACGGGCGCGCTACGGCTGCGGGAGACCATAAAGACCCGCTCCGGCCCCTGGGACCTGACCCTGGCCGAGGGCGAGGCCATGCCGCTGTCGCCGCCCCGTTTGCTTGCGGCACGGGCCTCGGCCGGCGTGGCCTTGCTCGATCGGCGCCAAGGTCGGCTGTCGGCTGCCGCGACGGCGGGCGAGGAGACTGGGGCCGTGGCGGTGCGTCCCGACGGCCGCTTCGCCTACGCCGCCAGCGCCGACAGCAGCACCCTCACGACCCTGCGTATCGACGCCGCGGGGCTCGAGGCGGTGGCGGGCGGGACCGTGGCCACGGGCCGGCGTGCCACGGCGCTGGCCATCGACGTCAACGGCTGGTACCTGTATGCCGTCAACAGCGACGACGACAGCCTGACGGCCTGGTACCTCGATCCCGACAGCGGCATCCCCCGCCCATTGCGGCGCGCGCCGGCGCGCACCGGCCGGCGGCCCGTGGCGGTGACCCTCGACCCTGCGGCGCGCTACGCCTTCGTGGTGAATGCGGGCTCCAACAACATTTCCGTGTTCCGCTATCTCACCAGCACCATGCCGCTGCTCATCGACAGCCGCAAGTACGGCTCCCCCTATGCCGCCGGCCGGGAACCCGTGGCCCTGGCGGTGGAGCCGAACGGCCACTACGCCTATGTGGCCAATGCCGGCTCCGACGACATCTCGGCCTACCGTATCCATCATCAGAGCGGCGCCCTCTCGGCCCTGCCCGGTTCGCCCTTCAAGACGGCGAGGCGGCCGGTGGACCTGACCGTGCATCCGTCACGGCGCTGGCTGTTCGTCGCCAGCCATGAGGACGCGCAAATCTCGGTGTATGGCATCGAAAGGGGCCTGGGGGCGCTGACCCGGGCCGTGTACGAGCTGAAGCTGCCGGTGGCGCCGAAATCCCTGCGGCTGGCGCCGGCGGGGGACATCCTGTGGGTCTTGTCGGAAGATGGCCGGCGCGTGTTGCGCCTGGCCGTCGACGAGGGCACGGGTGGCTTGAAGCTGCTGAGCGAAGAGCGCTTGCGGCAGCCTATCGTCGATCTGGCGGTGCTGGCTGGATTTCGCAGGTGATGTAGGCCTCGCCGGGTACGATGGCGGGGTCCTCGAATTGCGCCACGATGCGCAGATCGTTGCGCGCCAGCATATCGTGCAGACGCGCCATGTTGCGCTGGAAACCGAACTGGTAATAGATGCGCCCGCCCGGCTTGAGGTGACGCTTGACCTGCGCGAAGAAGCGTTCGTGAACGTCCCACAGGGCCTGGTCCGCGTCGCTGTTGGGGTATTCGATGTTGAACAGGATCACGTCGAAACGCTCCTGCGGGCCGATGGGCGAGAACAGGTCGCCCTGGCGCACGCCGATCTTCTCGGCCAGGCCGAGCCGGCGGGCGTTGTAGCGGGCATTTTCCACCGCCGCCGGGTTGATGTCCGTGGCCACCACGCGGCGCGCCGTGCGCGCGGCGAAGACGGCCTGCACGCCGGCGCCGGTGCCGATGTCCAGTACCGTTTCACCGCGGCGGATCCGCGTGTGGCGCAGCAGTGCCAGGCTGTCCGGGGCGGGTTGGAAGACGCCGGGAAAGACCGTGAAGGTCAGGTCCCGCACCCGGTATTGCATGTTTTTCGGCTGCTCGGGGTCGCGGCCCAGGTAGCTGAGTTCGGGGGCGAGGGTGGGGCCTGCCTGATGGGCGCAGCCACCAAGGCCGAGGACGAGCAACAGCCACCAGCAGGGGGCAAGGGGAACGGGTCGCCGTCCGTCCATGCGCGCCATGCTCACCACAGTCCCGGGATGAAGCGGTATTTCACCTTTTTGCGGTACTCGCGGTATTCGGCGAATTTGGACAGATGGCGTTCCTCGGTGAGGGCGCGCAGCACGTAGATGACGCCCCAGCCCAGGTAGCCGAAGAGCATTTTTGCGCTCCAGAACTGGCGATAGAAGGCCGATTGCAGCAGCCAGAAAAGCAACTTGGTCGTGGTGCCCGGGTGACGGACGAGGCCGTACATGCCGCGGGTCTGCAGTTTCTTCAGGGTGATGTTGGCCACCGAAGGGCCGAGGGAAACGTCCGTGTAGATGTGCACGGAGAGCAGCAGGGCCTCGGCGATCTTGAGGGCGTAGAGCAGGCCGACGCTGGCGTAGACCAGATCGCCGGGCTGTCCGCTGGCGACGAAGGGGGCGAAGGCGAACAGGGTGCCGGTGGCCTCGTTGAGCGGCGGGTAGCAGCTCAGGCACACCAGCCAGCCGCCGATGGTGAGATCGATGGAGCGCGAGCGGTTTTCCAGCCAGCGCGATTCCAGGGCATAGGCCACGCTGGCGTTGAGGATGTCCATCAGCCACAGCATGGCGATCAGGGCCAGCACCCAGGTGATGAACTGGCCGCCGTCCAGGCCGGCATAGACCGTTTGCAGGGTGTTGACGCTGGTGGGCGCCACCTGTTCCACCATCACCGGCAGGAAGTAGGCGCGCATCACCAGGTTGAGGAAGACCTTGCGATTGTACGGGCGGCGCAAGACGCGCAGCGGCGGCGTGGTGTTGTCGCCATAACGCAGCCGCCGCCACAGCTGGTGGCCGATCTGGCGCAGCACGTGCAGCATGCGGATGGCCGGGTCGTAGAAGTCCTCGCGCCGGGAGGCCTTGAAGGTGAGGGTGAGGGCGAAATAGGGGATGCCGGCCCACAGGTAGACATGCAGGAAATCACCGAACAGCTGCTGGGTGGTCTGGTGCTGCCAGTTGTTGTACCAGGGGGTGAAGAGATAGAACTGGTAGCCGCCATAGAGCACCACCAGCCACACCAGATAACGGGCGATGGCGCGGCGCAGCAGTTGCGCGGGCTCGATGCTGCCGTCGATGTGATAGATGCCGCCACCGCGACACTGGCGGATGAAATAGATCAGGCCGTAAAGCACCGCCAATGCCAGCACGGGGAGAAAGATAGAGTCCCGCTCCAGTCCCAGCAGATGGAACAGAAGCAGCGACCCGGCGGTCACAAGCAGGGTGGCGGAGACATAGAAATGGGGGGAGAGGGCCTGTCGCATCATCGTGGCTGGCGCCGATTCCTGGTTGAACAGTCAGGTTAATGGTGAATTTTCAACGTGATGATACCGGGTTCGGCGTGACGCGCTATACTCCCCGGCCCGACATTTGAATGGCAATCGTATGGTGCGAATTTTACAGGCCCTGGCCTCTCTGAAACTGACCCTGGCGGGCATGGTGTTGCTGGGCATCGGCGCCGCGCTGAGCTATGGCAACCCTGTGGAGACCTCCATCTGGGTGCTGGTGGCGCCGATGGCCCTCTTGGCCCTCAATCTTGCGGCGGCAATTCTCACCAACCCGCGCATCAACCGCCAGCCTGGTCTGCTAGTGTTTCATGTCGGCTTGCTGGGGCTGGTGCTGTTGGCGGGCATCGGCCGTCTCACTCATCTCGATGCCCATCTGGAGATTGCCCAGGGACAGTCTTTCAGGCCGGAGCTGATGATGGATGTGCGCAAGGGGCCATGGCATGCCGGGGCGCTGGACAAGGTGGCCTTTACCCAGGGGCGCTTTACTGTGGACTATGCGCCGCAGCTGCGCCGCGGGCTGACCCACAGCCAGGTGTTCGTGCCACAGCCGGATGGCACCGTGCTGGAACTCGACGTGGGTGATGACCGTCCGTTGGTGTTGGAGCGTTATCGCTTCTACACCACCCACAACAAGGGCTTCGCGCCCCTGTTGACATGGATTCCACACGAGGGCGAAGCGGTCACCGGGCTGGTGCACATGCCATCTTATCCCCTGTTCGAATACAAGCAGGACAACCGCTGGACACCGCCCGGCACCGAAGAGGACATCAAGTTCTGGCTGCAGCTGGATACGGGCCTGACCCTGGAGGACTCATGGGTGCTGGATGGTCGGAACTCGCGTGGGGTGTTGGTGGTCACAAGCGGGGATCAGCGTATTGAGCTGAAACCAGGGGAAGAGGCGCAGTTGCCCCATGGCCGCTTGCGCTTTGAACGCCTGACCACCTGGATGGGGTATAGGGTATTTTATGATCCCACGATACAGTGGTTGTTCTTCGTCAGCGTTGCCGGTGTCTTTGGGCTGGGGCATTTTTTCTGGAAAAGATTGAGTCTTGTGGCATGGACAGACGATGACAAGGGTCCAGACAGCAAGGGAGGAACCGCGTGAATAACATCGTTGCCGAGCAACCCTGGTTATGGGCCGGCCTGGTGGCCTATCTGGTGGCGACCCTGGTGGCCATGTGGGGCTTGTCGCCGCGCCTGGCAGGCGTAGAGGGAGGGGTGGCCCGCCAGCACGAAAAGGTGGTGCTGGCCTCCATTTCCCTAGGCGTGCTATTGCTGACCATTGCCATCGCCGTGCGTTGGGTGCGCATCGGCCATGGGCCGTGGCTCAATCTGTTCGAGCTGCTGATGAGTCAGTTGTGGAGCCTGGGATTGATCTATGCGCTGTTGTACTGGCGCCTGCCGGGATTGCGCCCCAGCGCCGCCATCGTGATGCTGGTGATGTGGATACTGGGCAGTTGGGTATTGTTGCTGGAGCCGCTGCCCAGCCATTTTCCCGCCACTTATTACAATTTCTGGAAGTGGTTTCATGTCGGTTTGGGCAAGGTCTTTCTTGGTCTGTTGCTGGCTGGTGTCGGACTCGCCGGGGTGATGATCCTGCGCCGCACCGAGCGGGGTCGGCAGTGGTTTCGCGCCATGCCCACTGACGCCGTGATCGACAGGCTGGCCTGGCGTCTGATGATGCTGGCATTGGTGTTCGATAGCCTGATGCTTATTACCGGCGCGGTTTGGGCGCAGGATGCCTGGGGTCGCTACTGGGCCTGGGACGCCCTGGAAACCTCGTCCTTTTTCACCTGGCTACTGCTGGCGGTGGGGCTGCATGTGCGACTCAGCTTCAAGCTGCCGCCATGGCTCAGTGGCGTGATTATCATCAGTATTTTCGTACTGGCGTTTGTCACCTATTTTGGCATTCCATATATCAGCCCCGCGGCACACAAGGGTATGGTTTGAGGGAACTATCGCAGTGACAACCGCAACAAGAAAGAAATTACCCGCGAAACATGACTTCGAGGCGCTGACGGTCATCCTCTCGGTGTCGGCGGTGCTGTCCGTTGCCGCATTGATTACCACCTTTCCGGGATGGGAAGGTGGCAAGGAGTTGCGCCCGGTAGTGCAGGGCTATTCCATTCCCCCGGCCTTGCAGCAGTCTCCGCATGCCGGCTTGCCACTGCGCCAGAACCCGCACGAAGCGCCGCCCTCGGTGCTGCCGGCGCCGCCGGCCGATGCCGCGCCAGCGCCGAAAGGACCGATGACGGAGCGCGAGCGCCGGCTTGCTATGCGCTTCGATCAGGCCGTCGCCATGTTGCACGCCAAGCAGTACGACTACGCCATCACGGCCCTGGACGCAGTGCTGGAAATATCGCCAAACATGCCGGAGGCCTATGTCAATATGGGCTTTGCCTTCATCGGCCTGGAAGAATACGGGCCTGCCACCAAGGCCTTCGAGCGAGCCATCGATCTGCGCCTGAACCAGTACAACGCCTATTACGGGCTGGCGGTGGCGTTGGAGGGGCTGGGCGAATACGAGGCGGCACTGGGCGCCATGCGCAGCTATATCCACCTGGCGCCGCCGGATGATCCTTTCATCATCAAGGCACGCTCCGCGCTATGGGAATGGGAGGCGCAGCTGGGCCGCCTGCCCGGCGTGCAGCCGGCCCCGGAGGGCGTTGAGCCGGATTCGATCATGCCGCCGTCATGGTCGGAAGGGCACTGATCGCCTCGCTGCTGCTCGCCCTGCTGGCGGGCTGTAGCGAGTACGAGGGCGCGCCGCCGCGTCTGCAGCCTGGTGACGTGGCGCCGCCCTTGTCGCTGGTCGATCTCAAGGGGCAGCCGCAGACCCTGCGGCCCACGCCCGGCAAGCTGATGATGCTCAATATCTGGGCGACCTGGTGCGCGCCCTGTCGTCACGAACTGCCCAGCCTGCAGCGCCTGGCGGCGAAGCTGGATCCGGCGCGCTTCGAGCTGGTGCTGTTGTCGGTGGATGACGATGAACACGTGGTGCGCGAATTTCTCATCGAACGGAAGATGCACTTCACCAGCCTGATGGATCCGAAGATGGCCGTTGCGGAAGGGGTTTTTGGCGTGCGTCTGTTTCCCTCGACCTATTTCATCCGACCCGATGGCCGCATTGCGTCGCTCATCGAGGGCGCGCGCGAATGGGATTCACCGGAGGTGCTGGCGGAGATCGAGGCCATGCTCCCCGCGGCGCTGGAGACACATCACTGAACAGTGCTAAACTCGGCGGCTTTCGGCGCCAGGAGCCTGCCGGGTTTGGGATGGGCTGTTGCGCGGGGGGAAGAGCAGTCAAGGCATTCCCGCTTTTTCGTCAAACAGAACCTGGGCCCGCGAATTCAGGTAGAGCCACCACACGCCTCAAGATCGGAAACATTTTGACTCTTTCTTTCATCATGCTCGCTGCGATTGCCCAACGCCGGCAGGTCCCTGGCATGGGGGCGTAGCGGGATGCTCGAAATCCGCAATCTCGAATGTGTGCGGGGTGATCACCGCCTGTTCACAGGGTTGAATTTTTCCCTGCAGGGCGGGGAACTCCTGTATCTGCGCGGGTCAAACGGCAGTGGCAAGACCAGTCTGCTGCGCACCGTCTGCGGCCTGCTGGAGCCCGCCGAGGGCGAGGTATTGTGGAAGGGCGAGAACGTGCGCTCGCGGCGCGATGAATTCAACGCCGAGCTGACCTACCTGGGCCACCTGAATGGCGTCAAGGGCGAACTGACGGCGTTCGAGAACCTGCGGCTGGGTTGCGCCCTGTCGGGACTGGCGGTTGCCGAGGACGATATCTACGACGCCCTCGAACGCATCGGCCTCGGTGGCCGCGAGGATCTGCCGACGCAAGTGCTGTCGCAGGGACAGAAGCGCCGTGTCGCCCTGGCCAGGCTGTTGCTCAGCAAAGCCAGCCTGTGGGTGCTGGACGAACCGTTCACCGCCCTGGACGTGGCCGCGGTGGATCAGCTGGCGAAGCTCATCGAGGCCCATCTGCAGAAGGGTGGCATGGCCATGTTCACCACCCACCAGGCGGTGGACATTCGCGCCGGCGCGGTGGGCGAAGTCGATCTGGATGCCCTGGACGCATGACGACCGATGTGACACAGGGCGGCCTGTTCGCGGCCTGGCGCTCGATGCTGGTGCGCGACCTGACCCTGGCCATGCGCCGCCGCGCCGACGTGCTGACCAGTCTGTTTTTCTTCGTCATCGTGGTGAGTCTGTTTCCCCTCGGGGTGAGCCCGGAAATGGCGGTGCTGCGCGGCATCGCCCCCGGCGTGATCTGGGTGGCGGCGCTGCTGGCCACCATGCTGTCGCTGGGGCGCATGTTTGCCGACGATCACCAGGATGGCAGCCTGGAGCAGATGTTGTTGCTGCCGCATCCGCTGTCCCTGTTGTTGCTGGGCAAGGTGCTGGCGCACTGGCTGGTATCGGGGCTGCCGCTGGTGCTGTTGTCGCCCTTGCTGGGCATGCAGCTGGGGCTGGGAGGCGAGGCCATTGGCCTGTTGATGGTGACCCTGCTGCTGGGCACGCCGGTGCTGAGCCTGATCGGCGCCACCGGCGCGGCGTTGACCCTGGGGGTGCGCGGCGGTGGGGTGCTGGTTTCCCTGCTGGTGCTGCCGTTGTATATTCCTGTGCTGATTTTTGGCACCGGGGCGGTGGATGCCGGCGTTTCCGGGATGGGTTACGAGGGGCACCTGTCCCTGCTGGGGGCCTTTCTGGTGATCGCGCTGCTGACCACGCCGCTGGCCACGGCGGCGGCGCTGCGTATCAGCGTTGAATAATAAGGCCGGGATCTGCGGATCCGGTTAATAAATTTTCGAATGCTCCTGAATCTACGGATTCAGGATAACGTCAGCGGCCTGTCACGGCGGGTTGCGGAGAGTGATCAATGGGTTTGAAGGATTCCATCGCGTGGTACTATTTTTCCGCGCCGAAGAGCTTTTATCCGCTGGCCGGTAAGCTGATTCCCTGGTTCTGGGGGCTGGCCATTGTCTTGACCGTGGTAGGCTTGTACATGAGCTTTTTCGTCGCCCCCACGGACTACAAGCAGGGGGAAAGCTACCGCATCATGTTCATTCATGTGCCGGCGGCCTGGATGTCCATGCTTATCTATCTGGTGATGGCGATCTACGCCATCATCGGCCTGGCCTGGAAGGTGCGCCTGGCGGACATGATGGCTTCGGCGCTGGCGCCCACCGGGGCCATGTTCACCTTCCTTGCCCTGTGGACCGGGGCCTTTTGGGGCAAGCCTACCTGGGGCACCTACTGGGTGTGGGATGCGCGCCTGACCTCCGAGCTTATCTTGCTGTTTCTGTACATCGGTTTCATCTCCCTGCAGTCGGCCATCGACGACCCGCGTCGCGCCGCCAAGGCTTCGGGCCTGCTGGCCATAGTCGGCGTGATCAACCTGCCCATCATCTATTTCTCCGTGACGTGGTGGAATACCCTGCATCAGGGCGCTTCCGTCAGCCCCACCATGGCGCCGAAGATGGCGAGCATCATGCTCACCACCATGCTGATCATGACCTTTGCCTTCTGGATGTACACCATTGCCATCACTTTGATGCGCGTGAGGCGAATTATTTTGGAAAGAGAGCGTCAGACAACCTGGGTGATGGAACTGGTCAGTGACGAGAAAGGTGGCCGGAAATGAGTGAATTCTTTGCCATGGGTGGTCATGGCTTCTATATCTGGGTTTCCTACGGCGTCACTGCCCTGTTCATGATCATCGAAGTGATTGCCGTGATGCGTAGCAAGCGCACGGTGGAAAGGCGTCTGGCGCGGCTGGCCCGGGCCGAGGCGCGTACACAAAGAGCACATAAGGATTAAATGGTATGAAGACACGTCACAAGCGCATGGCATTTATTCTCGTGGGTCTGGCTGGCCTGGCCGTGGCCGCCACTCTGGTGTTGAACGCGCTGAACAGCAATCTGGCCCTTTACATCAGCCCCACGGAGGTGCTGGCCGGCAATGCCCCCAAGGATAAGACCTTCCGACTTGGCGGCATGGTGGTGGAAGACAGCCTGGAGCGCGAGGATGACGGTCTGACCGTGCACTTCAAGGTGACCGACAGCGCCAACACCATCCCGGTGGTATTTACCGGCATCCTGCCGGATCTGTTCGAGGAAGGGCAGGGCGTGGTGGCGCAAGGGCGCATGAGGGATGGTGTCTTTACCGCCACCGAGGTGCTGGCCAAGCACGATGAAAACTATATGCCAAAAGAGGTGGCCGAAATGATGGAAGAGGGCGAGAAGCTCAAACAGCAACAACAGACTGGTGCACCGGTCATTCAATAGATGCAACGGCCTCTCCGGGCAGACGCATTCAGTGATTCCAAACAGGCAACGCCAAAGCAAGGCGAGGTAACAGACTCATGATTCCGGAAATTGGACATTTCGCGCTCATTTTGGCGCTCTGCGTGGCACTGGTGCAGGGGATTGTTCCCATCGCCGGCGCCCAGTTGGGAATTCGTTCCTGGATGGCGATGTCGCGGCCGGCGGCACAGGCCTTCTTCGTTTTCATTGCAGTGGCTTTTGGCTGCCTGACCTATTCCCACATCGTCAATGATTTTTCAGTGAAATATGTTGCCTCGGTGTCCAATTCCATGCTGCCTCTCCAGTACCGGATTGCAGCGGTCTGGGGCGGCCATGAGGGCTCCTTGCTGTTGTGGGCGCTGTTGCTGGGTCTGTGGACGCTGGCGGTGTCACGTTATTCGCGCAACCTGCCGCTGGAGATGGTGTCGCGCGTGATCGGCGTCATGGGTCTGATCTCGGTAGGCTTCGTGCTCTTCATGCTGTTTACTTCCAACCCCTTCGACCGCTTGTTGCCGCCAGCGCTAGATGGGCGCGATCTCAATCCGCTGCTGCAAGATCCTGGCCTGATCATCCATCCGCCGCTGCTGTATATCGGCTATGTGGGCTTTTCCGTCGCCTTCGCCTTTGCCATCGCCGCCCTGCTGGGCGGCCACATGGACGCTACCTGGGCGCGCTGGTCGCGCCCGTGGACCACCGTGGCGTGGGTGTTTCTCACCCTCGGCATCGCCCTCGGCAGCTGGTGGGCCTATTACGAACTGGGCTGGGGCGGCTGGTGGTTCTGGGATCCGGTCGAGAACGCCTCCTTCATGCCGTGGCTGGTGGGTACCGCGCTGGTGCATTCACTGGCGGTGACCGAGAAGCGCGGCAGCTTCAAGAACTGGACCGTGCTGCTGGCCATCATGGCCTTCTCCCTGAGCCTGTTGGGCACCTTCCTGGTGCGTTCCGGCGTGTTGACCTCGGTGCATGCCTTTGCCACCGATCCCGAGCGCGGCGTCTTTATTCTTGGTTTCCTGGTCGTGGTCATCGGCGGTTCGCTGGCGCTCTATGCCTGGCGCGCGCCGAAGGTGGGCCTGGGTGGACGCTTCGAGTTGGTATCGCGCGAGACCTTCCTGCTGGCCAATAATGTGCTGCTGGTGGTGGCCTGCGGCGCGGTGCTGCTGGGCACCTTGTACCCGCTACTGCTGGATTCGCTGGGTCTGGGCAAGATCTCCGTTGGCCCGCCCTATTTCGATACCGTATTTCTGCCGTTGATGGTTCCGCTGATCTTCCTCATGGGGGTGGGGCCGGTGGCGCGCTGGAAGCAGGCATCGATTCCCGACATGGCGGTACGGCTGCGCTGGGCGGCAGTGGTCAGCGTGGTGATGGCGATCATCCTGCCCTTTGTGATGGGCGACTGGTCGACGCTGGCCAGTCTGGGCTTTGCCCTGGCCTTCTGGGTGTTTGCCAGTTCGGCGGCCAACATACATGAGCGCTTGTCCACACTTCGTGCAAAAACGGATGCCGGCTTGCTGAAACGTATCGTCGGTTTGCCACGTGCCTACCTGGGCATGCATGCGGCGCACATCGGTGTGGGCGTGTTCATTATGGGTGTGACGATGGTGAATACCTATGAAATCGAGAAAGACGTGCGCATGGATATCGGCGATACCGTGACCCTGGGGCACTACACCTTCCGTTTTGACGGCGTGACCCAGATCGAGGGGCCCAACTACACTGCCAGCCGCGGGCAGGTGTTGGTGTCGAAGGACGGCAAGCCGATCACCGTGCTGTTCCCCGAGAAGCGCACCTATCTGGTACAGACCATGCCCATGACCGAGGCCGCCATCGATTCCGGTATTTTCCGTGACCTGTATGTCTCTCTCGGCGAGCCGGTGAGCAACGGGGCGTGGAGTGTGCGTGTCTATTACAAGCCATTCGTTGGCTGGATCTGGGGTGGTTGCGCCATCATGGCGCTGGGTGGCTTCTTGGCCATCAGTGATCGCCGTTATCGATTGACTGCGCGACGCCGGCGCAAATCCATTACTGGGAAAGGCTCTGCAAGCGAAGCCGGCTTGGCCACGGAGGAGAAATAAGTCATGCGCTTCTTGTTGCCGCTGGGACTGTTTTCCGTCATTGTCGGCTTTCTGTGGGTGGGGTTGAGCCTCAACCCGCAAGAGGTGCCGTCACCGCTCATCGACAAGCCGGCGCCTGACTTTACCCTGCCGCAGCTGCACGATCCGCAGCAGACCTTCTCCAACAAAGACATGCTGGGCAAGGTGTGGATGCTCAATGTGTGGGCGTCGTGGTGTGTTGCCTGCCGCCAGGAGCACCCGCTGCTGGTGCAGATGTCGCGCGCAAAGCTCTTTCCGGTGGTGGGCCTGAACTACAAGGATGAGCGCGCGGATGCCCTCCGTTGGCTGCAGCATGATGGTGATCCTTATCTGCTCAGTGTGATTGATAAGAATGGCAAGGTGGGCATCGACTACGGCGTCTATGGCGTACCAGAGTCCTTCGTCATTGACAAGCAGGGGGTGATTCGTCACAAGGTGATTGGGCCCTTGGGGCCGGCGGAGCTGCAGAACTGCGTGATCCCGCTGGTGCGCGAACTGGAAAAGGCCACCGGTGAGAGCCAAGTTTCCGAAGAGGTGAAAAAAGCATGCGCCTGATGTCACTTGTGAGTGTGGGGTTTGTCGCCCTGCTGCTGTTGCCTGCGCCCCTGCTGTTGGCCAAGGAGGCGACGCCCATGGCGGAGGACCCGGTGCTGGAAGAGATGGTCGACGAGATCGCAGACGAACTGCGCTGCCTGGTGTGTCAGAACCAGACCATTGCCGATTCTCACGCCGACCTGGCCGTCGACTTGAAAAACCAGGTACGGGACATGGTGCGTTCTGGCAAGAGCCAGGAGGAGATTATCGACTACATGGTGGAGCGCTACGGCGACTTCGTTCGTTATCGCCCGCCGGTCAAGACCTCCACCTATCTGTTGTGGGCGGGCCCCTTTCTGCTCCTGTTTATAGGCATTGTCGTGCTGATGCAGAACCTGAAAAAACGTCGCTTGCGGACGGATGAGCAGGAGGTGGCGCTGACGCCAGAGGAGCGTAAGCACCTGGCGCAGTTGTTGAAGTCCGAAGAAGAGAAGAACAAGTCATGATGATTTTTTGGTTGGTCGCGGCACTGTTGATTGTCGCTACGTTGCTGTTTTTGTTGCCACCCCTTATCAAGAGCCGCGAAAGCGAGGACGCCCTGGCGCGTGATGAACTGAACCTGACGATTTTCAAGGATCAGATGAAGGAGCTGGAGGCGGACCTGGCGGCAGGGGTGCTGACGGCGGATCAATATGATGTCGCCCGGCAGGATCTCGAGCGCGATTTCCTGCACGACAGTGGCGAAGAGGCCGGGAAGGGCGCCGGCCAGTCCGACCGCATCGTCGGCCGCGCCGCCGCGGTCGTCATCCTGGTGCTGGTGCCGGTACTGGCGGTGAGCATTTATGGCCTGCTGGGCGCTGGTGCGGCAGGGCTCGATCCCGAGAGCGTCAGGCCCGATGTGCAGGCCGAGGGCCACCAGGGCACGTTGGAAGAGCAGATTGCCATGCTGCAGGAACATCTGCAGAACAATCCAGAGGACGCCGAGGGTTGGCTGATGCTGGCGCGTTCCTATTACTTCATGAAGGATTTCGCGGCCGCCAGCAAGGTCTATGAGCGCGCCTCGGCGCTGGTTCAGGATTCCGACCCGAATCTGCTCGCCGACTGGGCCGATGCCGCCGCCATGGCGCAAAACCGACAGATGGCGGGTAAACCCTACGAACTCGCGAAGAAGGCCCTGAGCCTCCAGCCCTTTCATCAGAAGGCCCTGTGGCTGGCAGGTACGGCGGCGTTCCAGGCCGAAGACTACAATACCACCCTGGAATACTGGCAGCGGTTGGTTCAGCTGTTCCCGGAGGGCTCTGAGAACCATGTGCAGATGCAGCGTAACATCGACGAGATCAAGTCGATGCTGGCAAGCGTGGGCGATGTGCGGACGGCGCCAGCAGCAGCCCCGGAGGCGGCGGGCGCGTCGTCGACAGAGGGTGTCAGTTTGCACGGCGTAGTGCGATTGTCTGACGACCTGAAGGATCGCGTGTCGCCCGAGCAGGTGGTCTTTGTCTATGCGCGCGCCCCGAGCGGGCCACGCATGCCGCTGGCTATCGTGCGCAAGCAGGTGAAGGATCTGCCGTTGACCTTTACCCTGGACGACTCCACGGCCATGATGCCAGCCATGAAGCTGTCTTCCTTTCCCCAGGTTATGGTAGGGGCGCGGATTTCGCAAAGTGGCAACGCCATTTCACAGAGTGGCGACCTTGAAGTCGTCATGGGCCCTGTTGACGTTGAATCCAGCGGCAACCTGGAACTGGTGATCGACTCGGTGGTGCCGTAATATAGAGGTGCTTCGATTGCTGCGGACGATTTGCCGATGTGGCGTGGCGTTCGTTGTCATTGAATGATTGGCAGGAGATGCAACATGGAACACAGAACTGTCTTTTATCGTGCCTTTGTATTTTCTTTGCTGCTGCTGGCTGCCGCCGTGGCGCAGGCCGGAAATCCCCAGCGTGGACACCAAATCTACCTCGAGCGCTGCGCGGGCTGCCATGGGGTGACAGGTTTCCCCACCATGAGCGCAGTGCCGGCATTTGGTCGTGGCGAGGGCATGATGAAACCGGATGATGAACTGGTGGCCTTCGTCAAGCGTGGCATGGCGGTCATGCCGGGCTATGAAGGCATATTGACCGACCAGGAAATCCGCGACACCCTTGCCTACATCAGGACACTGTTTTGAGAAAATCCCATCTTCTTGTTGCAGGGGTTGCCCTGTCGGTAGCTTTCGGCGTTGCGCTGACGGGTTGCTCTGACGAACAGCCGGCAGCACCTGCCGCGGCGCCTGGGGCCAATGCACCGGTTTCCACCACTGCGCCAGAAACGCAGGCGGAGGAGAGTGGTTATCACGTCGTCGACACCTTCAATGTGGGTGAATACACCTATGTTCGCTCGCTGGTGCTGGACAAGAAGAAAGGCAGCGTCTGGGTGGGCACCAGTGTGGGAGCGATGGAGGTGGATGTCGCCACACGCGCCTTGTTGGGAACCTATACCCGTGATGCAGGCCTGGCCAATGAATACGTGTTCGGCATGCTCGTCGACAGCCAGGGCAATCGCTGGTTCGGCACCAATGGCGGTGGCGTGTCACGGCTTTCCGCGGATGAGGAATGGAAGACCTTCTTCCCCATGCACGGCCTGGCGGATTACTGGATCTACTCCTTTGCCGAGGGCCACGAGGGCGATATCTGGATCGGTACCTGGGCCGGCCTGAGTCACTTCGATCCCAAGACAGAGAAGTTTACTACCTACCTCACTCAGCTGGTAAACGAATGGGTGTATGGCCTGGGCGTCGATTCCAAGGACAATGTCTGGATCGGTACCGAGGGCGGTGTCAACATGTTCGATGGCAAGCAATGGTATACCTGGACCCATGATGACGGCCTCGGCGCCCGCAATGAAAACAACCTGCCCGTCAGCACCAACACCGGCCTGGGTACCCGCTCGCGTCACGACCTCAGCGTCATGGCGGAAGGACAGGCGACCTACAACCCCAACTATATCTTTACCCTGCTGGTCGATCCTGATGACAGGGTCTGGGCAGGGACCTGGGGCGGTGGCGTGGCCCGCTACGATGGTGAAAAATGGCAAAACTTTACCACCCAGGATGGGTTGGGCGGCAACATCGTCTACAGCATTGCGCGCAGTGCCGACGGAACCATGTGGTTTGGCACCAGCGGCGGCTTGTCCGCCTATGATGGCAAGGACTGGCGGTTGTTTACCAAGCAGGACGGCCTGCTGGATGATCATGTATATGCCATCACCCCGACCGGCAATGGAGAGGTCTGGGTGGGGACCCGATCGGGCGTGAGCCTGCTGGCCAAACAGCAGCCGCGCCGCCCGGCCGACAGATAATAAAAATGCCGGGCCGGGCTGACTGTGCCGGCAGGCTTGATTCAAGGACTTGGAGAGACTCGTGAATATCAGTTCAAAACATCTGGCGATTGGCGCCATCGTGGTTGGCGGGATCGTTATTGTCGCCTATAACATGGGCGCAAAGAAGGCCGAGGCGCCCGAGCAGGCAGCCGTCTCCGCGCCAGCGGCGCCATCCGCTGCTCCCGGCCACCCGGGTGGTGTGCCCCCGGTGAGCGACCTGCTTCCCAGTGATGCGCCGACGGCGAAGACGGCCGACTTCGCCCATTTCCGCGTCGGCAACCGCAACGTCAAGGGCATGCTGTCCGATGGTGACGAAGTCTGGGTAGGCACTTCCGGCGGGGTGATTCGCTATGACATTCACAGTGATGACTACAAGCTCTTCGATGTCAAGAACGGCAGCCTCGTGTCCAACGGTGTTTTCCATGTCAGCAAGATTCGCGGCAAGATCATGGTCGGCACCTACGGCGGCGGCCTGTCGGTCTATGACCCGGCAACGGATAGCTGGAAGAACTACAATATTCCGGCGGGCCTGGCCGACCAATTCGTCTACGACCTTGTCGAGGACAGAAACGGCGATCTGTGGATCGCCACCTGGTCCGGCGCCAATCGTGTCAAGGACGGCAAACTGGACGATGCCGCCAGTTGGGAGACCTTCACCGTTGCCAACACCAATGGCGGCCTGCCCAACGACTGGGTCTATGGTATCGACGTCGGCAAGGATGGCGAGATTTGGCTGGCGACCGAAGGTGGGTTGGCCCGTTTCAAGGACGGCACCTGGACCAACTGGAACCATGATGATGGGTTGGGGGCGAAGTACGAAGTGGTGAAGGACGATATTGCCTTCACCAATGATCCGGCTGCGGCCTCCAAGCATCACGCGCGCCAGAAGGAGGAGCAAGGCCTGAGCGATGTAAAGGTTGGCTTCAACCCTAACTACATCGTCTCTATGGCCGTCGATGAGGACGGGATAGTGTGGGCCGGCACCTGGGGCGGTGGCCTGTCCCGCTTTGATGGCAAGACCTGGAAGACCTATACCGTCAAGGACGGCCTGCCGGGTAATCACATCTTCATGCTGCACAAGAACCGTGGTGGCCCGCTTTGGATCGGCACCAACAAGGGGCTGGCGCGTTTCCGTCCGGACGGTAGCGGATTCATTGTCATGACCCAGGCCGATGGCCTGTTTGCCAACAACGTGTTTTCCCTCGCGGAAGCGAGTGACGGCAGTCTGTGGGTCGGCAGCTTCGGTGGTGTGGCGAGGATCTTTAATCCGAAGTAACGTTTCATCGATGTGAAAAATCAGGCCCTGCCCGGTGATTTCGGACAGGGCCTTTTTTATGGGTAGGTTACCGCAGCAGCGCTTTTGCTCCACACTATCTGCCGGGCTTGTTCCGGTGTTGGCCTGGTGAGCGGGTGTCGTTGTCCTGAACAATGGTAGGAGCGGACCCTTGGGCCGCGATGGTTTTCCCACCCTTGGCATC
>JALSHB010000213.1 GCA_026982475.1 Chromatiales bacterium
TCTCGGCTTGCCATCGGCAAGGGCATGAGGCGCAGGGGGTGAATAGGCGCCAGGTTTTTTTGAAAAGGGTGTCTTTGCGTCCTCTGCGCCTTTGCGTTCTTTGCCTTGATCCCCGTTGTCGATACACCCTTCCACTGTTGCGTTACCTGTGGTGGATGCGGGTTAATAGCGCAAGGCCGTCGCTGGCCCGTCTGCGGCGTCGTCGTGGGTCTTTTCCAGCAGGGCGATGAAGTCCATCGCCGGCATGGGCCGGGCGATGTGATAGCCCTGGGCGATGTCGCAGCCCATCGCCGTCAATTGTTGCAGAATGGTTTCATCCTCCACGCCTTCGGCGACCACCTCCAGGCTCAGGTCGTGGGCCAGGCCAATGGTGGCGCGCACGATGGAGGCGTCGTCCTCGCTGGCGATCATGTCCATGACGAAGGACTTGTCGATCTTGATCTCATCCACCGGCAGCTGTCTCAGGTGGCCTAACGAAGAGTAGCCGGTTCCAAAGTCGTCGATGGAAATGCATACGCCCAGGGTGTCGAGTTTTCCCAGCTGTGCCTTGGCGCGGGCCGGGTCGGCCATCATCGCGGTCTCGGTAATCTCCACCACCAGGTACTGCGCCGGCAGGTCATGTTGCTCCAGCAGCGCGGCAATCAGCGGCACCAACTCGTCGTCATGCAGGTTGATGGCCGACAGGTTGGCCGAGATCTTCATCGCCCGGCCATTGGCATGACACTGGGCGCATTGTTGCACCGCCGTTTCCAGCACCCATCGGGTCAATTCCTTGATCAGGCCGGTGCGCTCGGCGATCTCGATGAACTGGTCGGGGGGAATGAAGCCGTGCTCGGGGTGTATCCAGCGTGCCAGCGCCTCGGCGCCGATGATGTGCTGATTGCGTAGATCCCGTTTTGGCTGGTAGTGAAGTTCCAGCTGGCCGTCGCGCAGGGCGTTGCGCAGGTCATTGATCAGGCCGAGCCGTTCCGCTGCCCCCGCGTTGTCCAGGGCCTGGAAGATGGCGGCGTATTGGGCGTTTTCCCGCGCCTGGAAGATGGCGGCTTCCGCCTTTTGCAGCAGCGCCGGTGCGCTGGTTGCGTGCTGCGGATACAGGGCGACGCCGAGGGTGCCGCGGATGTACAGGCAGCGGCCGTCGATTTCAAAGGCGTTTTCCAGGGTGCCGAGC
The DNA here is from genome assembly GCA_026982475.1 of Chromatiales bacterium. GTDB lineage: Bacteria > Pseudomonadota > Gammaproteobacteria > SZUA-152 > SZUA-152 > DRQN01. Next base: position 1,169 of record JALSHB010000213.1, read on the forward strand.
AGGGTTTCGGCGATGCTGTCGATGGTCGCTTCGCCGGCGTTTCTGAGCAGGATGGCGAACTTGTTGCCATAGAAGCGAGCCGCCTGATTGGGCGCCTGCAGCGTTTCATTGAGGCGGCTGGCGACCTGACGCAGCAGTTCGTCGCCGCAGTGGTGCCCCAGTGAGTCATTGATTTCCTTGAACTGCTGCAGATCGATCATGCATACCGCCAGGCCCTGTGGGCTGCCGTCCAGTTGGGCGATGGTTTCGTCGATGGTCTTGCTCAGTGCATCGCGGTTGGGCAGGCCGGTGAGGGGGTCGTGCCGGGCCTGGTGTTCGAGCTGGGCATGTTGCTCGTTGAGCTTGCGAAACAGGGAGGCAATGACCATGGCCCCCCAGGCCGACAGCCAGATGCTGATCAGGGCGGCAAAGCCGATCGGTACGCCGATGTGTTTCATGAAGTCACGCAACCCGGTCTGGGCGCGGCGATGGGTGTTGACCAGGGTGTAGGGGGTGTCCGGGATGGGGGTGCTGGCCCAGATGTATTCGTTGTTGCCGATGGTGGTGTAGCCACTGCTGGCCGTCAGCAGGGATTCACTGTCGATCTGCGCCGGGGGGGCCTGCCGTGGGTGGCTGTTGGCTGAGACGAGTTGACGGCCCGCGGCGTCGATCACGGACAGGCTGTCGCTGCGGGTCTCATGATGGGGCAGCATGGCCAGAATCTGTTCGAGGCTGGGCCGCTCGGGGAGCATCTCGATGAGGTGCTGGTTGTGGTCGCGCAGCAGGTTGGGGATCTGCTGGCGGGTGAAGTCGAGGGCGCTGGTGAAGGCGATGCTGGTAAACAGGACGATGATGCCCAGGCTGGATGCCAGCGAGCCGATCAACAGTTTCGTGCGTTGCTGCATGTGCTGTTTTCCGCCTCAGTGGTTCTTTGCGCTGCGGCGGGAGCGGCTCGGGATGGCTGTCGGCAAGGCTTGGGAGAAGCGTAATGTTGTCATGGTCTCTTTCCCTCCCTAGAGCCTGTCGGATTTGGGAAGACGCCAGCTGGGTATGAAGGTTGTCCTGGCAGGCGGCCGAAAGCCGGGCTCGTTCCATAACCTGCAGGTACTCTGAAGTTATTAGCGGACTAAGAGAAGGGGAACTTTAGGGGGGGGCAGTGCGCCTGGCGGGGCGGTTCAGGCCGGCAGGGTCTTGCCCGGGTTGAGAATGCCGTGGGGGTCGAAGATGCGGCGGATCTGCTGCATCAGGGCGAGGCTGACGGGGTCGATTTCGCGTGCCACGAAGTCGCGCTTGACCAGTCCGACGCCGTGCTCGCCGGAGAGGCTGCCGCCCAGTTCGAGCACTCGCGCGAAGACGGCGTCCAGGCAGGCGTCGGCGCGCGCCATCTGTGCGTCGTCGTCGGGGTCCACCAGCAGGTTGACGTGGATGTTGCCGTTGCCGGCGTGGCCGAAGTTGACGATGGTGATGCCGTGGCGCTCGCCGAGTTCCGCCAGCGAGGCGATCAGGGCCGGGATCTGCGATACCGGCACCACCACGTCTTCGTTGATCTTCTTCGGCGCCACATTGCGCAGCGCCGGCGACAGGGCCTTGCGGGTGGCCCACAGGGCCCGCACCTCGGCCTCGGTCTGCGCCACCCGCAGATCCAGCAGGCCGTCGCCCGCGGCGGCGCGTTCGATGGCCGCCAGTGATTCGTTCATCGCCGCCTGCGGGCCGTCGATCTCGATCATCAGCAGGGCGCCGGCCCCCGCTGGCAGCTCGGCGCTGGAATGGTGGCGCACCATGTCGATGGCCGCGCCGTCGATGAACTCCAGCGCGCAGGGCACCACCGGCTGCGCCATGATGCGCGACACCGCCTGCGCGGCGCCGTGCATGTCGGCATAGATGGCACGCAGGGTGCGCCGGCCTTCGGCCAGCGGGGTTAGCTTGAGGGTGGCCTCGGTGATCACCGCCAGGGTGCCCTCGGCGCCGATCAGCAGGCGGGTCAGGTCATAGCCCACCACGCCCTTGGTGGTGCGGGTGCCGGTGCGGATCTCCTCGCCGGCGCCGGTGACGGCGCGCAGGCCGAGGGTGTTTTCGCGCGGCGTGCCGTATTTCACCGCGCGCGGCCCGGCCGAGTTGTAGGCCAGGTTGCCGCCGATGGTGCACACCGCGGCGCTGGTGGGGTCCGGCGGCCAGAAGAAGCCGTGCGCGGCCGCCGCCTGCTGCACCTGCTGGTTGGTGACGCCGGGCTGCACCACCATCAGCCGGTCGGCGGGGTTCATTTCCAGGATGCGCGTCATGCGCTCGGTGGAGAGCACGATGGCCTCGCCCAGGGGCACCGTGGCGCCGGTGGTGCCGGTGCCGCGGCCGCGCGTGACGAGGGGCGTGCGGTGCTCGTGGCAGAGGCGTACCACGGCCTGCACCTGGGCGTGGTCCCCGGGGAACACCACCAGCGCCGGCAGGGCCTGCTGGCGGCTGTTGTCGTAGCCATAGGCCAGCCGCTCGGAGGCCTCGCCGAGGATGTTGTCCTCGCCCAGCAGCGCCGTCAGGGCGGCGATCAGGCCCGGTGGCATCAGCTGACGTATTCGAACAGCTTGACCACCCGTTTCACGCCATCGACATGGCGGGCGATCTCCGCCGCCTGGCGACCCTCGGTGGGAGTCACCAGGCCCATCAGGAACACCGTGCCTTCCTCCGTGACGACCTTCACGGCGTCGGAATCGAAGCCCTTGGTGGCCAGCATGCGCGCCTTGATCTTGGAGGTGATCCAGCCATCGCGGGTGCGGGACTTGAAGCCGGTGAGATCCTTGATGCGGATCTCGTTGTGCACCCGGCGCACCCCGGGCAGGTTGCGCACGACGTCCACCACCTGGTCGCGCAATTCCCGCGACAGGGCCTCGCCAGTGAGCAGGACGATGCGGTTGTAGCTGGTGATGTTGATGTGGATCTTCTGCTGCAGCTGCGGGTTGCTGTAGAGCTTGTCCAGGGCGGTGGACTCGATGCGCTGGTCTTCCAGCACGGTGGCCGCGGAGCGGGCGGGGCGGGGCTGGCCGCTGTCGGTCAGCGGGGTGGAGGCGCAGCCGCCCAGCAGGAGAAGGAGGGCGAACAGGGAGATGAGCCGGTTGGTGGTGGTTTGCATGGTTTTTCGCTTCAGGTTTGAAAGGCGTTGCTTATCCAGTCGACGTGGGGGTGGCCGTTGTCCGCGCCGGTGAGGGCGATGACATCGAAGCGGCAGGGACGGCGCGCCGCCCCGGGGTGCGTCTGCAGGTAGTGGGCGGCGGTGGCCGACAGCTTGCCCTGCTTGCGCCGGTCCACGCTCTCGGCGCCGCCCCCGAAGCGGCGGCTGCGCCGGTAGCGCACCTCCACGAACACCAGGGTGTCGCGGTCGCGCATGATGAGGTCGATCTCCCCGCTTGCGCAACGGTAGTTACGTTCGACCAGCCGTAGCCCCTGGCGTTCGAGATAATCGCAGGCGTCCTGCTCCGCGCGTCGACCGGCCTCGTTGTGTGCGGCCATGGCTGTCCTCCCTGATGATCCCGCTTCAATCTCCTCGGGCTTGATTCCTTGCTGTTCGCCTCAAACGCCTGCCTTGGGCCATGGTAGGAGCGCCCCCCTGGGCCGCGATGGTTTTTTCACTCTTGGCATCTCGGCTCAAGGTCCGCTCCTGCAAACTGATACCCTGCCAGTTCGTCTGCGGCGTGGTTCATTCCTCGCCGCCATCCAGCAGCTGCGGCACCCCGCGCTGGAAGCGTGCCCATAATAACCGCCGCTGCAGGCGATTGGCCATGTCCAGCGACAGCTCGCCGGTCTCGCCGGCAAAGTGCCCGGCGCGGTCGCGGCGCAGGGCGTTGAGCTGGTCGATCACCCGCCAGGCGTCCACGCCCAGGGCGTGCAGGCGGGTATAGCGCTTGGCGGCGCCGGGCCAGGCGCGGGCGATGTCCGCCTTGAGGCGCCGGCCGGTTTCGTCCGGGGCCAGGGTCCAGGGCATGTCGGCGAACATCACGCCATCCATGTCGCGGTCCATCTGCGGGTCCACGGTGCCGCTGAAGGCGTGCGAGGTGGTGTAGACCGGTACCTTCGGCGCGTGGTGGAAGCGCAGCTGGGGACGGATCAGGCGCGCCTGGCGCGAAAAGGCGGCCATGAAGATGAAGTCGATGTCCTGCCGGCGGCGGGGGATGAATTCGATCTTTTCACCGATGATGCGGCGCACGGATTTGCGCCGCGCCTGGCTCTCGTCCACGTTCAGCAGGCGGCGGATGGGCAGCGAATAGTCGTTCTTCTTCGGGGCGTAGTGCTGCACCTCCACGATGTGCCCGCCCAGCTCCAGCCAGCGCTCGTTGAAGGCCCTGGCGACGCGGTCGCCCCAGGGCGTGGAGGGCGTGATCACGGCGGCGCGGCTGTGGCCGTCCCGCCAGGCGCGTGCCGCCACCTCGCGCGCCTCCTGCTCCGGCGACAGGCCAAGCTGGAACAGGTTGCGCGGCGGGTCGCCGTTCATCTCGCCATAATTCAGCGCCAGCACCGGCACCGGCAGCGATTCCCGGGCGGTCAACCGGCTCACCGCGCCCTTGCCCAGCGGGCCGATGACGAGATCGGCGCCATCGGCCACGGCCTGCTGGTAGACGGCGTCGAAGGCCTCGGCGCTGCGGCCCTCGTCGTAGATGCGCAGCTGCGGCGGCGCGTTCCCTTGTTCCGCCAATGGCGTCTCGACGCCGGCGTCGACGGGGGCCGCCGCCTGCGCCTGCGCGTAATAGGCGGCGAAGAAACCGTTGCGCACCGCCTCGGCGGCCCTGGCGTAGCGGTCCCGCGGCCCCAGCGGCAGGATCAGGGCGATCTGCCGGGGCGCGCGCAGGGCCTGCGGGCGGGCCGCCAGCAGGCGCTCGATGGTCGCTTCGCTGGCCGGGTGCCAGGGGTATTGCGCGCGCCAGCGGGCGATGAGTTCCTCGGCGGGCAGGCTGTCGTCCATGCCCTTGCCGATGGCGGCCAGCGCCAGCCAGCCGCCGAATTCGTCCGGGGTCTGGTCCTCCAGCGCCTGCGGGGTCAGCCGCTGCAACGCGTCGAGAATCGCGAACTGATTGGCCTGCACCGCCGCCGGGTCATCGAGCAGGGGCTCCAGCAGCACGTGTTCGCGGGCGCCCTGCAGCGGCTCATCGAGCTGCGCGAAGGCCCGCGCGCGCAGCTGGTGGTAGCGGCGGCGGAAGTCCCGTTCGTCCTCGGCCAGTTGCGAGGCGATGTCGTCCAGCACCGTGAGGGCCGCGTCGGGGCGCTGGCGGGCAAGGGCGATGTCCGCGGTCAGCAGCACGCGGCGGATATGGAATTCAGGCCCCAGATCGGCACCCTGGATCTCGCTCAGCAACTGGAAGGACTGCGGGATGTAGTTGCCCTCCTTGAGCAGCTCCGCGGCGCGCAGGGAATACAATTCGCGTTGCGGGGATTCGGCGCCATTGGCCAGCCGCGAATAGGCCAGCGCCGCGTCGAGGAAGCGCCCCTGCCGCACCATCTTTTCCAGCGGCCCGGTCAGCCGCGCCTCGTCGGCGGGCGGCGTGGCCTGCGGCGCGGAAGGCGGGCCGCCCGCGCAGCCGCCCAGCAGGGCCGTGAGCAGGGCGATTAGCAGCAGCGGCATGCGGTGCGGCAGGTTTCTGCGCCAGGCGCGGTGGGCTTGTGTAAGATTCGTCATCGGTTGGCAAGTATACGGGCTCGGCCCATATTTCTCACCCGGCGGTCGGGCACAGGCAGGAGGAAAGGCAGCAGATGCAAACAGTCGAGGCAGGCACGCTGTACGTGGTGGCGACACCCATCGGCAATCTGGGCGACATGACGCCGCGCGCGGTGGAAATCCTGCAGGGGGTGGACCTGATCGCCGCCGAGGACACACGCCACAGCGGCCGGCTGCTGACGCACTTCGGCATCGGCACGCCGACCATCGCCCTGCATGAACACAATGAACGCACACAGGCGCCACGACTGGTGGAGCGCCTCGCCGCCGGCGAAAGTCTCGCCCTGATCTCCGATGCCGGCACGCCGCTGGTCAGCGATCCCGGCTTTCACCTGGTGCGCCTGGCGCGCGGACAGGGCATCCGCGCGGTGCCGGTGCCCGGCGCCAGCGCGGTGATGGCCGGCTTGTCCGTGTCCGGCCTGCCCACGGACCGTTTCGTCTTCGAAGGCTTCCTGCCCGCCAGGCGCGGCCCGCGCCGCAAGCGCCTGCAGGCCCTGGCGGCGGAGACGCGCACGCTGATCTTCTACGAGGCGCCGCACCGCGTGCGGGCGACGCTGGAGGACATGGCCGCCGTGATCGGCGAAGAACGGCGGGCCGTGCTGGCGCGCGAACTCACCAAGACTTATGAAACGGTCAAGGATGCCCCTCTCGGTGAACTGGCCGCGTGGGTGCGCAACGATGCCGATCAGCAAAAGGGCGAGATCGTCCTGCTGCTGGCCGGCGCGCCGGGCGACGAAGGCGGCGACGATGACAGCGAGGCACGGCGCATCCTCGGCGTGCTGCTGGAAGAGCTGCCGCTCAGCCAGGCCAGCGTATTGGCCGCCAGGATCACCGGCCTGAAGAAGAAACAGCTGTACCGGCTGGGCCTGGCGTTGGGTGAGGGGGAGGATTGAGGGCGTGGAACGCCGGCAGGCCGTGATGGGCTTGCATCTGAATCCGCAGATTCAGGTTGCACTTTTGGGGCGGAATGGCGTCTACTAGAGGCGGAAGTCGGCCGGACAGTCGCTGTACACCTTGCTTGTCAGGGTGTGTGGAGGAAAGTCCGGGCTCCAAAGGGCAGGGTGCCAGGTAACGCCTGGGGGGCGTGAGCCTACGGAAAGTGCCACAGAAAACATACCGCCGATGGCCCGGTGTTCGCGCCGGCGCACAGGCAAGGGTGAAAAGGTGCGGTAAGAGCGCACCGCGCCGCTGGTAACAGCGGTGGCAGGGTAAACCCCACCCGGAGCAAGACCAAATAGGGGAGCATCGGCGTGGCCCGCGCTGCTCCCGGGTAGGTCGCTCGAGCGTCGCGGTGACGCGGCGCCTAGATGAATGACTGTTCTCGACAGAACCCGGCTTACAGGCCGGCTTCCTTTTTTTCTCATGGTTTCTTTCCCTGTATCTATTCACCACAGAGGTACAGAGAACACAAAGAGAATGCATCAGTGGGAGGCAATGCCCCGGGTGGCGATGTGGCCTGCCCCGACGACCTGGCATTTCATTTCTCCGTGAACGCCGTGTCTCTGTGGTGAGCTGAATAGTCACCTTTAATACTGCCCAATCCGAAACAGTCTGTGGGAAGCGGCTTTCTGGTTCCATTGCCAATCGCGGGCATGGCCCGCTCGATTTCTCGTTGTGAGTGCCTCCCTTGATCTGCTTGATCTCCCGTTTTCCCCTCGATTGACCGCCAAACCTAATCCTTTACTTTAACTTCACACAGCAACGATTTGATTGCCGTCAGGTAGTTCGTTTTTGTGCCGGCCGGGAATTGTGTCATGACGCTAAGTCATTGTGTGAAAAGAAAGATTTCCCGGATTTTAGGGCGTTAATTTCTTGACAGTGGGTGGGGGTGGTTCCTATAGTGTGGCGAAGTGGGGTGAAGTGGGTAATTGTGGATTTTTATGTCGCATGCCTGCCTGCCCCGGGTCAACACTGGGAGCGATCGATTGTTTCGCGGAGTCAACACACTGAATCTGGACGCCAAGGGGCGCATGGCCATGCCTGCGCGTTACCGTCAGCGTCTGGCGGATGCCTGTGACGGGCAGCTGGTGGTGACCGTGGATCGTGACCATTGCCTGCTGCTGTACCCGCTGCCCGAATGGGAGATCGTCGAGCGCAAGCTGCAGAAGCTGCCCAGCTTCAACAAGGCGGCGCGCCGCCTGCAGCGCCTGTACATCGGCCATGCCGCCGAGGTGGAGCTGGACTCCGCCGGGCGCATGCTGCTGCCGCCCTCGCTGCGCGAGTTCGCGGGGCTGGAAAAGCGCGCCGTGCTGACCGGGCAGGGCAACAAATTCGAAATCTGGAACGAGGAACTCTGGACCCAACGCCGCGATGAATGGCTGGCGGAAGAGGACGATCTGGACGACCTGCCGCCCGAACTCGAGTCGCTGTCGCTTTGACGCAGACGTACACACACAAGCCGGTGCTGTTCGACGAGGTGTTGGCAGCACTGGCGATCCGCGCTGATGGCATCTATATCGACGGCACCTTCGGCCGTGGGGGGCATGCCGGCGCGGTGCTGGAGCAGCTGGGGCCGCAGGGGCGGTTGCTGGGGCTGGACAAGGACCCGCAGGCGGTGGCCGAGGCCGAGCGCCGGTTCGGCGCGGATGCGCGTTTCGCCATCGAGCGCGGTTCCTTCGCGCAATTGGGGCAGCATGTGAAACAGCGTGGCTGGCAGGGCAAGGTGAACGGCATTCTGCTGGATCTCGGTGTCTCCTCGCCGCAGCTGGATGACGCCTCGCGCGGCTTCAGCTTTCGCAACGACGGCGATCTCGACATGCGCATGGATCCGCAGCAGGGGCGCAGCGCCGCGCAGTGGCTGGCCGGGGCCTCCGAGCGCGAGATCGCCGACGTGCTGTACCAGTACGGCGAGGAGCGCCACTCGCGGCGCATCGCCCGCGCCATCGTCGGCGCGCGCAAGGAGGCGCCGATCACGCGCACCGCGCAGCTGGCGGAGATCATCCGCGCCGCGCACCCCAGCTGGGAGCCGGGCCGCGATCCGGCCACCAAGAGTTTTCAGGGCATTCGCATCTTCATCAACGCCGAACTGGAGGACCTGCGCGAGTGTCTACCGCAGGCGCTGGCGGCGCTGGCCCCCGGTGGGCGGCTGGCGGTGATCAGCTTTCATTCGCTGGAGGACCGCATCGTCAAGCGCTTCATGCGCGACGAGGCCAGGGGCGACCTGTTTCCGCCCGACCTGCCGGTGCCGCAGTCGGCGCTGAATCCGCGCCTGCGGGTGATCGGCAAGGCGATCCGCGCCGGCGAGCGGGAAGTGGCGGAAAACCCGCGCGCCCGCAGCGCCGTGCTGCGCGTCGCCGAGCGGCTGGCCAGTGGAGGGCATGCGTGAATGAGAAGCGGCGTGTTGCTGATGGCGCTGGTGCTGGCGGTGCTGGCCTCGGCCATCGGCGTGATCTATGCCAAGCACGAGGGACGCAAGCAGTTCGTGCAGTTGCAGGCGCTGGAAAAACAGCGCGACCGGATGAATGTGGAATGGGGACAGTTACAGCTGGAACAGGGCACCTGGGCGACACACAGCCGGGTGGAGCGCGTGGCGCGCAGGCGTCTGGGCATGCAGATGCCGGACGCGGAATCGGTGGTGATCATCCGTAAATGAGTGAACAGGGCAAAAAATCATCCTATCGTGGCCGGCGTCTGCTGGTGCTTGGCGTGCTGGCGCTTGCCGCCGGCGGCCTGGCGGCGCGCGCGGTGGATCTGCAGGTGCTGGACAAGGACTTCCTGCAGGGCCAGGGCGACGCGCGCTTCCTGCGCGTGGTCGAGGAGCCTGCCCACCGCGGCATGATCACCGACCGCTTCGGCGAACCGCTGGCCATCAGCACCCCGGTGGATTCGGTGTGGGCCAATCCGCAGGTGCTGATCCTCGAACGCGACAGCTGGACCCGGCTGGCCCGCGCCCTGGGCATCAAGCGCGCCGAGCTGGAGCGCCTGCTGGTGGCGCGCCAGCACAAGGAATTCGTCTACCTCAAGCGTCGCGTCAACCCGGACATGGCGCGGCGCGTCACCGCGCTGGAGATCCCCGGCGTGGCCCTGGCCCCCGAGTACCGCCGTTTCTACCCCGCCGGCGAAGTCACCGCCCACGTGGTGGGGTTCACCGATGTCGACGACGCCGGCCAGGAGGGCATGGAGCTGGCCCTCGACCAGCGCCTGCGCGGCGTGCCCGGCGCCAAGCGGGTGATCAAGGACCGCCTCGGGCGCATCGTCGAGAGCGTCGAGCGGGTGCGCGAACCGCAGCCCGGCGAGGACATTGCCCTGAGCATCGACCGCCGCCTGCAATACCTGGCCTACCGCGAGCTGAAGGCCGCCGTGCGCCGCAACCGCGCCGACGCCGGCTCCGCGGTGATCCTCGATGTGCACACCGGCGAGGTGCTGGCGATGGTCAACCAGCCCGCCTACAACCCCAACAACCGCGGCCGCCTGAAGCGCTCGCACCTGCGCAACCGCGCCGTCACCGACGTCTTCGAGCCCGGCTCCACCATCAAGCCCTTCACCGTTGCCGCGGCCCTGGAGAGCGGCCGCTTCAACGCGCATACCCCGGTGGACACCCGCCCCGGCACCCTGCGCGTGGGCCGCAAGACCATCCGTGACTTCCGCAACTACGGCCTCATCGACGTCTCCACGGTGATCCAGAAGTCCAGCAACGTCGGCGCCAGCAAGCTGGCCCTGGCGCTGGCGCCGGAACAGCTGTGGCAGGCCTACGCCAGCGTCGGCCTGGGCGAGTCCACCGGCAGCGGCTTCCCCGGCGAGTCCGGCGGCCTGCTCACCGACTTCGGCGGCTGGCGCGACATCCAGCGCGCCACCGTCTCCTACGGCTACGGCATGTCCGTCACCACCCTGCAATTGGCGCGCGCCTACGCCGCCCTGGCCAGCGACGGCCGCCCGCTGCCGGTCAGCTTCACGCGCCGCAGCGCGGAGCAGGCCGCCGAACTGGCCAGCCTCTACCAGCCGGTGCTGAGCGAGTCCAGCCTGCGCGCCGTGCGCCGCATGATGGAGCGGGTGGTGGCCCAGGGCGGCACCGGCACCCGCGCCGCCGTACCCGGCTACCGCATCGCCGGCAAGACCGGCACGGTGAAGAAATCCGGCGCCGGCGGCTACGTCGAGGACAGCTACATCGCCGTGTTCGCCGGCATCGCCCCCGCCAGCGACCCGCGCCTGGTCATGGTGGTGATGATCGACGAGCCGCGCGGCGAACAATACTACGGCGGCGCGGTGGCCGCGCCGGTGTTCGGCAAGGTGATGGCCGGCGCCCTGCGCCTGCTCGACATCCCCCCCGACGACCTGCAAACCATGCCCGGCCAGCGCCTGGCGCTGCTGCACGGCGCCCCGGCCGGAGGTGCGCACTGATGGCCCGCTCCCTGCGACAGCTGCTCGACGGCATCGTCAAGCTGCCCGGCCTGCCCGAGGCGCAGATCGGCGGCCTCGCCCTGGACAGCCGCCAGGTGGCGCCCGGCGACCTGTTCTTCGCCCTCGAGGGCACCCAGGCCCACGGCAAGCAATTCGTCGAACAGGCCATCGAACGCGGCGCCGCGGCGGTGCTGCTGGAGACCCAGTGGGCGCGCACGGGCGAGCGCAACGGGGTGCCGGTGATCTCGGTGCCGGGGCTGCGCTTCAAGCTCGGCGCCCTTGCCGAACGCTGGTTCGGCAACCCCTCGCAGGCGATGACCGTGGTCGGCGTCACCGGCACCAACGGCAAGACCTCGGTGAGCCACTTCATCGCCCAGGCCCTGCGCGTCGACGGCCCCTGCGGCCTCATCGGCACCCTCGGCTACGGCCTCGTCGGCAACGGCCTGCCCGGCGACCTGCGGCCCGGCGCCCATACCACCCCGGACGCTATCGCCCTGCACGGCCTGCTGGCCGGGATGTGCGACGCCGGCGCCCAGCAGGCGGTGATGGAGGTCTCCTCCCACGCCCTGGAGCAGGGCCGGGTGGCCGGCGTCGCCTTCGATGTGGCGGTGTTCACCAACCTCAGCCGCGACCACCTCGACTACCACGGCGACATGGCCAGCTACGGCCGCGCCAAGCGCCGCCTGTTCGAGACCCCGGGGCTGAAGTACGCGGTGATCAACCTCGACGACACGTTTGGCCAGTCGCTGCTGGCCGGCATGCCCGGCGCCGTGGGCACGGTCAGTTACGGCTTCGACGACAGCCGCCTGCCGCCCTCGCTGCTGGGCAGCGATCTGAGGCTCGACAGCCAGGGCCTGCGGATGCGCATCGACAGCGACTGGGGCAGCGGTGAACTGGCGGTGCCCCTGCTGGGTCGCTTCAACGCCGAAAACCTGCTCGCCGCCTTCGCCGCCCTGCTGGCCTGCGGACTGGGCTTCGACGAGGTGCTGGCGCGGCTGTCGCGGGCGCAGCCGGTACCGGGCCGCATGCAGCGCCTCGGCGGCGGCCCCGGCGAACCGCTGGTGGTGGTGGACTACGCCCACACCCCGGATGCCCTGACCCAGGTGCTCGACGCCCTGCGCGCCCACGGCGCCGGCCGCCTGAGCTGCGTGTTCGGTTGCGGCGGCGATCGCGACGTGGGCAAGCGCCCGCTGATGGCGCGTGCCGCCGAGCGGGCCGCCGACCGCATCATCGTCACCGACGACAACCCGCGCAGTGAAGACCCCGAGGTGATCGTCGCCGACATCTTCAGCGGCTTCGACAACGCCGACGCCGTGACCGTGATCAACGACCGCGCGTCCGCCATCCGCCATGCCGTGGTCACGGCCGCCGAGGGCGACGTGGTGCTGATCGCCGGCAAGGGCCACGAGGACTGCCAGCTGGTGGGCGGGCAGCGCCTGCCCTTCAGCGACACCGACCAGGTGCGCGAGGCCCTGCGCGCCCGCCAGACCACGGAGGGCGCGCGATGAGCGGCTGCCACCTCCACCTGCGCGAGGTCGCCGAGGCCCTCGGCGGCCGTCTGCTGGGCGCGGACGGCGCCTTCGACGGCGTCGGCACCGACACCCGCAGCCTGCAACCGGGCCAGCTGTTCGTGGCCTTGCGCGGGCCGAACTACGACGCCCACGACTACATCGCCGCGGCCGCCGCGCGCGGTGCGGTGGCGGCGCTGGTGGCGCGCGAGGTGAAGACCGAGCTGCCGCAGATCGTGGTCGCCGACACCCTCGCCGCGCTGGGCCAGCTGGCCGCCCAGTGGCGCGCCCGCTTCGACATCCCGCTGATCGAGATCACCGGCAGCAATGGCAAGACCACGGTGAAGGAGATGCTCACCGCGATCCTCTCGCAGCGGCATGAGGTGCTCGCCACCCCTGGCAATTTCAACAACGAGATCGGCCTGCCACTGACCCTGCTGCGCCTGGACGACCGCCACCAGGCGGCGGTGATCGAGGCCGGCGCCAGCAAGCCCGGCGACATCGCCTACCTGACCCGCATCGCCGCGCCCAGCGTGTCGGTGCTCACCAACGCCGCCGGCGCCCACCTGGAGGGCTTTGGCTCGCTGGACATGGTGGCGCGCAGCAAGGGCGAGATCTTCGAACACCTGGGCGAGGGCGGCACCGCCGTGCTCAATGCCGACGATGCCCACGCCGAGCTCTGGCGCGCCCTCGCCGGCGGCCACCGCGTGATCACCTTCGCCCTCGACAGCGCCGCCGACGTGCGCGGCCAGTGGTGGCCGCAGGAGGTGCTGCGCAACACCCTGGAGATCACCACCCCCGAGGGCGAGGTCTCCGTGGCGCTGCCCCTGCCGGGCCGTCACAACGCCATGAATGCGCTGGCCGCCACCGCCGCCGCGCTGGCCGCGGGCAGCGCGCTGGACGAGATCCGCGCCGGGCTGGAGAGCCTGCGCCCGGTGCCGGGCCGGCTGTGCTGGAAGGCCGGGGTCAACGGCGCGCGCCTCCTCGACGACACCTACAACGCCAATCCCGCCTCCCTGGCCGCGGCCCTCGAGGTGCTGGTGGCGGCGCCCGGCGAACACTGGCTGGCGCTGGGCGACATGGCCGAACTGGGCGGTGACGCCGAGGCCCTGCATGCCCAGGCCGGAGAGCGCGCCGCGCGCGCCGGGGTGACGCGTCTGTATGCCGTCGGCGAGCTGTCGCGGCAGGCGGTGGCGGCCTTCGTCGAGCACGGCAGCGGCGTGGGCCTGCACTTCGGCGCCCGCGACGACCTGCTGGAGCAACTGCAGGCGGACCTGCGGCGCGGCGTCACCCTGCTGGTGAAGGGCTCGCGCGCCGCGCACATGGACGCGGTGGTGGATGCGCTGACGGAGGAGACGGCCTGATGCTGCTCTATCTCACCGACTGGCTGACCCAGTTCCACAGCGGCTTCGGCGTGTTCCAGTACCTGACCCTGCGCGCCATCCTCGGCGCCCTCACCGCGCTGCTGATCTCCTTCCTCATCGGCCCGGCGATGATCCGCAAGCTGAGCCACTACCAGGTAGGCCAGGTGGTGCGCGACGACGGCCCGGAGAGCCACCTGATCAAGGCCGGCACCCCCACCATGGGCGGCGCGCTGATCCTGGTGGCGGTGGCGGTGAGCACCCTGCTGTGGTCGGACCTGGGCAACAAGTACATGTGGGTGGTGCTGCTCACCACCCTGGCCTTCGGCGTGATCGGCTGGGTGGACGACTACAAGAAGCTGGTGAAGAAGGACTCGCGCGGACTCATCGCGCGCTGGAAGTACCTCTGGCAGTCGGTCGTGGCGCTGGCCGCGGCGGGCTTCCTGTACGCCACCGCCGAGCTGCCGGCGGAGACCCAGCTCATCGTGCCTTTCTTCAAGGACGTGGCGATCCCGCTGGGCTGGGGTTTCGTGGTGCTGGCCTATTTCGTCATCGTCGGCTCCAGCAACGCGGTCAACCTCACCGACGGCCTCGACGGCCTGGCGGTGCTGCCCACGGTGATGGTGGCCGGCGCCCTGGGCATCTTCGCCTACGTCACCGGCCACGCCAAGTTCGCCGCCTACCTCGCCATTCCCTTCGTGCCCGGCGTGGGCGAGACGGTGGTGTTCTGCGGCGCCCTGGTGGGCGCGGGGCTGGGCTTCCTGTGGTTCAACGCCTACCCGGCGATGGTGTTCATGGGCGACATCGGCGCCCTGGCACTGGGCGCGGCGCTGGGCATCGTCGCCGTGGTGGTGCACCAGGAACTGGTGCTGCTGATCATGGGCGGGGTGTTCGTCATGGAGACCCTGTCGGTGATCATCCAGGTGGCCTCCTACAAACTCACCGGCAAGCGCATCTTCCGCATGGCGCCGCTGCACCATCATTTCGAACTCAAGGGCTGGCCCGAGCCCCGCGTCATCGTGCGCTTCTGGATCATCACCGTGATCCTGGTGCTGGTGGGCCTGGCGACGCTGAAGATCCGGTGACGCAATGACGGCGCAAGTGAACCAAGAGAGGCAAGACCTACCGCAGACGCTGGTGGTGGGCCTGGGCGTCACCGGCCTGTCGGTGTTGCGCTTCCTGCGTGCGCGCGGGGTGCCGGTGGCGGTGACCGACAGCCGTGCCGCGCCGCCGGGCGGCGAGGCCCTGGCCACGGAGTTCGCCGACGTGCCCGCCGCCCTGGGTGGTTTCGACGCCGACTGGTTCGCGCGCGCCCGCACCCTCATCGTCAGCCCCGGGGTGCCCGTCAGCGAGCCGCTGATCGCGGCCGCGCGCGCGCGCGGCGCCGAGATCATCGGCGACATCGAGCTGTTTGCCCGCCACGCTCACGCCCCGGTGGTGGCCATCACCGGCTCCAACGGCAAGTCCACCGTCACCGCCCTGCTCGGCGAGATGGCCGCCGATGCCGGCCGCGCGGTGCGCGTGGGCGGCAACATCGGCCGCCCGGCGCTGGCGCTGCTGGGTGACAGTGAACCCGACCTGTACGTGCTGGAGCTGTCCAGCTTCCAGCTGGAGACCACCGCGTCGCTGGACAGCGCCGTGGCCGTGGTGCTCAACGTCAGCCCCGACCACATGGACCGCTATCCCAGCGTGTCGGCCTATGCCGCCAGCAAGCGGCGTGTCTATCAGGGGCGGGGCGTGATGGTGGTCAACTGCGACGATCCCCAGGTGGTGGCGATGCAGGAGCCGGGCCGTCCCACCGTGGGTTTCAGTCTCGGCCGCCCGCTGGACAGCGATTTCGGCATCCTCGACGGCGAGGGCGGGGACTGGCTGGCGCATGGCAAGACGCCGCTGATGCCGGTGCGCGAACTGCGCCTGGCCGGGCGCCACAACCAGGCCAACGCCCTCGCCGCCCTGGCCCTGGGCGAGGCCGTGGGCCTGCCCATGGAGGCCATGCTCGGCACCCTGCGCCGCTTCACCGGCCTCTGGCATCGCACCCAGTGGGTGGCGGAGATCGACGGCGTGCGCTGGTACAACGATTCCAAGGCCACCAACATCGGCGCCACCCTGGCCGCCATCGACGGCCTGGACGGCCCGTTGGTGGTGATCCTGGGCGGGCAGGGCAAGGGGGCGGACTTCGCGCCGCTGCGCGCCGCGCTGGCGCGCAAGGGCCGCGCGGTGGTGCTGTTGGGCGAGGCGGCGGACATCATCGAGCTGTCGCTGGACGGCGTGCTGCCGGTGCGGCGCGCCGGCGGCATGGGCGAGGCGGTGGCCCAGGCGCGCGCCCTGGCGCGGCCGGGCGACGCGGTGCTGCTGTCGCCGGCCTGCGCCAGCTTCGACATGTTCGACGGTTTCGCCGCCCGCGGCGACGCCTTCATCACCGCCGTGCGGGCACTGGAGGCGGCCTCATGAGCGTGTCCGTGATTCCCGTCCTGCGCCCCCTCGGCGACGCCCGTCATGGCCGCTTTACGCTCGACCCCTGGCTGCTGGGCGCGGTGCTGGCGCTGCTGGCGCTGGGCCTGGTGATGGTCGCCTCGGCCTCCATCGCCATCGCCGAGCGGCAGACCGGCCAGCCTTTTTACTACTTCTGGCGGCAGGCCCTGTTCGTTGCCGCCGGCCTGTTTGCCGGGATGCTGGTGCTGCGCGCCCGCCTGGTGTACTGGGAGCGGCTGGGTCCGGCGCTGCTGTTGCTCGGCCTGGTGTTGCTGGTGGCGGTGCTGGGGCTGGGGCGTGAGATCAACGGCAGCACCCGCTGGCTGAACCTGGGCCTGTTCAACCTGCAACCCTCGGAGCTGGTGAAGCTGTTCATCGTCGTCTACCTGGCCGGTTACCTGGTGCGCCGGGGCGAGGAGGTGCGCCGCTCGGTGAAGGGCTTCCTCAAGCCCATGCTGCTGGTGGCGTTGATCGGCGCCCTGCTGCTGGCGGAGCCGGATTTCGGCGCCACCGCGGTGATCACCGCCACGGTGCTGGGCATGATGTTCCTCGGCGGTGTGCGCCTGTGGCAGTTCGGCGTGCTGTTCGCCGGCATCCTGGGCGCCGCCGCGACGCTGGTGCTGACCGCCCCCTATCGCATGGCGCGCCTGACCTCCTTCGTCGACCCCTGGGCCGACCCCTTCGACAGCGGCTTCCAGCTCACCCAGGCGTTGATTGCCTTTGGCCGCGGCGAGTGGTTCGGCGTCGGCCTGGGCGGCAGCGTGCAGAAACTGTTCTACCTGCCCGAGGCGCACACCGATTTCCTGTTCGCGGTGCTGGCCGAGGAGCTGGGGCTGATGGGCGTGCTGGCGGTGGTCGGCCTGTTCGGCCTGCTGGTGTGGCGTGCCTTCCTCATCGGCCGGCGGGCGCAGCAGGCGGGCAGCGATTTTGCCGCCTACCTGAGCTACGGCCTCGGTCTGTGGCTGGGCATGCAGGCCTTCATCAACCTGGGCGTGAACATGGGCGTACTGCCCACCAAGGGCCTGACCCTGCCCTTGATGAGCTATGGCGGCTCGTCCATCGTCGTCACCTGCATGGCCTGTGCGCTGCTGTTGCGCGTGTCCCACGAACATCCGTTGCAAAGGCAGCCCTTGGCGCGGCGCGCGGCCGGACGCCCGGCGGCGAAACGGCCGCCGACCCTGAAGGCCGCGCGGAGGGTGCAGGCATGAGCGCGCCCGTCCGCATCCTGCTGATGGCCGGTGGCACCGGCGGCCACGTGTTCCCGGCACTGGCGGTGGCCGACGAGCTGCGCGGCCGTGGCGTCGAAGTGAGCTGGCTGGGCACCCGCCATGGCCTGGAGGCCGAGGTGGTGCCGCAGGCGGGCTATCCCATCGACTTCGTCGATATTGGCGGCCTGCGCGGCAAGGGCGTGGTCAGCCTGCTGGTCGCTCCCTTCCGGCTGTTGCGCGCCCTGCGCGAGAGCCTGGCGGTGATGCGTCGGCGGCGCCCGGCGGCGGTGCTGGGCATGGGCGGTTTCGTCACCGGCCCCGGCGGCCTGGCGGCCTGGCTGACGCGCCGGCCGCTGCTGATCCATGAACAGAATGCCCGCGCCGGACTCACCAATCGCCTGCTGACGCCGCTGGCGAGTCGGGTGATGGAGGCCTTCCCCGGCACCCTGCGCGGCGCGCTGCATACCGGCAACCCGCTGCGGGGGGATTTTCTGGCGACCGATTTCGATGCCGCCGAGCCCCACGAGGGCGTGTTGCGCCTGCTGGTGGTGGGCGGCAGCCTGGGCGCGGTGCGCCTCAACCAGGTGGTGCCCGAAGCCCTGGCCCTGCTGGCGCGCGGCGACAGCGACGCCTCCGGGCTGGTGCTCAGCACCGGCGCACGGGTCGAGGTGTGGCACCAGACGGGGCGTCGCAATATCGAGCAGGCCCGTGCCGCCTATCGCGAGGCCGGCATCGAGGCCCGCGTCGACGCCTTCATCGACGACATGGCCGAGGCCTATCGCTGGGCCGACCTGGTGTTGTGCCGCGCCGGGGCCATGACCGTGGCCGAGCTGGCCGCCGCCGGCACCGCGTCCATCCTCGTGCCCTATCCCCACGCCGTGGACGATCACCAGAGCGCCAATGCCCGCTATCTCGCCGACGGCGGCGCGGCGCTGCTGGTGCCGCAACAGGAGCTGAGCGCGCGGCGGCTGGTGCAACTGCTGCAGGAACTGGATGCCGGGCGCCTGCGCGAGATGGGCGCAGAGGCGCGCCGCCTGGCCCTGCCCGGGGCCACGGCGCGGGTGGCGGAGCAGTGCCTGGAGGTGGCCCGTGGCTGAGCGTCTCATGAACCCGGGCGGTCTGAGCGGCGCGGAGGGCGCCTGGAACCGCATCCGCCGCATCCATTTCGTCGGCATCGGCGGTGCTGGCATGGGCGGCATCGCCGAGGTGCTGCTCAATCTGGGCTATGCGATCTCCGGCTCCGACCTGCGCGAGAATCCCGTCACCCGCCGCCTGGTGGCCGGCGGGGCGACGGTGCACCTCGGCCACGCCGCCGGGAACGTGCGTGACTGCGACGTGGTGGTGACCTCCACCGCCGTGTCCGCCGACAACCCCGAGGTGGTGGCGGCGCGCGCCGCGCGCATCCCGGTGGTGCCGCGCGCCGAGATGCTGGCCGAGCTGATGCGCTTCCGCTTCGGCATCGCGGTGGCCGGCACCCACGGCAAGACCACCACCACCAGCCTCACCGCCAGCCTGCTGGCCGAGGGTGGCCTGGACCCCACCTTCGTCATCGGTGGCCTGCTCAACAGCGCCGGCGCCCACGCGCGTCTCGGCGAGGGACGCTACCTGGTGGCCGAGGCCGACGAGAGCGACGCCTCCTTCCTCTACCTGGCGCCGATGATGGCGGTGGTCACCAACATCGACGCCGATCACATGGCCACCTACGGCGGCGACTTCGAGCGTCTCAAGCAGGCCTTCGTGGAATTCCTGCATCACCTGCCCTTCTACGGCCTGGCGGTGCTGTGCGCCGACGACCCGGTGCTGCGCGAGCTGCTGCCGGCCTTTTCCAAGCCGGTGCTGACCTACGGTTTCGCGGCCTCCGACGCCGACGTGCGTGGCCTCGACCTGCGTCAGGACGGCCCCCACACCCACTTCCGTGTGGTGCGCCGTGGCCACGAGGGCGAGCTGGACGTCACTCTCAACATGCCCGGCGCGCACAACGCCCTCAACGCCCTGGCGGCGATCGCCGTGGCCAGTGAGCTGGGCGTTTCCGATGCGGCGATTCAGAAGGGCCTGCGCGAATTCCAGGGCATCGGCCGCCGCTTCCAGATCCACAGCGAGATCGACACCCCCGCCGGCCGCGTGCTGCTGGTGGACGACTACGGCCACCATCCCCGCGAGGTGGCCGCCACCCTGCACGCGGCGCGCCGCGCCTGGCCCGATCGCCGCCTGGTGCTGGCCTTCCAGCCGCACCGCTACTCGCGCACCCGCGACCTGTTCGAGGACTTCGCCCAGGTGCTCTCCGAGGCCGACGCCCTGGTGTTGCTGGAGGTCTATGCCGCCGGCGAACAGCCCCAGGGTGGCGACGACGGCCGCGCCCTGGCGCGCGCCATCCGCCTGCGCGGACGGGTCGATCCGGTGTTCGTCGAGGACCTCGAGGAACTGCCCGGGATCCTGCGCGGCCTGCTGCGCGACGGCGACGTGCTGCTCACCCTCGGCGCCGGCTCCATCGGCGCGGCGGCGGCGAAGCTGCCCGGGCAACTGGGGGAGGGCGAGTGATGGCTTGGTGCGAATACCGGAAAAGCCTTCAACGCAAAGGCGCGAAGACGCAACGGGCGCAAAGGTTTTTTGTATGGATCAGACGTATCACGCCCTGTAGGAGCGCCTTCAGGCGCGATGGCGCGGCTGGCCAATGGGTCGCGCCTGAAGGCGCTCCTACAGGCGAGTGTGGGATACCGACCCATGCTGGTCTTTCTTTGCGCCCTTTGCGTCTTCGCGCCTTTGCGTTGGATCTTCAGGAGCCACGCCCATGAACGCCGCCCCGCAGATCACCGGCCTGCGCGGCGAGCTGCGTGTCGACGAGCCGCTGTCGCGCCACACCACCTGGCGCATCGGCGGCCCGGCGGAGCGTTACTACCGCCCGGCGGACATCGACGACCTGGCCGCCTACCTGGCACAGCTGCCGGCGGACGAGCCGGTGTTCTGGCTGGGCCTGGGCAGCAACCTGCTGGTGCGCGACGGCGGCCTGCGCGGCTCGGTGATCGCCACCAGCGGGGTGCTGGACGGCCTGCGCCTGCTCGCTGGCGACCGCTTGTACGCCGAGGCCGGGGTGAGCTGCGCCAAGGTGGCGCGCCTGGCCGCCCGCCACGGCCTCACCGGGGCCGAGTTCCTGGCCGGCATCCCCGGCACCCTGGGCGGCGCCCTGGCGATGAACGCCGGCGCCTTCGGCGGCGAGACCTGGTCCATCGTCAAGGCGGTGGAGACCCTCGACCGCCACGGCGGCCGCCACCGCCGTGGCCCCGGCGACTACGAGATCGGCTACCGACACGTGCAGGGGCCGACGGGCGAGTGGTTTGTGGCCGCCGAACTGCAACTGCGCCCCGGCGACACCGCCGCCGGCCAGGCGCGCATCAAGCAACTGCTGGCGCGGCGTGGCGAGACCCAGCCGACCAAGCAGGCCAATGCCGGCTCGGTGTTTCGCAATCCGCCCGGCGATTTCGCCGCGCGGCTGATCGAGGCCTGTGGCCTGAAGGGCGCCTGCGAGGGCGCGGCCTGCGTGTCGGAGAAGCACGCCAACTTCATCGTCAACACCGGCGGCGCCACGGCGGCCCAGGTGGAGGCCCTGATCCGCCGCGTGGCCGACACGGTCGAGCGTGAGCAGGGCGTGCGCCTGGTGCGCGAGGTGCACATCGTGGGGGAGGC
>JALSHB010000214.1 GCA_026982475.1 Chromatiales bacterium
GGCGTGGACGTGGGCCGCGACATCGCGGCGGTGTTGCAGGCCGGCGGCTTCGACCGCGCCTTCATCGCCCTGCACGGGCGCGGCGGCGAGGACGGCGTGGTGCAGGGCCTGCTGGAGGCCCTGGGCATCCCCTATACCGGCAGCGGCGTGCTGGGTTCGGCGCTGGCCATGGACAAGGTACGCAGCAAGCAGGTGTGGACGGCCGAGGGCCTGCCCACGCCGGCCTTCGCGCGGCTGGACGCGCACAGCGACTGGGCGGCGGTGGCCGATGAGCTGGGCCTGCCGCTGGCGGTGAAGCCGGTGCGCGAGGGCTCCAGCCTGGGTACCGCGCGGGTCACCCGGGTGGAGGGCCTGGAGCCGGCCTGGCGCGCCGCGGCGGCCTTCGACCCACAGGTGATGGCCGAGCCGTGGATCGCGGGCGAGGAGTACACGGTGGCGATCCTCGACGGCCGCGCCCTGCCGGTGATCCGCCTGCAGGCGGCCGGCGAGTTCTACGACTACGCCGCCAAGTACCAGGCCGAGGACACCGGCTACCACTGCCCCTGCGGCCTGGGCGAGGCCGACGAGGCGCAGATGCAGGTCCTGGCCCTGCAGGCCTTCGCGGCCCTGGACGGGCGCGGCTGGGGGCGGGTGGACGTGATGCGTGACGCGGCGGGGCGCAACTGGCTGCTGGAGAGCAACACCGTGCCGGGCCTCACCGGGCACAGCCTGGTACCGATGGCGGCGCGCGCCGCAGGGATCGAATTCGACGAACTGGTGTGGCGCATCCTGGCGCAGACCCTGGAGGCAACGGACTGATGGGCGCGCGACGCATTCCGCCCAAGGGGCAAAAGCCGCAGCGGCAGTGGACGCCGTGGTCCCCGGCCGGCTGGCTGAACCGCCGCCTGCTGGGCGCCCTGGTGCTGTTCGGCGGCCTCGGCTCGCTGCTGGGCTGGGGCGGCTGGGCCCTGGCGCAGCCGGACACCCTGCCGATCCGCGCGGTGCAGGTGAAGGGCGAGTTCCGCCATCTCGACCAGGGCGAGCTGCACGCGGCGCTGGCCGGGCCGGCCAGCGGCGGCTTCTTCAACGTCGACGTGCGCGCGGTGAAGCGGGCCGCCGAGTCGCTGCCGTGGGTGGATCGCGCCTCGGTGCGCCGGGTGTGGCCGGACACCCTGCGGGTGACGGTGGTGGAACAGGTGCCGATGGCGCGCTGGCGTCGGGACGATGGCGGCATGGCGCTGGTCAACGTGCGCGGTGAGCTGTTCGCCACGGCGGGGCCGGAAGCGCTGGCGTCGCTGCCGCTGTTCCACGCCCCGGCCGGCGCCGCGGAGACGGTGGCGGTGCGCTACCAGCGCCTGTCGGCGTCGCTGGCCGCGCTGGGGCTGTCGGTGCGCGAACTGGGTTTCAACCAGCGCCGTGCCTGGTCCCTGCGCCTGGACAACGGCGTGCAGCTGTTGCTGGGCCGTGGTGATGGCGAGGCCGTGCTGGATCGTTTCGTCAGCGCCTGGCCGCTGGCGCTGGCGGCGCGCAGCGAGGCCATCGAGCGGGTGGACCTGCGTTACACCAACGGCTTCGCAGTGCGCTGGAAGGCGGGCATGGCGCCGGCGGAGAGCGGTTGATGGAAAAGATTTTTATTTGCCACAGAGGCACGGAGTTCACGGAGAAATGGGAATGGAAAAAGAGGGGGTAAGCCCGGTCGTGCCGAGTCTCTCCAGCCTTCATATTACAAAGGCGTTCTCCGAGCCTCTGTGGTGAACAAGGCGGTTAGCGGGAAAAGTTGGGTCAACGGAATAGTCAGGGCAGTGAGCAAATGAGCAAACGGACAGATCAGAATCTGCTGGTGGGACTGGACATCGGCACCTCCAAGGTGGTGGCCATCGTCGCCGACGTGGGCGCGGAGGGCGAGATCGAGATCATCGGCATCGGCTCCCATCCCTCGCGGGGGCTGAAGAAGGGCGTGGTGGTCAACATCGAGTCCACGGTGCAGTCCATCCAGCGCGCGGTGGAGGAGGCCGAGCTGATGGCCGGCTGCCAGATCGACTCGGTGTACGCGGGCATCGCCGGCAGCCACATCCGCAGCCTCAACTCGCACGGCATCGTCGCCATCCGCGACAAGGAGGTGACCCACGCCGACGTGGAGCGGGTGATCGATGCAGCGCGCGCGGTGGCCATCCCCGCGGACCAGAAGGTGCTGCACATCCTGCCGCAGGAATTCATCATCGACGAGCAGGAGGGCATCCGCGAGCCGGTGGGCATGTCCGGGGTGCGCCTGGAGGCCAAGGTGCACATGGTCACCGGCGCGGTGAGCGCGGCGCAGAACATCATCAAGTGCGTGCGCCGCTGCGGCCTGGAGGTGGACGACGTGATCCTCGAGCAGCTGGCGTCGAGCTATTCCGTGCTCACCGACGACGAGAAGGAGTTGGGCGTGTGCCTGGTGGACATGGGCGGCGGCACCACCGACATCGCCGTGTTCACCGATGGCTCCATCCGCCACACCGCGGTGATCCCCATCGCCGGCGACCAGGTCACCAACGACATCGCCGTGGCCCTGCGCACGCCGACCCAGCATGCCGAGGAGATCAAGATCAAGTACGCCTGCGCGCTGACCCAGCTGGCCAGCCCGGAGGAGAGCATCGAGGTGCCCAGCGTCGGCGACCGGCCGCCGCGACGGCTGGCGCGGCAGACCCTGGCGGAAGTGGTGGAGCCGCGCTACGAGGAGCTGCTGTCGCTGGTGCAGGCGGAGCTGCGCCGCAGCGGCTTCGAGGATCTGTGCGCTGCCGGCGTGGTGCTCACCGGTGGTTGCTCGAAGATGGAGGGCGTGATCGAGCTGGCGGAAGAGGTGTTTCACATGCCGGTGCGCCTGGGCGTGCCGCAGCACGTCAGTGGTCTGGTGGACGTGGTGCGCAATCCCATCCATGCCACCGGCGTCGGCCTGCTGATCTACGGCCACCAGCATGCCGGTGAGCAGCAGCGCCGGGAGCACCGCAGCGAGTGGGCCGGCAAGGGCCTGTGGGCGCGCATGAAGAACTGGTTTCAGGGCAATTTTTGATTTTTTCGCAAGTGGTTTTTTTGCAAACGACGAGCAAACGATGAATTTTCAATTTCAACAGGAGGGTCAAGGCCATGTTTGAACTGATGGAGACCAACGTAGCGGGTGCGGTCATCAAGGTGATCGGTGTCGGTGGCGGCGGCGGCAACGCCGTGGAGCACATGATGGCGCAGAACATCGACGGGGTGGATTTCATCTGCACCAATACCGATGCCCAGGCGCTGAAGAATTCCTCGGCGCGCACCGTGCTGCAGCTGGGCAACAACGTCACCAAGGGGCTGGGCGCCGGCGCCAACCCCGATGTCGGCCGTCAGGCCGCGCTGGAGGATCGCGAACGCATCGTGGAGCTGGTGGAGGGCGCCGACATGGTGTTCATCACCGCCGGCATGGGGGGCGGCACCGGCACCGGCGGTGCGCCGGTGGTGGCGCAGATCGCCAAGGAGATGGGGGTGCTGACGGTGGCGGTGGTCACCAAGCCCTTCCCCTTCGAGGGCAGGAAGCGCATGGACATCGCCGAGCAGGGCATCAAGGAGCTGTCGGAGTATGTCGATTCGTTGATCACCATCCCCAACGAGAAGCTGATGAGCGTGCTGGGCGCGGACATGACCCTGCTGGACGTGTTCAAGGCCGCCAATGACGTGCTGCTGGGCGCGGTACAGGGTATCGCCGAGCTGATTACCCGTCCGGGGCTGATCAACGTCGACTTCGCCGACGTGCGCACGGTGATGTCGGAGATGGGCATGGCGATGATGGGCACCGGCTATGCCGAGGGTGCCGACCGTGCCCGCGCCGCCGCCGAGGCCGCCGTGGCCAGCCCGCTGCTGGAGAGCATCGACCTGGCGGGCGCGCGCGGCATCCTGGTCAATGTCACCGCCGGCATGGACATGACCATCGGTGAGTTCGACGCCGTCGGCAGCACCGTGAAGGACTTCGCCTCCGAGAATGCCACCGTGGTGGTGGGTACCGTCATCGACCCGGAAATGTCCAACGGTCTGCGCGTCACCGTGGTGGCCACGGGGCTGGGAAACAGCAAGATCGAGACCCTGGACAAGCCGGTCAAGCTGGTGCCGCCGAAGACCGCCGAGGGCGAGGTGAACTACGGCGAGCTGGACCGGCCGACGGTGATCCGCAACAAGGCAGTGGCCGGTGAGCGCTTCGCGGCGACGGCGGACGGCAACATGGACTACCTGGATATTCCGGCCTTTCTGCGCCGCCAGGCGGACTGACGGTACGGGCCGCACCGGTCGGCCCGGATGGCAGCGCCGGGCCCGGAATTGCCGGCAATCTGTGAACCCGTTCGCTAGGCAGGGTTTTGGCGCTGTGGTAGTATTCGCGGCTATCGCCTGGCCGAGTGGCGGGCGTCCCCCAGTAAAAACGACGAAAAACGATGATCAGACAACGCACACTGAAGAACGTCATCCGTGCCACGGGTATTGGTCTGCACACCGGCGAAAAGGTCTACCTGACCCTGCGCCCGGCGGCGGTGGATACCGGCATCGTGTTTCGCCGCGTGGATCTGGACGAGCCGGTGGAGATCCAGGCCAAGCCGGAGAATGTCGGCGACACGCGCCTGTCCACCACCCTGGTGAAGGGCGATGTGCGCATCTCCACCGTCGAGCATCTGTTGTCGGCGATGGCCGGCCTGGGCATCGACAACGCCTATATCGACGTCAGCTCCGCCGAGGTGCCGATCATGGATGGCAGCGCCGGCCCCTTCGTGTTCCTGATCCAGTCGGCGGGCATCGAGGAGCAGAACGCGCCCAAGCGCTTCATTCGCATCAAGAAGACGGTGATCGTCGAGGACGGCGACAAGTGGGCCCGCTTCGATCCCTTCGAGGGCTTCAAGGTGTCTTTCAATATCGACTTCGAGCACCCGGTGTTCAAGAACAGCGTGCAGACCACCACGGTGGACTTTTCCAGCACCTCCTTCGTCAAGGAGGTCAGCCGCGCGCGCACCTTCGGCTTCATGCGCGACATCGAGATGCTGCGCGAGAACAACCTTGCCCTCGGTGGCAGCCATGACAACGCCATCGTCATGGACGACTATCGCGTCCTCAACGAAGACGGCCTGCGCTATCACGACGAGTTCGTCAAGCACAAGGTCCTGGATGCCATCGGTGATCTGTACCTGCTGGGTTGCAGCCTGATCGGCGCCTTCAGTGGCTGCAAATCCGGCCATGCGCTGAACAACAGCCTGCTGCGCGCCCTGCTGGCCGACGAGTCGGCCTGGGAGTCGGCGATCTTCGACGATTCGCGCAACGCCCCCATCTCTTATACCCACCCCATGATGGCCAATTGATCGGCCACCGGCCGCGCCGTCGGCGGCCGGTGTTTTCCACCCTGCTTGAGACTTCCCGTCCGAATTGCTACCTTTGGCGGCTCGCCAAGGGGGGGTTGGCCTGCTCCGGCTAAAGTTCCCGGGCCAGGCATCGATAAGCTACGGTAACCCGCCGTGTCTTTGTCGGCGTCCGTTTTCAGGCCTTCGTCGGGCCGTTGAGTGCCAGGCGCCGCAGGGCCTCGGCAAGTCCGGGATCCTGCATTCCCTCCGCCGCGCTCTTCAATGTCTCTGCCCCCGAGGGGGAGAGTGAGGCGCGGCGGGGTGGCGCGGCGGGCTCTGCCGGTTCGCTGGCGGGCTGCACCTTGAAGCGCACCTTGCGCAAGGACTCCAGCCCCGGCTGGCTTTGCAGGATATGCAGCACCGTCGGCGCCAGGTAGCGCAGCTGGGTGAGCCAGGCGGGCGAGTCCGCGGCAACGATGGCGGTATCGTCACGGATGTTGCAGACGCTGACGTGCGGGCCGAGGGGGTCGCCCAGCGCGCCGCGCAACAGGCGGTTCAGCGTTTGCAGTCGATGGGCGTGAAT
Source organism: Chromatiales bacterium (assembly GCA_026982475.1). Classification (GTDB taxonomy): domain Bacteria; phylum Pseudomonadota; class Gammaproteobacteria; order SZUA-152; family SZUA-152; genus DRQN01. Next base: position 5,890 of record JALSHB010000214.1, read on the forward strand.
GAACAGCGGCTGCAGGCCATTGTCGGCGGCGGCCAGGATGCTGGCCAGGCTCTTGCCGGATGATCTTTTGCGGACGGGCATGGCGCGAATGTCCTGGGTTTGAAACGGGAAATCATTGTAGTTCACTGTGGTAATGGCTGAAAGCGATACCTTGAAGCGGTGAAGAATGGGAGCGGACGGCGCGGTATGAATATCATCTTGGTTGGCAAGCGGGGAGCGCGGATGCGCACGGTTGCGGTGACACGCACCGCGGTGACACTGGTATCCCTGCTGGCATTCGTCATTCTTCCCTCCCTGCTGGTGTTTGGCGGTTACTGGATGGCGCAGAAGCTTGCCCCCAGCCAAGATGCGCTGCTGATGAGCGCCTGGCAGCAGGAAATGCAGAGCCAGCGCGAAGAGATTGCCGAGGTTCAGCGCAAGGCGCGCGAAAACATGGATGCCCTGGCCCTGCGCCTGGGTGAGCTGCAGGCCAAGGTGATCCGACTGGACGCCCTCGGTGAGCGCCTCACCGAGGTGGCCGACCTCGACAAGGGCGAGTTCGATTTTTCCTCCAGGCCCGCCGTGGGTGGCCCGGCAGCGGCCTCCGCGCCCGAGGCGATGCCCCTGGCGGATTTCGTTCAGTCCCTCGACGACCTTTCCCGCCTGCTGGATGACCGCGCCGAGCAGCTGGGCCTGCTGGAGACCATGCTCATGAGTCGTAATCTGCAGGAGGCGGTGTTCCCCGCCGGGCGGCCCATCAAGCGCGGCTGGATCTCCTCCTATTACGGCATGCGCACCGACCCCTTTACGGGCCGCCGCGAGCGCCACAAGGGCATGGATTTCGCCGGCAAGGCCGGCAGCGAGGTGATCGCCGTGGGCGCCGGGGTGGTGACCTGGGCCGGCAGCCGCTATGGCTATGGCAACCTGGTGGAAATCAATCACGGCAACGGCTATGTGACCCGTTACGGGCACAACGAAAAGATCCTGGTCAAGGTGGGCGATGCGGTGAAGAAGGGTCAGACACTCGCCCTGATGGGATCCACTGGCCGCTCCACCGGCCCGCACGTGCACTTCGAGGTGCATTACAAGGGCAAGACGGTCGACCCGAAGAAATACATCCTCGCCTCCCGCTGATCGCCACCCATCGATAATCATTCTCTAAACCCCTGATCCCCGCTATAATCCTCAGCCTTTATCCGGCGCGCCCGTGCTTGCCCGCCATCCATTCCTGAATCGATGTGTAAAAAGACATGGTAAGTAAACTGCTGTCCAAGGTGTTTGGTAGCCGCAACGAGCGTCTGCTGAAACGCATGAACAAGGTCGTGGCCCAGATCAATGCCCTGGAGCCGCAGATTCAGGCGTTGTCGGATGAGGAACTGCGCGCCAAGACGGATGAATTCCGTCAGCGCCTGGCCGAGGGGGCGAAGCCCGACGACCTGTTGGTGGAGGCCTTCGCGGTGGTGCGCGAGGCCGGCCGGCGCGCCCTGGACATGCGCCACTTCGATGTCCAGCTGATCGGCGGCATGGTGCTCAACGACGGCAAGATCGCCGAGATGCGCACCGGCGAGGGCAAGACCCTGGTGGGTACCCTGGCGGTGTATCTCAACGCGCTGAGCGGCAAGGGCGTGCACCTGGTGACGGTGAACGACTATCTGGCCAGGCGCGATGCCGAGTGGATGGGCAAGCTGTACAACTTCCTCGGTCTCAGCGTGGGCGTGGTGCTGTCCGGGCAGAGTCCCGACGAGAAGCGCGCCGCCTATGCCGCCGACATCACCTACGGCACCAACAACGAGTTCGGCTTCGACTACCTGCGCGACAACATGGCCTTCAGTCTGGAGGAAAAGGTGCAGCGCGAGCTGCACTACGCCATCGTCGACGAGGTCGACTCCATCCTCATCGACGAGGCGCGCACGCCGCTGATCATCTCTGGCCCGGCCGACGACAGTTCGGACCTGTATGAAAAGATCGACAAGATCGTGCCGAAGCTGGTCAAGCAGGAAGGCGAGGAGCCCGAAGACGGCCAGCTCGGCGACTTCTACCTGGAGGAGAAGTCCAAGCAGGTCTATCTTACCGAGCAGGGCCACCAGCACGTCGAGGAAATGCTGGCCGAGATCGGCCTGCTGCCCGAGGGCGAGAGCCTCTATGACGCCGCCAACATCCGCCTGATCCACCACGTCAACGCTGCCCTGCGCGCCCACGCCCTGTACCAGCGCAACGTGGACTACATCGTCAAGGGCGGCGAGGTGGTCATTGTCGACGAGTTCACCGGCCGCACCATGCCGGGGCGGCGCTGGTCCGACGGCCTGCACCAGGCGGTGGAGGCCAAGGAAAGTGTGCCGGTGCAGAGCGAGAACCAGACCCTGGCCTCGATCACCTTCCAGAATTACTTCCGTCTCTACGACAAGCTGGCCGGCATGACCGGCACCGCCGACACCGAGGCCTTCGAGTTCCAGCAGATCTACGGCCTGGAGGTGGTGGTGATTCCGCCCGCCAAGCCGGTGGCGCGCAAGGACTATACCGATCTGGTGTATCTCACCGCCAAGGAGAAGTTCGACGCCATCTGCGAAGACGTGCAGGACTGTCGCAAGCGCCAGCAGCCGGTGCTGGTGGGCACCGCCTCCATCGAGACCTCCGAATACCTCTCCGGCCTGCTGGACAAGGCCAAGGTGCCGCATCAGGTGCTGAACGCCAAGTTCCACGAGAAGGAGGCCGAGATCATCGCCCAGGCCGGCGCGCCGGGCGCCGTGACCATCGCCACCAACATGGCCGGTCGCGGTACCGACATCGTCCTTGGCGGCAATCTGGAGGCCGAGCTGGCCGCCGCCGGCGACCTCGACGAGGCGAAAGAGAAAAAAATCCGCCAGGCCTGGGAAGAGCGCCATCGCCAGGTGCTGGAGGCCGGCGGCCTGCACGTGGTGGGCACCGAGCGCCACGAGTCACGCCGTGTCGACAACCAGCTGCGCGGCCGCTCCGGCCGGCAGGGCGACCCGGGTTCGTCCCGCTTTTATCTGTCGCTGGAAGACAACCTGATGCGCATCTTCGCCTCCGAGCGCGTCGCCGCGTTGATGCAGAAGCTGGGCATGCAGGAAGGCGAGGCCATCGAACATCCCTGGGTCAACAAGGCCATCGAGAACGCCCAACGCAAAGTGGAGGGCCACAACTTCGATATCCGCAAGAACCTGCTGGAATATGACGACGTGGCCAACGACCAGCGCAAGGTGGTCTACGAACAGCGCGCCGAGCTGATGTCTACCGACGACGTCTCGGAGATGGTGAAGAACATCCGTGCCGACGTGGTCAACGAGGTGATCAGCGAATACATCCCGCCGGGCTCGCTGGACGAGCTGTGGGACGTGGCGGGCCTCGAAAAGGCGCTGGAGGGCAGTTTTGGCATGGCCATGCCCCTTCAGCAGTGGCTGGACGAGGACCACGATCTGCACGAAGAGAGCCTGCGCCAACGCATCCTCGACGAACTGGAGCAGGCCTATTACGAAAAGGAGGCCCAGGCCGGCCGCGAGGTGCTGCGTCATTTCGAAAAGGCGGTGATGCTGAAGGTGCTGGACGAGCAGTGGAAGGACCATCTCGCCACCATGGATCACCTGCGCCAGGGCATCCACTTGCGCGGCTATGCGCAGAAGAACCCCAAGCAGGAATACAAGCGTGAGGCCTTCGAGCTGTTCGGCGCCATGCTGGAGCGCTTCAAGCGTGAGGTGGTGGAGATCCTCTCCAAGGTGCAGATCCGCGCCGAGGAAGACGTCGCGGCGGTGGAGGAGCAGCGCCGCTCCGGCGCGCCCGTGTCCTATCAGCACGCGGAGGCGCCATCGGCCACCGCCAGCGGCGCGCCCGCCGACGCGGAGGCCGAGCACACGCCCTTCAAGCGCGAGGGACGCAAGATCGGCCGCAACGAGCCCTGCCCCTGTGGTTCCGGCAAGAAGTACAAGCAGTGCCATGGCAGGCTCGGTTGAGATGAGACGTGCTGAGCATTAAGCAGGTTCGGTTGCCCAACACTCGACACTTGGTCCTCAGCACTCAGTACTAGGGCTCACCATGTCCGTCAGCAAGCAACCACTTCCCGTTATGCATCCCGTGGCCGGCCTGCGTCTCGGCACTACCTGTGCCGGCATCAAGCAGGAAGGCCGCCGCGACGTGGTGCTGATGGCGCTGGACGAGGGCGCGCAGGTGGCGGCGGTGTTCACCCGCAACGCCTTCTGCGCCGCGCCGGTGCATATCTGCTGCAGCCACCTGGCGCAGGCCGCGCCGCGCTACCTGCTCACCAATACCGGCAACGCCAATGCCGGCACCGGGGAGCAGGGCATGCGCGACGGCCTGAGCTGTTGCGAGGCGGTGGCGCGTGCGGCGGGCTGTGCGACGGAGGCGGTGCTGCCCTTTTCCACCGGCGTCATCGGCGAGCCGTTGCCGGTGGAGAAGATCGTCGCCGCCGTGCCCGCCGCCTTCGAGGCCCTGACGGAAGACGGCTGGCATGAGGCCGCGCACGGCATCCTCACCACCGACACCGTGCCCAAGGGCGCCTCCGTGCAGGTGGAGATCGCCGGCAAGACCGTCACCGTCACTGGCATTGCCAAGGGCTCCGGCATGATCCGCCCCGACATGGCCACCATGCTGGCCTATGTCGCCACCGACGCCGAGGTCGCGCAGCCGGTGTTGCAGACCTGCCTGGCGCAGGCGGTGAATCGTTCCTTCAACCGCATCACCGTCGATGGCGACACCTCCACCAACGATGCCTGCCTGTTGATGGCCACCGGCCGCTCGGCGTTGAAGATCGGGCAGCCCCGGGGCGAGGCCTTCGAGGCCCTGTGCGCGGCGGTGAATGAGGTGTGCGAGTCGCTGGCCCAGGCCATCGTGCGCGACGGCGAGGGCGCCACCAAGCTGATCACCGTGGAGGTGCAGGGCGGACGCGACACCGACGAATGCCTGCAGGTGGCCTACGCCATCGCCCATTCGCCGCTGGTGAAGACGGCCTTCTTTGCCGCCGACCCCAACTGGGGGCGCATCCTCGCCGTGGTCGGCCGCGCCGGGCTGGCGGCGCTGGACATCGACGCCGTGCAGCTGTTCCTCGACGAGGTGTGCATCGTGCGCGACGGTGGCCGCGCGCCTGAATACACCGAGGAGGCCGGGCAGGCGGTGATGGACCGCGACGAGATCAACGTCTGCGTGGTGCTGGGCCGCGGCGAGGCCTGCGAGCGGGTGTGGACCTGTGACCTGTCCTACGACTATGTGCGCATCAATGCCGAGTACCGGACCTGAGAAAGGGAAATCCAACGCAAAGGCGCGAAGACGCAAAGAGCGCAAAGAATAAATGAAATGGACTGGGAGGATCATTCGTCACCTCGGAACACCTGCTGGCACAGTCGTTGTGCCGGGCACGGACCACTTGATGGCCTTTGCGCCTTTTGCGTCTTCGCGTTGAAATGACGGCGGTTGACCAACGCTCAAGCTTGAGGAGAAGGTGATGAACGATGTGGTGACGGTGGCCGCCGCCGCGGTGTTCGACGGTGAGGGCCGGGTGCTGATCACCCGCCGCGCCGAAGACGCCCATCAGGGTGGTCTGTGGGAGTTTCCGGGCGGCAAGCTGGAGGCCGGGGAGGACGTGCGTGCTGCGCTACAGCGCGAGCTGGCAGAGGAAGTGGGTATTCACATCACGCGGGCGCGGCCCTTGATCCGCGTGCGCCACGACTACCCGGACAAGTCCGTGCTGCTGGACGTGTGGCGGGTGGACGCCTTCGCGGGTGAGGCCCACGGCCGCGAGGGCCAGCCGCTGCGCTGGGTGGCGCCGGAGGCTCTGGATGGGCTGGCCTTTCCCGCCGCCAACGCGCCCATCGTGCGCGCCGTGCAGCTGCCCGATGCCTACCTGATCACGCCCGATCTCGGCGATACGCCGCCGGCGGATTTTCTGCGTCATCTGGCATCGCGTCTGCAGGCGGGCATCCGCCTGGTGCAGCTGCGCGCCAAGTCGCTGGACGCGGATGCGTATCTACGATTGGCGCGCGAGGCGGCGGCGCTGTGTCACCGTTACGGCGCGCGCCTGCTGCTCAATGCCGATGCGAGGCAGGTGTCGGCGGCGGGGGCGGACGGGGTGCATCTCAGCAGCGGCGCCCTGCGCCAGTGCGAGGGGCGGCCGCTGGCGGCGGGCCTGGTGGCGGCTTCCTGCCACGATGCGGAGGAATTGGCGCGGGCCGCCGCCATCGGCGCCGACTTCGCCCTGCTGTCGCCGGTGGCGGCCACCGCCAGCCACCCGGACATCGAGCCGTTGGGCTGGGCGCGTTTCGAAGAATGGGTGGCGACGGCGCCCTTTCCGGTCTATGCCCTGGGCGGCATGGGGCCGGACGATATCGAGACCGCCTGGGCGCATGGCGGCCAGGGTGTCGCCGCGATCCGCGCCCTGTGGGAGGCGTAACGCCGGCTCAGTGCAGGGCGTTGGGGCGTGACAGGGTGAAGGCCGGTACGTCGGCGTCGAAGGGCTGGCCGGCGTCGCTGACCATCTGATAGCTGCCTTCCATGCTGCCGACCGGGGTCTCCAGTACGGTGCCACTGGTGTACTGGAAGGTCTCGCCGGGGCGCAGGTAGGGGTGCTCGCCGACCACGCCCTCGCCGTGCACCTCCTGGGTGTTGCCGTTGGCGTCGTTGATGATCCAGTGGCGCGTCATCAGCCGCGCCGGCTGCCGGCCGGTGTTGCGCAGGGTGACGGTGTAGGCGAACACGTAGCGGTCGTCTTCCGGCCGCGACTGCTCTTCGATGTAATTGGTGGCGACTTCGACTTCGATGTGGTTGTCGTCGTCGCGTGTGTCCTTGGCCTGATTCATGGCGGACTCCTGATACGGCACGTGGTTATTTCCTAGCATTATACTGCGGAAATGGGGTGTTTGTCTGCCCGTTTCAAGGCTTGTCCGGCTGGCTCTCCGGCACGACGGGGGTGTCGCCGGCCACCGGCGCGGCGGGGCTGTCCGCCGGGTCTTCCAGGCCCTTGGCGTCGGTGATGCCGATCAGCACGCCGCCGGGCAGGATGGCGAGGGTCTTGGCGCGGTCCGAAACCTCGGCGAGGTTGCGTGCCAGGGCGGAAAATTGCGGGTCGTTGTGGGCGAAGATGAGGTGTGTCACGCCCTGCATGATCTGCAGCTGGGCCTCGCCGTTTTCGGCCGCCGGCGGCAGCGGCAGCACGTCGCGGCGCGCCGCGAGCATGCTGCGCGCCGGCCACTGGCTGGCGGCGAGAAAGGGCTTGTCGTGATCCTCGGCTTCCTGTGCCAGCACCTGGATCAGCTCATCGCTGGGGCTGAGCTGGCCGCTGGCGATGAGGGCGGCGTAGGCCTTGTCGGCCTGCATGAAGACGGTGGCGCTGATGAACAACAGGGCCATCACCAGGCCGCGCTGGCCGACGAAGCCGCCGTTGCGGCCGAGGTGCTGGTTGAGGCGAATCAGCAGCGGGGTACCGCGGTACAGCAGCAGCGCCAGGGCGATCATGGCCCAGCTGTCGTCGGCGCACAGCAGGCCGATGAGCAGCGCCGCCAGCAGGGTGCTGCCGAGTTGGTCGTCGAGCAGGGCGCGGGCATCCTTCCACACGACGACGACCAGTAGCAGGGCGAGGACCAGGCCGGGCAGCCAGCGGGGTTCGGCGAGGGGGTTCAGGCTGGTGTTGCCGAGCAGGGCATGGCTGAGGGAGGTGAGGGGGTTGGCGAGCCAGTCGAGGGCGATCCAGCCGGTCTGCATGGCGAGAACGATGGCGGCGGCGATGCTGATGCCGATCCATACCTGTTTTTTCTGCCGTTGCGATTTCGGCTTTCTGTGCCAGCGCCAGGCCAGCGCCAGCGGATAGGCCAGGCCCATGGGGTGGAGGCTGACGGTGATGGCGACGAGGATGGTCTGCAGGAAGAAGAGGCTGCTGATGCGGTGTTCGGAGGCGCGGTATTTGCGGTCCAGCAGCCAGCCGAGGCCGAACAGGGCCAGCAGGTAGGGCGCCACGCCGATGGCATCGGCCTGGGCGATGGTGATGGGGGCGATGAGCAGCAGGCCGGTGGCGATGAGGGCGGTTTCGTCACTGTTGGGGCTGTCGCTGCGGCGGGTCCAGCCGTACAGCAGCATGACGGCGCCGAAGGTCACCATCAGGGTGAAGACCTTGGCGGCGACCATGCTGCCGGACCAGTACAGGCCCAGCGGGATAAACAGCAGGGCGCGGAAGTCCGGGCCGCCGAAGGTGGTGACGGGGCTGGCGATCAGGTCCGACACGGACCAGTTGAGCAGCAGCGCCATGGCGGCGCCTTCGTCGAGACCGTAGGGCGTGAAGCGCACCAGGCCGAAAGAGAGAATGGCGCCTCCCCAGACGACCATCACCAGCAGCGCCCACAGGCGCGGTGAAACCTTTTCCAGCATCGATCGTTCTCTTGTGTGGGCAGCTCTTGTGGCGTGGCTGCTTGGTTTACTGCGGAAAACGTTGGATTCTACAGTATCCGGTGGAACGGGAGAAATGCGCGCGGCGGGGGTTATTGGAATTCCATGCGCAGCATCTTGCCGCCGGTCTGTTCGGCAAGGGTCTTGTAGGCCCAGTTGGTGTCCGGGTTGTCCTTGCCGATGGGCAGGGTGAACACCGGGCTGGGGATGTTGAAGTAGACGATGCGGTCCGAGGGTGGCTCGTCGCCGATCAGCAGGTAGGCGCTGGGTGCGGGGGCATGTTCGGCGGCGTACTGGAAGGCGTGGCCGATAGTCTCCTCGGCGCCGATGAAGGGGGCGCCCTGGATCAGCTGGTCGAGCATGGCGCCCATGCTGCCGTGGTAGGTCTCGGCGCGGTGGTCCGAGAACCAGGTGAGGGCGTCGAGATGCTTGCCGGAGCGGATGACGATGACGCGCAGCACCGGGATGAGGAAATTGCTGGCGCCGTGCATGGAGCCGGTGGCGTCCACCATCAGGTGCAGGCTGTCGCCGGGCAGCTCGCGCAGGCCCTGGATGAAAACATCGAAGTCCTTGTGATTCTTGCCCGAGGCGAGGCCGACAGCGGCCAGGGCCTGTTCCATCTGGCTGTCGGCGGACATGCCGGCGAGGGCGTCGAGGTCGTTCATCAAACGCTGGCGCTGGCTTTCGGACTGCTCGAGTCTTTCCCGCAGCTCCTTGACCGCCTGTTTGAGTTTTGGCGCCTGATAGGTTTCCGACAGCCGCGAGGTGATGAGAATGGTCACCAGCAGGAAGACGAAGGTGGCCAGCATCAGCAACGCGATGTCGGAGAAGCTCTCGTGGATGTTGGGGGGCGCGGAGCGGCGTCTTCTGGCCATGAGGGGTGTCCGTCAGCCGCCGAGCAGTTTTTGCAGCCAGTTGCGCCGCAGGCGCTGCTCGGCGCGCAGGGTCTTGAGATGCTCGCGGCGCAGGAAGATGTTTTCGCGCAGGCTGTCGTTTTCACCATTGGCGCCAGGGGTGGCGAGCACTTGCACCATGCTCGACATGTCCTGCTGAGCCTTGGTGAGGCTCTGCTGCAGGGCCTCCAGGTTGCGGGTCAGCGCCGCCACCTCGGCATTGAGCATGCGCAGGTCGCGCTGGGCGGAAGGCTTGGTGTCCGGCGAGCAATGAACCAGGCAGATGCGGGTCAGGGCGTTTTCCAGGCTCTCGACGCCGTGTTCGTCGATGTGGCCATAGATGCGCAGCAACACGCCGCCCAGCACCGAGCCCAGCAGGGTCGTATAGAAGGCAGTGCCCATGCCGCTCATGGCGCTGCGCAGGCCCTGCATGAGCTGATCCTGGTCCTGGCCCAGGGATTGCAGCGAGCCGGTGAGGCCGGTCAGGGTGAGGGTCAGACCCACCACGGTGCCGATGAGTCCAAGGGTGATCAACAGGTTGCCGATGATCTCCAGGGCATGGGCGATGCGCTGGTAGGCGGCGAACTCCACATCCACCAGGGCCTCGATATTGAGTTCGCCATTCTTGTCGATGATGGTGCGAAGGGCCTGAAAGAAACGCGCCACACGGCGTTTCTTTGCACTCTTCTGGATGCCGAGCCAGCCATCCCTTTCGGCGATGCGTTCCAGTTCGTCCACCGCGACGGACTCGAGCGTGAGGATGATGGTGAGGACAAAGCTGGTGAGGACGCCGATGGCAAACAGGCCGAGAATCGCCCAGGTAATGCGGCTGGGATCGTTGCGGATGAACGCCAGAACGTCCGTGTCGTGGTAGATGCCGACATATATGATCAGCGCGGCGGCAGACCAGAATATCCACAGCGCCAACGCACGATACCCTCTCTGTATCATGAGGCTTGTCTTGTCCTGTTGAAATGGTGGGGATGCGCAGGGTCGACGCCCCGTTGTCGGAGCTGGCCGCCTCGCGTCAATAGTTTTATACCTACAACCTACGGGCTCAGGTTGTAGGATTTGTTCAATCAGTATCGTATCCGCCGCCATTCGGGTCAAATTTGTACTCGTCAGGGGGGCGCTGAGACCGGCCTGGATAGAGAAAGATTGCCTGCCGTTTGGTTTGTGGCGTAAGATAATTTTCTCGCGTGATTGCTTGTCTGTGCAGTACAACGCGTGTTATAAACCCACAAAATAACAAAATAATAAGAATTTAATCTTGAGGAGGCAATATCATGACTGACGGTGAAATCGGCTTGACGTACCTGATCGCGACCATTGTGACGGTTGTTCTCGCAGCCATGATGATGAAGCGTTCATAAGCCGCATATCTTCAATAAAAATCAACGAGTCAAGAAGTTGCTGTGGTGCTTTGGCGCACCGGCACGTACGTTTTGGTCAATTTTTTGCGCCTGTGCGCGCGCTTGTGTGCCTTGTTGCGTCATGGGCGCAAGGAGCGGCAGGAGCAGGGGGAAGCCCAGTTCTAAGGGCGAGCAGGGCACCGTGACGCAGGTGTCTTGTATAAAATTAAATTGCTTGGGAGGGTGCATTCAAATGCAAGGGTTATTTTCGAAAGCCTCGGTGCTGGCCTCGGTATTCGTAGTGTCGACGGCGCAGGCCGTGGGTGGTACAGGTGATGTCGCCAACGGTGAGAACATCTACTTCAATGGAAAGGGGGACGTGCCGGCATGCAATAGTTGTCACGGCCAGGATGCCATGGGGGATGATGCCATGGG
>JALSHB010000215.1 GCA_026982475.1 Chromatiales bacterium
GGCATCATGGACGACACTGCCGTACGCCTGCAGTTCCTTGGCACCTTCTAAACCCCGTCGGGCTTAGTCATCAGGCAGCAAAAGAAAACGGGCCTCCGGGCCCGTTTTTTTATGCCCGCGATCGGCCGCCGGCCCACCCAGCCCCGGACGAAAAAAGGCCCGGCGGGAGAGACATCCCGCCGGGCCTTTTAGATCGCCTTGCGCGACGTCTGGATCAGGCTCAGAAAAGGAAACCGGCCTGCACGGCGAAGGAGGTCTTGGTGTCTTCCGGGGTGCCCTGATCATCGGCGAAGACATAGTTGTCGCTGCTGACCATGGACAGCTCGGCGCGCACGAAGGTGTTGTCCGAGAAGTTGTAGGTGGGGGTGATGGTCAGGGTAGTGGCGCTGTCCACGCCATAGATACCGCTGGTGCCATCGCTCAGGTACTCCACGCGCACCGGCACGGCCACCTTGCCAAAGGTCGGGGAAGCGTAGAGCGCAATGCCGAAGGCCGTGTCATCGGCGCCAGGGAACGGGGCATTCTCCAGCATGTGGTAGTCGACATTGGCCGCCACGGGAATACCACCCAGATCGGCGGAGACGATGACGTCGATCAGATCCTTGTAGCCGTTGTAGTTGTAATAGCTAACGGCATAGCCCAGGGCGCCGGCGTCGCCGTTGATGCCCGCGGCCCAGGCGGCCGAGGCGCTGCCGAGGGCGTCGTCATTGACCTCGGCGTAGAAGCCCATGTCGCCTGCGTCATAGCTGACGCGCACACCGGGATAGTAGACCGGCTGGCCGCCCCACAGGGCCGCGATGGTGGCATGGGGGTTGGCGTAGGACGGCGTCACCTCGTAGCCCACATTGGTCGCCAGCATGCCGGCGTCGATGGTCAGGCCCTCCATGGGGGCCACGCTCAGCCAGCCGTACTGGAAGCCATAGGCATAGGCGCCGTTGTTGACGCCGCCGTCCAGCACGGTGATGGCGGCCATGGTGCCGAAGGCGCCGACGAAGCCCACGCCTTCGGTGGCCTCACCGGACAGCTCGACCATGAAGTCGGAGACCTGGTAGTTGTCATTGTTGTTGCTGCCGGTGTTGGTGGTGTAGAAATAGCCGGCCGTCATGCCACCGTTCAGGTTGATATCGGCGGCGGAGGTCACGCTGCCCGCAAAGGCGGCGGGGGCGGTGAGTGCGGCAATGCTCGCGGCAAGAAGGCTCTTACGCATGCTGAAATTCCTCGATAATTTGGTTTTCGTGTTCCGGCGCCACCCGTCGGTGGCACTCTCCCTTGGAAATCTAACCCCGTCTGCGGGCACGAACCGAATGGCACGCCGCCGGCGCTGAGGGACGCCTGTCTTTAGCAATACTCGGGCCATAATAAAAATAGCCTGACATATCCTGAAGTTAGGTCGCGCGCCATGAACAAGGCGGCGACGAATGCACCATAATGGCGCATACCGGAAGGGCTGGCGCACAATATTGTGCACTGACATCAGGCAGGCACGCGGGCACATCACAGCGGCAACATGGCAGATTGGGGCAAAAAACGAACCCCAACCATTCAGGCGCACCAGACAACAACTTCAATGGTGTGAATCGAATAACCCTGACGGGAACAGTGAAACTCACAACAAACGCGCCCCCAACCTACTGTGCTTTTCGCGCCTGAAGGCGCTCCTGCATTGCCTGGGCGGTGTGTTGATGGATCAATTCGCGGGCATGACCCACGCCTGCGAGCGCTTCGGCGGTGCCTGTTACCTCACGCCGCGGGAAACACCGCGCTGGCCTCGAACACCGGGCCGTCCACGCACACCCGCTTCATCGCCGGCCCCTTCGGGGTCTGCACCTCCACCACGCAGCCGGCGCAGCCGCCGACGCCGCAGGCCATGAATTCCTCCAGCGACACCTGGCAGGGCAGGCGGTATTCCCGCGCCAGCGCCGCCACCGCCTCCAGCATCGGGTGGGGGCCACAGGCGAACACCGCGACCTCCTTGCGCTGCTCCTCATCGAGGGCGTCCAGCCAGGCGCGCGCCAGGTCGGTGACGTAGCCCTCGAAGGTGCCGGGGTAGCCCTGCTGGCTGGCCAGGCGCGAGGCGATGCCCCAGTCGTCGAGCAGCGGCATGGCGGCGATCACGCCCTCGGGCATGCCGGGCACGACGATCTGCGAAGGCCGCGCCTCGAAGGGAAACGGCACCTCGGAACCCATGATCACGAAAGGCTCGTAGGCGCCCTTGATCTCGCGCAGGCGATCGGCGAGAAACACCATCGGCGGCATGCCCACGCCGCCGCCGATGAGCAGCGGGCGGCGATGGGTCATGCGCGCCTCGAAGGGCTTGCCGATGGGGCCAAGGATGCTCAGCAGGTCGTCGACGCGGCGCTCGGCGAGGCGGCGGGTGCCGGTGCCCAGCACCTTGAACAGGAAGTCCGCCCAGCCGGCGCGGGCGTCGACGCGCAGGATGGAGATGGGCCGGCGCAGGGGCAGGTCCGGGTCGCACTGGATGTGGGCGAACTGGCCCGGCTCGGCGCTGGCGGCCATCTGCGGGGCGTGCACGCGCAGGATGACCTGGTCGCCGGGGTGCTCGGCGCGTTCGAGGATGCGGGCGTTCTCGACGTGGATGGTGTCGCGGTGGGGGCGTTTGTTGGGCATGGTGTCGGTCACTGTGGGCGGGTTGTCGGTATCGGTTGCATCATGGGCGCGGCCGGGCGCCTTGGGCAAGTCTCGTGCGGGGTGTTTCAACGCGTTTCATGCCACTCCCGGTGGCAGCCCGGGGTTTCCTTTCTCCGTGACTCTGTGGCTCTGTGGTGCGTTGAATCGTTATGTCGTTTTACTCATTGTGGAAGCGGCTTCAGGCGCGAATAAAACCAGCCTCGCGCTAGCACCGGTGGAAGACCAGCTCCCCGGCCAGCAGGGTGCATTCCACCCGTCCCTTGAGCTCCCAGCCGAGGAAGGGGCTGTTGTGGCCGGCGCTTTGCAATTCTTCGGCGCGCAGCTCCCAGTAGGGCTCGGGATCGAAAATACAGACGTCGGCGCGGGCCCCCGCGGCCAGGCTGCCGCCCTGTCCGTCCGCCAGCAGGCCGAGGATCTCGGCGGGCCGGGCGGTGACGCAGGCGATGGCCTCGGGCAGGCTCAGCAGGCCTTCGTCGGCCAGGCGCAGGGTCAGCGGCAGCAGGGTCTCGAGGCCGCTGATGCCCGGCTCCGAGGCCGGGAAGGGCGCCAGCTTGGCGTCCGCGCCGAGGGGCTGGTGATCGGAGCAGATGGCGTCGATGCCGCCCTGCCGCAGGCCTTCGCGCAGGCCCTCGCGGTCGCGCTGGCCGCGCAACGGCGGGCGCACGTGGCACAGGCTATCGAAGTAGCCGATGTCCATGTCGGTGAGGTACAGCTGGTGGGCGGCGACGTCGGCGCTCACCGGCAGGCCCTCGTAGCGGGCGCGGGCGATCAGGCGCACCGCGCGGGCCGTGGACAGGTGGTGAAAGTGGGCGCGCACGCCGGTCTGCTCGATGAGCTGCAGCTCGCGCGCCACGGCGATGGTCTCGGCGGCCTCGGGGATGCCGGTGAGGCCCAGGCGCACGCTCACCGCGCCCTCGTGGGCGCAGCCGCCGGCGGCCAGCCAGGGGTCTTCGGCGTGCAGGAACACGGTCAGTCCCTGGCTGGCGGCGTATTCCATGGCGCGGCGCATCACCTGGGTGTTCTCCACCGCCTGCAGGCCGTTGCCGACGCCGATGCAGCCGGCCTGGCGCAGGGTCTCCATCTCGGCCAGCTGCTGGCCTTCCAGTCCCTGGGTGAGCGCCCCCACCGGCAGCACCCGGCAGTGGCCGGCGGAGCGCGCGCGGTGGCGGATCAGGTCCACCAGGGCGGGGGTGTCGATGGGCTGGCTGGGGTCGGGGGGGCACACCAGGGTGGTGATGCCGGCGCTGGCGGCGGCGGCGGTCTCGCTGGCGATGGTGGCGCGCGACTCGCCGCCGGGCTCGCGCAGGCGCGCGCGCAGGTCGATCAGGCCGGGACAGACGATGCGCCCTTCGGCATTGATGTGGCTGTCGGCGACGAAGCCTTCGGGGGGCTCGCCGAGCCCGGCGACGCGGCCCTCGGCGATGTGCAGGTCGGCGTGGGTGTCGATGCCGTTGGCGGGGTCGATGAGGCGGCCGTGCTGGATGCTGATGTTCATGCCCCCTCCTCCCGCGGCGCGCGGCCGAGCACCATGGACATCACCGCCATGCGCACCGCGATGCCGTTGCTGACCTGTTCGAGGATCACCGACTGCGGGCCGTCGGCGACGCTGGAGGCGATCTCCACGCCGCGGTTGATGGGCCCGGGGTGCATGACGATGGCGTCGGCCTTGGCCCGCGCCAGGCGTTCCTCGGTGAGTCCGTAGGTACGGAAGTATTCGCCCTCGCTGGGCAGCATGGCGCCCTGCATGCGCTCCTTCTGCAGGCGCAGCATGATCACCACGTCGGCGTCGCGCAGGCCCTCGTCGAGGTCGTGGGTGACGTGCACGCCGAGGGTCTCGACGTCGGCCGGCAGCAGGGTCTTGGGGGCCACCACGCGCAGCTCCGAGACCCCCAGGGTGGTCAGGGCGTGGATCTGCGAGCGGGCCACCCGCGAGTGCTTGATGTCGCCGACGATGGCCACCGTGAGCGGCGCGAACTCGCCCTTGCGGCGGCGGATGGTGAACATGTCCAGCAGCGCCTGGGTGGGGTGGGCGTGGCTGCCGTCGCCGGCGTTGATGACGCTGACGTGGGGGGCGACGTGGCGGGCGATGAGGTGCGCGGCGCCGCTGTCGGCATGGCGCACCACGAACATGTCGCACTGCATGGCCTCCAGGTTGTGCAGCATGTCCAGCAGGCTCTCGCCCTTCACCGTCGCCGAGGTGTTGATGTTGATCTTGAGGACGTCGGCGGAGAGGCGCTTGGCGGCCAGCTCGAAGGTGGTGAGGGTGCGCGTGCTGGCCTCGAAGAACAGGTTGACCACGGTCTTGCCGCGCAGCAGCGGCACCTTGCGCACCTGCTGGTCGGAGACGGAAATGAACGACTCGGCGGTGTCGAGGATGTCGACGATCTGCGCCCGCTTGAGGCCCTCGATGGTCAGCAGGTGGCGCAGGCGGCCCTCGGCGTCGTGTTGCAGGCTGTGTCGTCTCACGGCGCCTCCACGATGCTCAGCCTGAGCGGCTCGGGCCCGCTCAGCTTGACGTGCTCGTGCTCGCCGAGGTCGAAGTGGCGGCCCACCACGTCGGCCTGGATGGGCAGCTCGCGGCCGCTGCGCTCGCCCAGTACGGCCAGGGTGATGCTGGCGGGACGGCCGTAGTCGAACAGCTCGTTCATGGCGGCGCGGATGGTGCGGCCGGTGTGCAGGATGTCGTCGACGAGGAGGATGTGGCGGTCGTCCACCGACACCGGCAGGCGCGAGGGCCGCACCTGCGGGTTGATGCCGATGCGCGAGAAGTCGTCGCGGTAGAAGGAGATGTCCAGCTCGCCCAGGGGCTGTTCCAGGCCCAGCAGCCGGTGCAGGCGCCGCGCCACCCACAGGCCGCCGGTGTGGATGCCCACCATCAGGGCGTCGCCGATGCGCGCGGCCTCGAGGCGGGCACGCAGTTCGTCGGCCATCTGGCGGATGAGCTTGTCGATGTCGTCCTGTTCGGTCACGGGGTGTCCTGTGGCGGTGCGGACAGCCAGGTCTCTAGGATCACCTGGGCGGCCAGTTTGTCGATGTCTTCCTTGCGGCGGGAGCGGCCCTTGAGCAGCGCCTCCGCCTCCAGCGAGGAGAGCCGTTCGTCGATGAAATGGGCCGGCAGATTGTACCGCCCGTGCAGTTGATTGCCAAAGCGCCGCGCGCGGCGGCTGAGCTCGTGATCGCTGCCGTCCATGTTCAGCGGCAGGCCCACCACCACGGCATCCGGGCGCCACTCGTCCATCAGGCGGCCGATGGCGTCCCAGTCCGGCTTGCCGTCGCGGGCGGCAACGGTGGTCAGGGCGCTGGCGGTGCCGGTGAGCTCCTGGCCGACGGCCACGCCGATGCGCTTGAGGCCGTAGTCGAAGCCGAGCAGGGTGCGCGCCGCGCTCACGCGTGGCCGGCGTCGCCGGTGAGCTGGTGGATGTCCACGCCCACCAGACGCGCCGCGGCCTCCCAGCGCTGCTCCACCGGGGTGGCGAAGATGACGGCCGGATCGGCCGGACCGCTGAGCCAGGCGTTGTCGAGCATCTCCTGCTCCAGCTGGCCCGCGCCCCAGCCGGCGTAGCCGAGGGTGACGAGGACGTCGTCGGGGCAGTCGCCCTCGCTCATGGCGCGCAGGATATCGCTGGAGGTGGTGAGGCCGATGTCCTCGGTGACCGCCATGCTGGATTCCCACTGACCCAGCGGGCGGTGCAGCACGAAACCGCGCTCCGGCTCCACCGGGCCGCCGCGGAAGATGGGCAGGGCCGCCTGCTCGGCGTCAAAGGCCTGCATGTCCATCTGCTCCATCAGCTCACCGAGGTTGAGTTCCACCGGCTGGTTGATGACGATGCCCATGGCGCCCTGTTGGTTGTGCTCACAGATGTAGGTCACGCTGTGAAAGAAATTGGGGTCCATGAGGTTGGGCATGGCGATGAGGAACTGATTGGTGAGGTAGGTGTTTTTGTCGCTCATGGATTCATAGTAGGGAGGGCGGGCGTCGGGTGCAACCGGGGTTGTGATTCACCACAGAGACACGGAGGCACGGAGAAGAACCGGGTTTTACGTCGTCCCGGGCGGAATGACGGGATTTTCCGCCTTGCACTGCCTTGCGGTGCAACGGGATCAGGCGGGAGGACCCTGCGACGTGCGAGGTGGCACTGAGCCTCACACGCTTTCATAAAAGCCTTCTCTGCGCCTCTGTGGTGAATAACGAATCAGCGGGTAGAGAGATGATTGCCGGCGTCGAACTGCCAGGTGCGGGTGATCACCAGCTGGTCGTAGTCCTTGCGGATGTCCTCGGGGAAGCGCGCGTAGGGGGCGGCGAGGCGCACGATGCGCACCGCGGCGTCGTCCAGCACCCGATGGCCGGAGGACTTGCGGATCTGGATGTCCTTCACCGAGCCGTCGGCATTGATGGTCACCGCCAGGCGCAGATGCCCGGAGAGCTTGTTGCGCTTGGCCTCGTCGGGGAAATTGAGGTTGCCGATGCGCTCCACCTTGGCGCGCCAGGCCTCCTCGTAGCTGGCGAAGCGGTATTCCTTGGTGCGCGAGGTGATGTATTTCTTGCGCGGCTGGTGGGAGAAAGCCTTGCGGCTCTGGTCGATCTCCGCCGACAGGCGGGCGATCTCCTTGCTGCGCGACATGAGCTGTGCGGTGCTGAGCGGTGTTTTTTCCACCTGCGGGGTGTTGATGCCGGCGGACAGGGTGCGCTCGGAGGACTCGGCGGTGAGCAGCTCGCGGCGCTGCGGCTCGGGCGCCGAGGGCATCTGCGTCCGTGGCACGAACTCGCGCACCTCGCCGGCCTTGCCGGTGGGCACCACCGGGGCCACGGGGGTGGAGGGGCGCACCCGCTCCTCGCTGTTGCCGCCGCCCTCCTGGTTGGCCTGGGCGAGGAAGTCGGCGTCTTCCGGCTCCTTGTCGGCGCGGCTCTGCACCAGCGTCACCTCCAGGCCCGGCAGCTTCTCCGGCGGCTTGGTGCGGTCTTCGCCACTGAAGCTGACGCCAAGGATGATCAGTCCGTGCAGGATCAGGGCAAGCACCACCGTCAGACTCAGGCGGTCTGTGCTGGTGACTTGGGGACGGGTTGCGCGGAGGGTTGCCATGACTACTTCGGTATCGTGGGGGCCGGGGGATTGCTATTCAACCGCGCCAGCACGCTGCGGGTCAATACGCCGCTGACGATGCCGAGCACCGCCGCCAGGGTCATCAGCAGGGGAAACAGGTGCAACAGGGCCGGATGCGGGATGAACAGGGCATAGGCGGCCCAGAACTGTCCCGTCATGTGTGCCAGCGCGGCCAGCAGGCCAAGGCCCAGCGGCCCCAGCGCCCAGCCCGGCGTGGCGCGGGATACGGCCCAGCCCAGCCCCAGCGCGGCGACGCTGGCCAGCGCGCCGCTGAGGGAGAGGAAGAAGGTGGGCGAGAGGAAGGTGCCCAGCAGCACGCTGCCGATCAGCACCCGCAACAGCGCCACCCACACCGCCATGCGCCAGCCGTAGCGGCACAGCACGATCAGGGTGATCA
>JALSHB010000216.1 GCA_026982475.1 Chromatiales bacterium
CCGATGAAGACATGGGGCGTGCCGGTGACGTCGGTCAGCGTGCCATCCACCACCGGCTGGCTGCCGTCGATCACACCCGGACCGAAGTTCTTCGTTTCACTCGCCCGCAGGCGTCCCAGGGAGGCCCCCAGGCCCAGCCGCAGGCGGTGGCTCTGCAGGGCGGTATAGAACAGGCTGCTGTCCAGCCGCCAGTGCTGCTCGTCGATGTCGGGATTGCCGATGAGGCCGTCGGGAAAATCAACGATGCCGGCCGGACTCACGGGATTGACATTGCCGTCGCTGCCGATGGGCAGGCGCGTGCCGGCGGGGAACAGGCGCTGGCGGGAATCGCCGCTGATGTCCATGTAACTGAGCGTCGCCTTGAGGCCCAGATCCCGGGCGAAGTCCGGGTTGTCATAGGTGGCATCGGCAAGATAATTATTGACATCACCCCTACCACCAGGATCCAGCGCCTGCGCCAGGCCCGGCCCCACGCCCATGTCCTGCAGGCGCCAGTTCCACAGACGCAGCCGCCAGTGTTCGCGTTTCGCATCGAGGCGCACGTCCAGGCGCTTGCCCCGCGTCGCCAGCGGGCCGGGGGCGAGGGATGCCGAGGTGCCCAGGGCGCGATCGAACAGGGTCTGGGCGTCCTCCTCGATCACCCGCCCGTCATCGCCATCGGTCTGCCGGTATTCCAGGTAGAACGCCAGTTCCGTTTCCCCAAACCGCTGCCCATGCAGCAGGGCGGCCCGGCGGGCGCCAAAGGAGGCGATCTCGCCCACCACCTTGGTGCCGTCGATATCGCCCGCGCCCTTGGTGATCACATTGATCACGCCGGAGAAGGCATCGGCGCCATAGATGGCCGAGCCCGGGCCGCGAATGACCTCGACACGCGCAACATTCTCGACAGGCAGAGTGGAGAAGGATCCGCGATTACCCTGATACAGCTGCGTCAATGGTATGCCATTGACCAGAACCAGTACATGCGGGTTGGTATCGGTTCGAATGCCGCGAATGCTGTAGACAGGATTCAGGTACAGCGAGGAGCGAGACACATGCAACCCCGGCACCGTCTCCAGCACCTCATCGAGATCGCGGGCGCCCATGGCCTCGATGTCGCGGGCGGTGATCACCGTCGCCACGGCGGGGGCCTGCGAGAGCGGCTGCAGGCCGCCGGTGGCGATGGACACCATCTCTTCGTCCATCATCATGAGGGCCTCGTCCTCATCCAGCGACTGCGCCGCCAGCGGGGCGGCAAACAGCAGGGCGCCAGCGAGAAACAGGATAGATATACGCGGTAGCGGCATGCCCGGAAAACGGACACGCACGGAAAGGCTGGTCTTGTTTTGCATACGACATAACCCGAAAAGGGAGTGTATCCTGGCCACAACAACGCGGCACGGATGAATCGGCATAGCATCAGCGGCCATTGACCCACAGACTTTAGTCATTTCAACCCACTCGTGTAAACCATTCGTTTCACTTCCCCGCCGCCCCGCGACGGCCGAGGATTCCAGTTAGGCGCGGGAAAACCGGAGCCGACCTGGCAGCCGGCATGACGGCGCGCCACCGGCGCCGCCACACCGGCCGGGTTGCAAACCCTGCCCTGAATCCGTGAGAAAAAATCACTTGTCTCCGCCGCCCCTTAGTCGGTACCCTGCGTATCGGTGCCGAACGGTAGCAGTGGCTCATCACGGGCGCCTCCCTTCGGCTCAAGTCTAGCGGATGCCTACCGATAGGGTCTCGCAGTAATGCAAGCAATCACTGAATCGGCTGTCGGGATTCAGGCCCAGTTCATACCAGCGATTACGGACCCAAGCCTCGCATGCCTAGGGAAGCTCTGTTCAACTTGTGGAACCTGGTCTTGCGACTGAAATCATCCGTCAGAACACCACCGTCAACCCCGCCCGACCCCCGCCTGCGCGGCCATCCGCGCCTGGCAGGACTTTCCCTGCCCGCCGCTGGGCGAACCACGCATCGGGCGCAGCCCCATCCCCGCAGGACCCGTCTGCATCTGCCCGCAAATCATCGCCGTCATGGAAAGGTGGCCCGTCATGAATCCGGCCAGTAAGCGCCGTTTTCACGGCCTTTCCTCCCGCTGCCGATACTGGGCATGCGCGGCGTTGCTGTTGTCGTTGCTGTTGTCGTTGCTGTGGCCGGCCAGCGCCGCGCTGGCGGCGGCGCCACGCATCATCGTCATCTACCCGGAGGCCAAGGGCGGCTATGCAACGCTGTTCGAGAAGATCATCCGCGGCATCGAGGAGGCCACCAAGGGTGTCATCATCCCCCTGGAGGTGCCCCGCGACCCTGACCTGACGGCCCTGCAACAGAATATCGAACAGCAGCCCAGCGACGTGGTCATCGCCCTGGGCCGGCGGGGCATCAATACCGCGAAGGCCCTGCGGCTGAAAGCGCCTGTCATCGCCGGTGGCCTGCTGTCCATGTCCGAGGCGGACATGAAGACCTACCCGGCCATCAGCCTGCTGCCCCAACCCTCGCTGCTGTTCCAGCGCCTGCATGCGCTGGCGCCGGCCATCCGGCGCGTCTATCTGGTCTACAATCCCGAACGCCATCAATGGCTGCTGCCCCTGGCCAGGGCCGCGGCAAAACAACAGGGCCTGACGCTCATCGCCCGGCCGGCGACGAATATCCGCGCCGCCGCCCGCCTCTACCGCGAACTGGTCGGCGAGATGAGGTCCGGCCGCGATGCGCTGTGGCTGTTGCAGGACAGCACATTGACCGGAGACGCCTCGCTGCTGTCCTACCTCCTGCAAGAGGCCTGGCAGCGCCGCCTGCTGATCGTCTCCAGCAATCCGGCCCATGTGCGGCGCGGCGCGCTGTTCTCCCTTTACGCCGACAAGCAGGGGCTTGGGCGGGATCTGGGCCGCTTCGCCCTGCGCGTCATCCGCAAGGGCGCCGAGCCCGGCCTGCGGCCGACCCGTGAAGTGAGCATCGCCGTCAACATGCGTACCGCGAGTCACCTTGGCCTGCGCATTTCCTACCAACAGCAGCGCCAGTTCAACCTGGTATTTCCGCGTCCCTGATCATGGCTGCAACCCGGCACAAACGTTTTTCAACCGCCAGGCGCCGGCGTCCGAGCTTTCGCCGCCAGCTCACGCTTGCCTTCACCCTCGGCATCATCTTTCTGGCGCTCATCTCGTCGCTCGCCGCCTCCCTGCTGGGCAGCAGCCGGACCCGGGACAATCTTGTCGAACAGGGCCAGCAGATCACCCGCAATCTGGCGCGCCAGAGCACCCTGGCGCTGCTCTATGGCGAGGGCGAAAACGCCCGCGACGCGGCCCAGGGAACGCTGGAGTTCCCCGACGTCCACTATGTCGCCATTCATGACATCTCCGACGCACTGCTGCTGGAAATGGGCTATTCCAGCCTGGAGCACCCGCCACATCATCACGACAACATCAGCCGCACGACGCTCCAGGTCATCGAGACCCGCAACGGCTGGTTCTTCACCGCCCCCGTCTATACCCAGGTCAGCAACGACCTCTCCGTACTGGGGCCGGACGAGCCCAAGCCGGAATTGCTGGGCTATGTCGAGGTCGAGCTGGGCAAGGAGGCCCTGAACCGCACCATCGCCAGCATCTTTGTCAGCAATATCGCCATCTCCCTGACCCTGGCCGTGGTACTGCTGCTGGTGCTGCGCCACATCACGGCGCGCCTGACCCGCCCCCTCGATACCCTTTCACACATCATGAGCGAGGCCGAGGACGGCAATCACCACACCCGCGCCGACGAGCACAAGGGTCCCCAGGAGGTCGCCGTCATCGCCCATGCCTTCAACCGCATGATGGACACCATCGCCGAACGCGACCGGGAACTCCGCCAGCAGAATGTGCTGCTGGAGAAACGGGTCGACGAACGCACCAGAGAGCTGGCCGTGGCCCGCGACGAGGCCCTCCTCGCCAGCCGGATCAAGAGTGAATTTCTCGCCAACATGAGCCACGAACTGCGCACCCCGCTCAATGCCATCATTGGCTACAGCGAGCTGCTGGAAGAGGAGTTCGAAGACGCCGGTGATCCCGACACCTACAATGACCTGAGGCGCATCAGCGGCGCGGGAAAACACCTCCTGACCCTCATCAACGACATCCTCGACCTGTCCAAGATCGAGGCCGGCAAGATGAAGCTGGAACTCAGCCGGGTCGAGGTCTGCACCCTGATCGACGAGGTGATCAGCACGGTTCTGCCGCTGGCGAAACAGAACGGCAACCAGCTGAACGTCGACCGCCAGGCCGAGGTCACCACCCTGCACAGCGACCCGCTGCGGCTGAAGCAGGTCCTGCTGAACCTGCTCAGCAACGCCTGCAAATTCACCGAAAACGGCCGCATCGACCTGGTGATACAGACGGTCGAGGTGGACCGGCGGCCCTGGGTCGAATTCGCCATCCACGACACCGGTATCGGCCTGAGCGCCGAGCAGATCGACCAGCTGTTCCAGGATTTCGTGCAGGTGGACTCCTCGCCCACCCGGAAATACGGCGGCACCGGCCTGGGCCTGGCCATCAGCCGCCGCATCTGCCAGATGATGGGCGGCGACATCAGCATCGAGAGCACCCCCGGCGAGGGATCGACATTCACCATCCGCCTGCCCCTCGACCCCGCGCCGGCCGACGGGCACAAAGCGGAATCCGGCGTGCAGGGCAGTCAGCAGCCCTCCACACGTACACATTGAAATCATACAAATTGCATATAGCACCACACCAGCGTACTATTTCAATACATACAAAACAGGAGGACGCCAACATGCCCCGGGTACCCGTGGAAGGCAATGACCGAATGTCGCTACGCATTGCATCGGAAGAAAAATCATTGTTGATGCGTGCGGCGGCCCTGCAACACACCAACCTGACCGAATTCGTCATTCGCAATGTGGTGCAGGCGGCACGCAAGGTCATCGAGCAGAATGAGCGGCTGACTCTTACGGAAAGAGACAGCCTGCGCATTCTGGATCTCCTCGACGAGCCGCCTGCACCCAATGAAAAACTGCTGGCCGCCGCCTTCGCCCTGCCGAAACAGTCGTGATCGACTGGCATGAAGAGCCCATCGCCAGGCACCATGACCGGGGCGCGTTTGACTGTGGTGACGATGCGCTGAACCAATTCCTGCACCGCCATGCCAGAAAAAACCACGACAGGGGGGGCGCAAAGACCTTTCTGGCAATAAGCGATACGGACAGCGGGAAAATACTGGGCTTTTACAGCCTGAGTCCGGCCTCTGTCGCTTATGCGCGTACACCCGACATCATTAAGCGCGGGCTAGCCCGCCATGAAGTACCGGTGTTCAGACTCGGCCGCCTGGCTGTGGATCGCTCCGTTCAAGGGAAAGGGCTGGGAGGACAGCTTTTGCTGGCAGCAGGCCGCCGCTGCCTTCTGGTTGCGGTCCAGGCTGGCGGCGTCGCGCTTCTTGTCGATGCCAAGAATGAGAGGGTTGCGCGCTGGTACGCCAGTTATGGGGCGCTTCCCTTGCTGGATGCGCCCTTGTCCCTGCTGTTGCCGCTTGCAACGATCCACGCGGCGCTGACTTCCGCGGGGAAGCTGTGAGAACTCGCTACGCCGTCCCCTCGGCGTAACGGAACGAAAAGCGCCTTTCAGCAGGCGTAAAAAAACCCCGGCGTCTGTAGAGGCCGGGGCTGATCTGTCCACAAACGACCGGGCTCAGTCTTCCGACGTCTTCCTGCCCGCCATCGCCTCCTTGACCATCTTCTGCAGGTCGCCGCTCTGGTACAGCTCCAGGGTGATGTCGCAGCCGCCGATCAGCTCGCCGTTGATGTACAGCTGGGGGAAGGTGGGCCAGTCGGCGAAACGCGGCAGGTTCTCGAAGACCTCCGGATCCGACAGCACGTTCACATAGGCGAATTCTTCACCACAGGCGCCCAGGGCCTCGGCGGCGCGGGAGGAAAATCCACATTGCGGCAGTTGCGGCGTGCCCTTCATGTACAGCACGACCGGGTGGCTTTCGACCTGTTCTTTGATGCGTTCCAATACGTCCATCTGCTCAACCTCTGTTCAATTCGGAAACATGCTACATGGGGTTCCCAGGCAGCGATTTAAACCTGAATCCGTGAGTTCAGGGCAAATCACTGCACGGTGCAATTCGCACTGAACTCACGGATTCCGGATAAAGTCTACTCGATTATTCCCGAGCATTAAAGTCAGGATTTATCCTTCATCCACACCGGCGCCCTGCTCCGGCGCCGTATCCACGTTGCGTTGCAGCCACAGCTCCAGCAGGGCCAGGTGCCACAGCTTGCTGCCCTGCAGCTGGGTGAAATACCGATCCGGCGCCGCCAGCAGCTTCTCCACGTAGGCGCGCTCGAACACACCGCGCTGCCGGCAGGCCCTGGAGTCGAGGATATCACGCATGAAGTCGAGGAACTCGCCGCGCACGTATTTCAGCGCCGGCATGGGAAAGTAGCCCTTGGGCCGGTCGATGACCGAATCCGGGATCAGACCGCGGGCGATACGCTTGAGCACGTGCTTGCCATCGGACTTCAGTTTCAGTTCCGGCGGCATCTGCATGGCCAGCTCCACCAGCTCGTGATCGAGGAAGGGCACGCGCGCCTCCAGCCCCCAGGCCATGGTCATGTTGTCGACGCGCTTGACCGGGTCGTCGACGATCAGGGTGGTGACGTCGAAGCGCAGCACGCGGTCGAGGAAGCTGTCGGCGCCGGGCTCGGCGAGGCGCGCGCGCACCAACCGGGAGGTATGGTCGTCGCCACGGTAGGTCGCGGTGACCGTCTCCAGGAACTCCTCGTGGGGGCGGTCGAAGTAGTGACGGGCGAAGCGTTCGAGATCCGAGCCCGCATCGGCCTCCATGCGCGGATACCAGAAATAGCCGCCGAACACCTCGTCCGCGCCCTGCCCGCTCTGCACCACCTTGACGTCTTTCGATACGCGCTCGGCGAGCAGGTAGAAGGCCACCGCATCCTGCCCCACCATGGGCTCGGCCATGTTATCGACGGCCTCCGGCAGGCGCGGCAGCACCTCGCTGTTGGGGATGTGGTATTTGGTGTGGCGGGTCTGGAAACGTTCCACCACCGCGTCGGAATACTCGAACTCACTGCCCGCCTCCTCGCCCACGTCCTCGAAGCCGATGGAGAAGGTGCGCAGATCCTTCACCCCCGCCTCCGCCAGCAGCCCCACCAGCAGGCTGGAGTCCAGCCCGCCCGAGAGCAGCACGCCCACCGGCACATCGGCCACCGTGAGGCGCCGCTCCACGGCCTTGCGCAGGGCGTCGTGGATCAACCCCACCCATTCCTGCTCGGACCTCGGCGCTTCGGGCCGGGTGGCCTGCAACTGCCAGTATTGCCGGGTCTGCATCCGCCCCTCGGGGGTCACGATGAGGGTATGGCCGGGGGCCAGCTTGCGCACCCCCTTGAGGATGGTGTGCGGCGCCGGGATCACCGCGTGCAGGGTCAGCTGG
Source organism: Chromatiales bacterium (assembly GCA_026982475.1). Classification (GTDB taxonomy): domain Bacteria; phylum Pseudomonadota; class Gammaproteobacteria; order SZUA-152; family SZUA-152; genus DRQN01. The sequence continues at coordinate 7,420 of JALSHB010000216.1, forward strand.
TGATGCAGGCCCACCGGGTCGATGGCCTTGTCCACCCCGCCCGCGGCCAGCAAGGCCTGGGTATTGGAGGCAAAGCGGAAGGCCTCATCGGTCTGCGAATAATAGAAGGGCTTGATGCCCAGGCGGTCGCGGGCGGCGAACAGGCGCCGCTCGCGCGCATCCCAGAGGGCGAAGGCGAACATGCCGTGCAGGCGCTCGACACAGGCATCACCCCAGCGATGGAAGGCCTTGAGGATCACCTCCGTGTCGCCCTCGGAGAAGAAGCGGTAGCCCGCGGCCTGCAACTCGGCGCGCAGCTCGCGGTAATTGTAGATGGCGCCATTGAACACCAGCGACAGGCCCAGCTCCGCATCGATCATGGGCTGGTGCGAGCGTTCGGACAGATCGATCACCGACAGCCGCCGGTGGCCCAGGCCCAGCGGGCCCTCGACGTGCAGCCCCTCGTCGTCCGGACCACGCCGCGCCAGTTTTTCGTTCATCGCCGCGAGGGTCGCCCGCGCCGGGCGCTGACCATCGAAACGCAATTCACCGCAGATGCCGCACATGTTCTGATCCCGAAATGGAAAAACGGCATTCTACCGGAAAGGCCGCGCGGGGTTGTATTCACCACAGAGGCACGGAGGCACAGAGAAAGGCGATGCCGCCTGAGCAGGC
>JALSHB010000217.1 GCA_026982475.1 Chromatiales bacterium
TGCAATCGAGGTAACCATCGCCGCTTACCTGAAACTGAACCCTGCAAACAGAGGTGGCAAATCTTATCCGAAGGTGGATGTTACGAAGTGGCTGCACAATTTCCACACCCGGCTTGATTTCTTCTTTAATGAGAACAAGGGCAGAGGGCTACCCGAACACAAGTCAAAGGAAGAGATTGTCTGGGAGCACGATCAGAGAAACGAACATTATCACGGCGGTGGCGCAGCGGTTCCAGAGCAGGCCACGCTGGAAGGCGTGCGCCAGACAGCGCTTTGGGTCTTCTCCGTGCTGTTTGATGTGCCGAATATCGACCAGATACTCGCCGAAGAACTGGCGAAGAGAACAGCAACTCCGACCATACCGGATGATCTTGTCGTTCCTGAATACCCTGAGCCTTCGACCAGGGAGTATTCAGCGGCGCAGGCGAAAGCGATAGCGGCGGCCGCGCTGATTGGTCAGTGGGATGAGAGAAAGGAAGCAGATCTGGAGATAGTCAGGAGGCTCGTCGATGAATTTTGACGAATGGACGGGCATCCTGCGTGATGAGATTCAGGAGGATGAGCGTCATATCGATTACAGGGAAGGCCGCTGGAAGGTCAAGGATCGGCGAGTGACTTGGCAACAGTTTGGGGGGCGAGTGTTTGATGCCCACCTTGATGTGTTCAGGTCATGTGCTCTCGATGTGCTGGGCGAGGTCGATCCCCAGTTGGATATGGCGCCGGAGGAGCGTTATGCCGCAGCAACGCAAGGAAAGGAGCTGCGACATTCCCGAAATCTAAGGGAGGGTATCGCACAAACTATCGCTTTGCTTGGCAATGACGGTGAAGCGCTCAAGCATTGTTCACATGGCAAAGCAAAGCTGACCGCTATTCTGATTGTCCGCGAGTTATTCGAGAAGGATGATTGGCGTATATGGGCAAGTCTCAACAGTTTCCTGCCGGCGATATCGGAGGGGGCGCCCGGTGAGTTTCTGGATGCGGTGGAAAATGCACTGCATAGTGAGGACGCGCCTTTCGATGAGCTGTTCAAACAGGAGGGCGGCGGTATCTTCGGTAGCACGTATCTGTCTGGTCTCTTGTGGGCTCTGGAGGGACTGGCATGGAACGAGGACTACCTGGTAAGGGTTGCCACGATATTGGCGGATTTGGCGGCTCGCGATCCGGGTGGCCAATGGTCAAACAGACCAGACAACTCGTTAGTCTCGATATTGTTACCCTGGTATCCACAGACCCTCGCCCCGTTTGCAAAACAGTTGGCGTGTGTAAAGGCGGTTCGACAGGATCATCCCGATGTTGCCTGGAGTGTGTTGGTGCGTTTGCTACCTAATCAGCACCAGACAACATCAGGTACGCACAAGCCGTCATGGTTTATGGAGGTGCCTGACGATTGGACGCCGTCAGTGACCCACGCCGAGTACCGTAAGCAGATTGCCGAGTATGCGGAAATGGCCGTCGAGATGGCCTTTACAAATTTCGATAGGCTTGCTGATCTTGTCGGTGAACTGGATAACCTTCCGCAACCAGCACGCGACACGCTGATCGATTTTTTGTCCTCAGATGACCTTTCTTCCTTGGATGAGAAAACAAGACAGCCGATCTGGTCAACCCTTATGCGCTTCTCGTTGAAGCATCGTAGATACCAGGATGCAGACTGGGCGCTGCCGATAGACGTAGTAGAAAGATTGGAGGAAGTTGCGGGAAAACTGACTCCGGAATCACCCGAAGCACGATACCAGCATTTATTCACCGACGTTGATTCGGATCTATTCGAAGCAAGCGGTGACTGGGAAGAACAAGGCCGTTTGCTGGAAGAGAAGCGCCAGCAGGCTGTATCGGAGATATGGGATAGTGGCAATCTGGAGCGTGTCCTGGATTTTGCGAGGGTCGTTGCCTCGCCCTATAAAGTTGGTTGGGCTTTTGCAAATGTAGAGGAGGCTAGTGCCGAAGCCAAACTACTGCCAGGCATGCTTGAGGCCGATGGCAAGGTTGCTCAATTCATCGGTGGGTATGTCTGGGTCAAGTACCAAACCCTGGGCGAGGAGTGGCTGGATCAACTATCCGCGGTGCAGTGGAATGCAGAGCAGCAGAGCCAGCTTCTGATTCGTCTTCCGTTCGACAAGAATATATGGCGACTTGCAACTTCTTGGCTGGAAAGTGCCGAAGTGATGTATTGGGAGAGCGTGGGTGTAAATCCATACCAGGCCAAGGAAGAAGATCTTGGCCTCGCCGTTGATAAGCTGCTCCAATTTGGTAGGCCGATTGCTGCGTTGGATTGCCTGTATGCTCGTCTGCACAGTGGCTTGCAGCTGGAACATACCAAGACCATTTCTGCCTTGCTGGGCGCTCTATCTTCCGATGAACCAAGGGATACGCTGAATCAATATCATGTTCTGGAGCTGATCAAGGCGCTACAAGAAGACCCAGATACCGACCCTGAAGACCTGTTCAGGGTTGAGTGGGCCTATGTGGCGCTGTTGGATCGTCATGGTGATGTCAGGCCCAAGCACTTAGAGCAAAAGCTGGCCAGTGATCCGGCCTTTTTCTGTGAAGTAATCCGGTTGGTTTATCTGCCAAAAGGGGTGGATAAACCAGAGACAGTTGATGAGGAAGCCAAATCTATAGCTGCGAACGCCTGGCGTCTTCTTCATGAGTGGAAACGTCCTCCAGGCCTTCATGATGACAATAGTTTTTCTGCTGAAGAATTCACTGCTTGGTTTGAATGGGTAAAAGAGCAGTGCATTGAGTCTGGCCATCTGGAAGTAGCGATGATAAAAGCTGGCGAAGTGTTGTTCCACTGCCCTGAGGACCCGGGCGGTTTGTGGATAAACGAGGATGTCGCGAATCAACTCAATGCGAGCGATGCGGGTGATATGAGAGATGGGTTCCGGACTGAGGTTTACAACTCCAAGGGTGTCCACACGGTCGATCCTACAGGGCAGCCGGAAAGAGAGCTTGCTCAACAGTGGAGAGAGAAGGCTGGAGCCGTTGAGCAGGCTGGTTATGCCCGGTTCGGCGCTACATTGAGGCAACTGGCTGACTCATATGAGCGGGAAGCCGAGCGGGTGCAGGCCGAACATGCCCAGAATGATGAGTGAGTGATATCTCCCACTTTCTCGGGATATCCGCTATCTGGTGTGCCAAGCTCGAGGAACCGTTCTCTCTGCCCTCGGCAAGGCCTTTAAGGGGAAGTTGTAGTGAGTCATAAGAAAAATCTATCGATAATCCCTCGCATTGACGGGCTTGACTTACCATAATGGTAAATACTACGATCGTCAGCCGCTTTTCCGGCAGGCTTCCCCTTGCGGGCGAGAGCCGCAAGATTTCGGGCGGCCCCCTATATCCCGCCGAGGAAGTGCTGGCCCTGCTGGCGAACCCGGGCAGTCAAGCGATTCATGCGTGGACCGCTAAGTGTGTCAGGGACATGCAGAAGTGGTCGCTGGACGCGGATGACCTGTGTGAGCTGCTGGCGATTGCGCTGAAGTCGGGGCGGTTTCTTGGTGCGGAGTGGTGTGTCCAGCGCCCCGATGGTCCTTGGGCGGCCTGTGATGCCTATGTGCTGGTGCGGCAGGAGTGGATCCCCTACGCGCACCGGGAAATGGACATGGAGTACTACATCAAATACGCGATTGCGAAGACGGGAAAGGTTCTGCTGGTGGCTTCCTGCCACCCGCCGGAAGACAGGAGGTGACAATATGAGCGATTCAGACAAGCTGTGCCCGATCTGTGGTGCGGGTCACTTGCAGCCTCAGGTTGGCAAGAGTCCTGTCGAGTACAAGGGTCAGGCCACGGAGCTCGATCTCCATTTTTCGGTCTGTGATGCCTGCGGGAGCGAGCAATCGGATGCCGCACAGCTGCGCGACAACAAGCGGGCCATGGTGGCCTTCAAGAAACAGGTAGACGGCCTGCTGACCGGTGCCGAAGTGCGTGCGCTGCGGGAGAAGCTGGGTCTGAGCCAGGCGGATGCCGCCAAGGTCTTTGGTGGTGGCCCGGTGGCCTTTTCCAAGTACGAAAGTGATGACGTGGCACAATCCGAGGCCATGGACAAGCTGCTACGGCTGGCCGCCGAAGATACCACTATCTTTGACGCGCTGGCGCGCAAGGCTGGGGTTGGGCAAGCGGTGGCCTGGACGAATGTCGATGCTGCCGTGATCAGGTCACCCGTACACAGGTCAGATCGTCCTCAGTTACGGGTAATTTCCAGCTCGACAACGGAAGAAGAACCGCACTGGAGCGATGCCGCATGACGGCCAGCCCCGAGCTGCAACAGGCGATCGACAGCCTGAAGATCCGGGATGTCTATCTGCGCGAACTCGATGCCCGTTGCCTGGGTGATTTCGATCCCAAATATGCGGCCGATCTCGACAAGCTTCTTGTTCAGCAGATGCATCTCGTCAGACAGTCGCAAATCGTGGAACTCGATGGCGAGGCCAGGCTGCTCAGGATATTTGTGCGCCTGGGTGCGCGGTGGGTAGATGCAAAGGAGCCGGACGAGGCGAGTTCCATCCGGGCGCTTGTCGAGTCCGAGTTTATTGCCGAGTATGAAATGGACGGCGCACTAGAGGAAGACGCCATCAACGAGTTCTCCCTGCAAAATGCCAGCTACCATATTTGGCCATACTGGCGAGAGTTGCTGAGCAGCCAGTGTGTGCGCATGAACTTGCCCAAGGTGATGCTTCCCATGGTGCAATTGGCGCACAACCGTCACCAGGAGGAATCCGGGAAAGCAGAATCTTCCGACGAGACAGCTGGGCAATAGTGCTCGAAAGGTTTTTCGCAGAGCGGGGTGTAGATCGGTCGGATTCTGGGCGGGCTTTTCGGTACACCAGCGGTACATCCACGCGTTTTCAGGTCATTCGCCAAAGTTTGATAAGTTATTGATGGCAAAGTTATTTCTGTTTCGCTGGGTTTCGCAGCAATTTGCCGGATATTCAATAACTTATTGACTTCCAAGCAAACTCATTATCCCTTGGTCCACGGTTCGAGCCCGTTCGGGCCCACCATAAAATCAATAAGTTATCTCGGCTTGTGCATGCAGGCATAAGTTGGCCGTTTTGGCCAACTTATTGTTACAGGAAAGCATAGTTGGTCCGGCTTCCTGGCACAGCACATAGTTGGTTTTTTCGTTGAAAACAAGCCGGGCTCCCGATTGGCGGGAGTCCGGCTTATTTTTTGTCATAATAACAAGACGTTACAGCATGGAAAATTAAATATTGACGACCGGATCGCTATCATCACATCATCCGTAAAGTCTCATGCGGTCAATCGAGTATTGAGATGACGGACACTTCACAACAGATTGGGTCCTTGGCAAGAACCGGACTGGAATACAGTCAGCAAATAGATCAAATGTTGATGGAGCTGTGGCATGAGTTCAAGGCATTGGAACCCGACTATGCCGCCATGTTCGAGAAAGCACTTGGCTCGGAAATACTTGCCGCATTGATTATCTCCGGCCGAAGGGATGAGCAACCATCCTTTCTTGAAGAACTGGCGCAAGGGTCCGTCTCGCCCGAGGAAATCGAAAACTCCCTGCAGTTAGGCCCGGTTTTTGTCTCACAGATAAAGGCAGGATTACAGGAGTCAGAAAGGGGTGAGGCCACCGAATACCCGTTTGATGACAGCAAAGCACTGTCTGAGGCGGCACACCAGGCCCAGACGAATTATGAATTCGAGCTGGTGGATATATTCAAGCAGTTGAAGGCAAAAGACCCGGAAGTGGCATCCGCAGTTCTGGCGATAATGGAAGATCCGATTAAAGCCGCTGAGTTCATGGCAATACCGGCCCGCGGACTGGCCGGAAAATCACCTCTGCAGGCCATCGAAGATGGCGAACGGCAGGTTCTGCTGGATCTTATCGGCCGGTTGGAGCATGGAAGCGTTTTGTAGCAGCTGGCATCTGCGTAAGCAGATATCGTTATCCTTGATAAACGGGCAATATCAAAGGGTTAGTCCAGAGGCCCGTTTATGTTTCCAGAACCCGGTCACTTTATGGTTTCGTGCGCACAAGCGTGCGAAAACGTGAAGGAGGTGGGCGGCCACTGATGTTACACCTGAATCCGTACCTTCATGACGGCGCATAGCACAAGCTCTTGATTCCACAGCGCTTCCAAAAAATACCCGCTTAACCTATGGGTGAAGCTAAGATTTTTTGAAAACACTGTGAAACCAATATCTTGCACTCTGCACCCACCCTGAAGATACGGATTCAGGTTGCATTTTGGCAGCCCGGTTTCTTGGCGCAGTATTCGTAGAGCCCCTTTCCTCGATTGCGTTTTACCAGAATCAATGCTCTGCGTGAAAAATCGCAAAGCCGCCTGTCGCGCTCGTAACCGGCGGTAACCTCATGGCAGAGGGGGGCATTGAAGCCGAAAGGCTTGTATTGCTGTGGTGAGCGCTGTTGCTACTCGTCGTCAAGCTTGCGGCGGAAAACGCTTCCCTTGCACTTGGGGCAGGGTGGGATGTGGCCGGCTTTGCGGAAGTGCAGTTCTTCCCCGCAGTTGGTGCAGGTCAGGGTGCCGGGGCCGGTGATCTCGCCGGTGTGCCATTCCGCCAGGCGGGCCTGCTCGGCCAGCAGCGCAAGCTCCACCTTGGTGGGGTCGACCAGCAGTGACAGGGCGTCGAGGATGCGCGCCTCAATCAGGTCGAGGTCCATGCGCAGCCAGTCTTTCAGCTCCTTGGCCTCGTCGCTGGCCAGGTATTCGCCGGCGGACTGCAGGTCGCGCTTCAGGTACTCGGCGATCTTTTCCGCCTCCTCTCGTGTTAACTCGCCCAGTTCGGTGGTTTTTTCCACCGCCGCGTCCAGTGCATGCTGCAGTTTCGGTTTCAGCTCCTCGCCCGCTTCGCTGAGGAATTCCCGTGTTCGCTCCAGCATGCGCTCGTAGGCGTGGACGTGTTTTTCGTCTTGCGGCTTTTTGGGGCTCATGGGGTGGTCCTTTTGGATTGGCTGAGGGTTTTTATCTTACCTGAATCTGTGCCAATCGGCGGTTGCCGATGCGCTATTTTTTACAGCGGGGCCAGCAGTTCCCGCAACATCTCGGCATCCAGGGCGGTTTCGGCTCCCTCTTCGTTCCGGCTGTAAACGCCGTCCGCCAGAGCCTGTTTGCGGGCTTGCATGGCGATGATTTTTTCCTCCACGGTTTTTTCCGTCAGCAGTTTGTAGACGAACACGGCCTTGTTCTGGCCTATGCGGTGGGCGCGGTCGGTGGCCTGGTTCTCCGCCGCTGGGTTCCACCAGGGGTCATAGTGGATGACGGTGTCGGCCTCGGTGAGGTTGAGGCCGACGCCACCGGCCTTGAGGCTGATGAGGAATACCGGTGCCTTGCCGCCGCGGAAGCGCTCGATGGCCTCGTCGCGCTTGCGGGTCTGGCCGGTGAGTTTGCTATAGGCGATGCCGGCTTGGTTGAGGCGGTTTTCGATGATGCCGAGCATCTTGGTGAACTGAGAGAAGAGTAGAATGCGTCGGCCTTCTTCCACCATTTCTGGAAGCAGATCCATGAGTAGTTCCAGCTTGGCTGACTCGCGCACCTTTTTCGCCTGCGGCAGGGACAGCAGGGCAGGATCGCAGCACACCTGTCGCAGTTTGAGCAGGGCATCCAGCACGGTGATGTGGCTGCGCGCGAGCCCCTTGGCGGCGATGGCGTCGCGCACACGTTTTTCCATCGACAGGCGGATGCTCTCGTAGAGCGTCGCCTGCGCGCTGCCCAGGCGCACGCTACGGATGATCTCGGTCTTTGCCGGCAGCTCTGCGGCCACTTCGTCTTTGCGGCGGCGTAGCATGAATGGCGCAACCCGGCGTGAGAGCCGCTGGCGCTGTTCTTCGTCGCCGTGTTTTTCGATGGGGGTGCGAAAACACTTGCGGAAGGTGGTTTCATCGCCTAGCAGGCCAGGCAGGGTGACGTCGAACAGCGCCCATAATTCACCGAGGTGGTTTTCCATCGGCGTGCCGGTGAGGCACAGACGGTGGCGGGTGTCGAGCTGACGCACCACTCTGGCGGCCTTGGTGCGGGGGTTTTTGATGGTCTGCGCCTCGTCCAGCACCAGGTAGTGGTAGCGGTGTTCGAGTAGAACGTCAGCGTCACGTGGCAGCAAGGGATAGGTGGTGAGCACCAGGTCGTGACCAGTGATGTCGTCGAAGCGGTCGTGACGCTCTTGTCCCTGTAGCACTAATACCTTCAGTGCCGGGGTGAACTGTTCGGCCTCGCGCCGCCAGTTGCTCATCAGGCTGGTGGGGGCGACGACCAGGCAGGGTCGGTCGAGTCGGCCTTGCTCCTTCTCCAGCAGTAGGTGGGCAAGGGTTTGCACGGTCTTGCCCAGGCCCATGTCGTCGGCGAGGATGCCGCCGAGCTGATATTCGCGCAGGAATTGCAGCCAGTCGAGTCCTTGCTGTTGGTAGTGGCGCAGTTCGGCCTTGAGGCCCTTGGGTGGCCTTGCTGGTTCGATGCCGCGGAAGTCCTTGAGCTTCTGGCCCAGCTTGCGCAGTGCCTCGCCTCCCTGCCATTGCAGTTGGCCGCCAGTCTGCTCGTCCAGTTCCGCCAGGCGCGCGGCTTCCAGGCGCGACAGGCGCAGGCTGCCGTCGTCGGCGAGGGTGTCGTTGTCGAATAGTTCGTACAATACTTGGTAGACGGGCTGTACGCGTTCGCGGGGGATGCGCAGATACTGGTGGTTGCCCAGCGGCAGGGTCAGGGTTTCGGGCAGGTTGTCCGGCTCATAATGGGCCAGCAGCTCGCTGATCAGCGGTAGCAGGGGTACTGCCTGGCCATCGACATCCAGATCGAAGTGCAGATTGAACCAGGCGTTGCCGCCGTCGTTTTCATTGTCATTGTCATTGTCATCCACGCCGGCTTGCCAGCCGTCCGCGTCGACAAAGCGCAGCTGGAAGCTGGGGTCTATCTCGATCTGCCAGCCTTGGGCCTGCAATGCCGGCAGGGTTTCATCGAGAAACTGCTGCCAGCGTGCGGCGGAGTCCATGAGGCTGACTCCTATCGGGCTGATAAAGGCCACGTCGCGGCCGTTTTCCTGCCGGATGCCGGCGAAACCCAGCTTGTCCAGGGTTTCCTGCGCGGCGTCCTCGGCGTCCAGATCGCGCGGGACATGCAGGATGCGCTCGCCCTCGTTCAGGGTGGTCAGCGGTTCGGGGGGCAGCACCGGCAGGGCGTGGCCGTGATAGGCGAAGCGCAGGCGCATCTGGTGGTAGGGGCGGCCGTCGGCGGTCTGTTCACATGACAGGCGTAGTTGCGGGACGGGGGAGGTTGGCGGCAGTTGTTCCACGGCCAATGCTCGGGGTGGCGGCAGGGGCGTGTCCGGTAGCGTGGTGACCAGCTGGCGGCTGAATTTCTCCGCCTCGGCGGCGGGCACCGGGGGCGCGTCCAGCAGCAGGCCCCACTGGACCTCGCTGACGTCGGCGCCGCGCAGGGGGCCCAGTTCGCCGCTCTGCGGATCGAGATACAGCGGCGGCTGGGTGCGCAGGGGCAGGGCGGTGGGCTGGATGTCGAGGCTCAGGCGCTCGTTGCCGTCGGCATCGGTCTGCCAGTGGAGTTGCAATTCCCGCGCCTCGCCGGGCAGCAGTGGCGGGCCGTCGATGCCCTGCCAGAAACCACGCCCGCTGGCGACGATGCGGCGCAGCGCCAGCGCCCCCAATTCGCCGCGCAGGGTCTGCTGGTCCCAGGTATGGCCGGGCAGGGCGTTGATCAGGCGGCCGATGTCGCGGTCCTCGTCCGTGGCGTAGCGCGGCATCTGGTAGTCATCGGTGAAGTTGTACAGCTGTGCGGTGCGGCCCTTGCCCAGGCCACCGCGCTTGAGGTGGCGGGTGATGACGAACTGCACCTCCAGCACGCCCGGCTCGCGCGTCGGCCGCAGCAGATAGACGATGAATTCGTTGCCGGGTTGCGGCGCCGGGGCGTCGTCGCGGGTAAAGGCGTCCAGCCAGCTCAGTGCCCTGGAGGCGGCATCGGCGCCACCCGCCGGGGTGTTGCTCTGAAAGGCCAGACAGGCGGCCACCACATGCTTGCAGTTGAAGCCCACCGGGCAGCTGCAGTCGCCGTCGATGTCGGTGTAGTCGTCATCCTCGAAATACTCGATATCGATCTCTTGCCGGTAGACCTGCGCACCACTGCCGCGCACCATGGCCTGCAGGGTCACGCTGTTCGGCCGCTCGTCTGCCACGCTCAGCGACGAGACGCGGCCCTGCTGGAAATAGCGCAGGCCGCGGCTGTAGCTGCCGGCATCGGTATTGCTGCGAATGTCGCCGCGCTTGAGTTTTCGTGGGGAGCGCTTCATGGGCAAATCGTGGTGGCTGGTGATGGGTGGCAGTATAGCGTGGCAGGGGCCTGCCCGGCACCGCTGAAGGCTCGGACAGGGTGTCGCCGAGCTTCCGCCTGCGGTATCCTGTCCGCCCTTTTTTTCCACGAAATTCACCCGCAGACCACAGGCGACCCGAGCATGAGCACGCAGCAACCCTTCAGCCCCGAAACCGTCGAGACCGAGGCGCAGAAATACTGGGCGGAAAACGCCAGTTTCCGCGCCGTCGAGGACCCGGCCCGGGAGAAGTTCTACTGCCTGGCCATGTTTCCCTATCCCAGCGGCCAGCTGCACATGGGCCACGTGCGCAATTACACCATCGGCGACGTCATCGCCCGCTATCAGCGCATGCGCGGCAAGAACGTGCTGCAGCCCATGGGCTGGGACGCCTTCGGCCTGCCGGCGGAGAACGCCGCCATGAAACACGGCGTGCCGCCGGCCAAGTGGACGCGCGAGAACATCGACTACATGCGCAAGCAGCTCAAGCGCCTCGGCCTCGGCTACGACTGGACGCGCGAATTCGCCACCTGCGACCCCGACTACTACCGCTGGGAGCAGTGGCTGTTCACCCGCCTGTTCGACAAGGGCCTGGTGTACAAGAAGACCGCGCCGGTCAACTGGTGCCCCCACGACCTCACGGTGCTGGCCAACGAGCAGGTCATCGAGGGCCGCTGCTGGCGCTGTGACACGCCGGTGGAGCGCCGCGAGATCCCCCAGTACTTCATGAAGATCACCGCCTACGCCGAGGAGCTGCTGGCCGGTCTCGACCAGCTGGACGGCTGGCCCGAAGCAGTACGAACCATGCAGCGCAACTGGATCGGCCGCTCTGAGGGCGTGGAGGTGCTGTTCACAGTGGCCGACAGCGGCGAGGAGCTGCGCGTCTACACCACCCGCCCGGACACCCTGATGGGCGTCAGCTACGTGGCCGTGGCCCCCGAGCACCCGCTGGCCGCCCGCGCCGCGCAAGACAACCCCGAGCTGGCCGCCTTCATCGAGGAATGCGCCAGGATGGAGACCTCCGAGGCGGCCCTGGAGACCATGGAGAAGAAGGGCGTGGCCACCGGCCTCACGGCCATCCACCCCATCAGCGGCGAGCGCGTGCCCGTGTATGCCGCCAACTTCGTGCTCATGGGCTACGGCGAGGGCGCGGTGATGGCGGTGCCTGCCCACGACCAGCGCGACTGGGAGTTCGCGCGCAAATACGGCCTGCCCGTGAAGCAGGTGATCGCCCCGGCCAACGACGAAGCGATCGACCTGTCCCGCCAGGCCTTCACCGCCAAGGGCGTGCTGGTGGACGCCGGCGCGTTCACCGGCCTGACCTCCGAACAGGCCTTCGAGGCCATCGCCGCCCAACTGGAAAAGGCGGGCCGCGGGCGCAAGCGCACCAACTACCGCCTGCGCGACTGGGGCGTGTCGCGCCAGCGCTACTGGGGCGCGCCCATCCCCATCATCAATTGCGAAAAATGCGGCGCGGTGCCGGTGCCGGGAGAGGACCTGCCGGTCGTGCTGCCCGAGGACGTCAGCTTCGACGGCGTCGGCTCGCCCATCAAGAAGATGCCGGAATTCTTCGAGACCACCTGCCCCAAGTGCGGCGGATATGCCTCCCGCGAGACCGACACCTTCGACACCTTCATGGAATCGTCGTGGTACTACGCCCGCTTCGCCTGCCCCGACAACAAGGCTGCCATGCTCGATGAGCGCGCCAAGTACTGGTTGCCCGTGGACCAGTACATCGGCGGCATCGAGCACGCCATCCTGCACCTGCTGTATGCGCGCTTCTTCCACCGGCTGCTGCGCGACGAGGGCCTGGTGCAGGGCGACGAGCCCTTCACCCGCCTGCTCACCCAGGGCATGGTGCTCAAGGACGGCGCCAAGATGTCCAAGTCCAAGGGCAACACCGTGGACCCGCAGGCCCTGATCGACCGCTATGGCGCCGACACCGTGCGCCTGTTCACCATGTTCGCCGCGCCGCCCGAGCAGTCGCTGGAGTGGAACGACGACGCCGTGGAGGGCGCCTCGCGTTTCCTCAAGCGGGTCTGGCGCCTGGTCCACGACGGGGAGCGCCTGCCGGCGCTGCGGCAGTGGGTCGCCGGCGGCGCGCAGATTGACGCCAGCGGTCTGTCCGCCGAACAGAAGAAGCGGCGCGCCGAGATCCACGCCCTGCTGGACCAGGCCGGGCACGACGTGGAGCGCTACCAGTTCAACACCGTGGTGGCGGCGGCGATGAAGATGGTCAACACCCTGGGCCAGATCGAGACCGCCGACGACCCGGTGCTCGCCGAGGGTATCGACTTGCTGTTACGCCTGCTGGCGCCCATCGTGCCGCACATCGCCCACGAACTGTGGCAGGCCCTCGGCCACCCCGGGGCCATCCTCGACGCCCCCTGGCCCCAGGCCGACCCCGAGGCCCTGGTGCGCGACAGCGTGGAACTGGTGGTGCAGGTCAACGGCAAGGTGCGCGGCAAGGTCAGCGTCGCCGCCGACGCCGCCCGCGAGGCCATCGAACGGGCCGCCCTGGCCGACGCCAACGTGCAGCGCTTCACCGAGGGCAAGAAGGTGGTGAAGGTGATCGTGGTGCCGGGGCGATTGGTGAATGTGGTAGTTAAGTAGTCCGTAGGTTGGCGTGAGTGATAACGAACTCCAACGGGTATCGTGCGCGGATTCTCAGCCTTGTTGGTGTAGAGGTTTTTTCTTTTTTGAGAAAGGCTGCGAGTTATTTTTCTTTATCTCGTTACACCGCTCTGCGGTGTAACGGATGAGGGTGGGGTAATTCGCCTTGGGCGAGGTGGCGCGGAGCGGTGTCACACGTGGTTTCCACGGAATCCGGGTCCACACGCCCAACCCCGGAATAAAGTACAATTCCGCCCTATGCACCACCTGCTCATCCTCACCGCCTGCGGCTTCTACCTGCGCGGCAGCGTTACCATCCCGCCCTATCTGAAAACCATCCAGCTGCAGGACGCCAGCCCCGCCACGCGCATCGCGCCGGAACTGGAGCGCGCCCTGAGAGACATCGTCGTCAAGTAGACAGGCGGTCGGAGGCCTGCCGTCTGGCCTGTCCATCCTTACAATCAGCCGCATCGTAAAGTTACGATTGGATGGCGTGAAAACTTGCGATTGGCCGACCGATAAAGTTACGATTGGCCGACATGGCCAATCCTGAAACATATCCCCGCCTGGTAGAGCCGCACCTCGAAGAGGCGCTGGCGGATACACCTGTCGTTTTGATTCACGGGCCGCGACAGTGTGGCAAGACCACATTGGCACGAATGGTGGGTGAGGCAAGGGGGTATGCGTACTTCAGTTTCGATGACGACGTCGTGCTGGCCGCCGCCCGGGAGGACCCGGTGGGCTTTGTCGGTGAACTGCCGGCGCGAGCCATTCTCGATGAGGTGCAGCGGGTTCCCCAGCTGTTCACCGCCCTGAAGAGCGCCGTGGACCGCGACCGCGCACCGGGCCGCTTCCTGCTCACCGGCTCCGCCAACGTGCTGCTGGTACCGAAACTCGCCGATTCCCTGGCAGGGCGCATGGAGATCCTGCGGCTCCACCCCCTGGCCCAGGTGGAGTTGGCGAGGACGCCGCCTGCGTTCCTGAGCGCCCTGTTCGGGGCGGAATTCAAGATGGCGAACTGGCCCCGTCTCGGTGACGAGCTGCCCGAACGGATTGTTGCCGGCGGCTACCCCGCGGCGCTTGCCCGCCCGACGCCACGCCGGCGGGCCGCCTGGTATCGTGATTACATCGAGACACTGGTGCAGCGCGATGTCCGAGACTTGGCGCGTATCCGGCTACTGGACGCCCTGCCACGCCTGCTGACGCTGGCCGCCGGACAGACCGCCCGGCTGCTCAACGTGAGCGATCTGGCTGCGCCCTTCCAGCTCAGCCGACAGACCATACGCGACTACATCACCCTGCTCACACGGGTGTTCCTGCTGGAGGAGTTGCCGTCCTGGCACAGCAACCGCCTGCGGCGCCTGGTCAAGACCCCCAAGCTGCACCTGGGCGACACCGGCCTGGCCTGTGCCTTGATGGGGGTGGACGGGGCGGCGCTGAAGGCCGATCGCGCCTTGCTGGGCCAGCTGCTGGAAACCTTCGTGTTTCAGGAACTGCGCCGCCAGGCCAGCGGCTGGGAACATGCCGTCAACTTCCACCATTTCCGCGACAAGGATGGCGCCGAGGTGGATATCGTGCTGGAAACGAGCGGCCAGCGGGTTGCCGGTGTCGAGGTCAAGGCGGCGGCCACGGTAAGGGCCTCGGATTTCCGGGGGCTGCGCAGACTCAGGCAGGCGGCCGCGCAACGCTTTGCCGGGGGCGTGGTGTTGTACGACGGCGAAGCCACGGTGCCGTTTGGCGATGGGCTGTACGCGGTACCCATCCGTTGTCTTTGGGAGACGTGATGTGGTTGAACCTTGAATTCAGTTTTTTCTCGTTACACCGCTCTGCGGTGTAACGGATGAGGGTGGGGTAATTCGCCTTGGGCGAGGTGGATCGGAGCGCCACGGGATGTGTGACACCGCAGAGCGGTGTCACAAGTCAGAACGCGACCGATGCGGTTCGCAGGTCCACCGTCGAGGCTGATTTCCACGGAATCTGGGTCCATACACCCCTCCCCGGAATAAAGTACAATTCCACCCCATGCGCCACCTGCTCATCCTTACGCTGCTGACGACCCTCACCGCCTGCGGCTTTCACCTGCGTGGCAGTGTCATCATCCCGCCCTATCTGAAAACCATCTACTTGCAGGATGCCCGTCCCGCCACGCGCATCGCGCCGGATCTGAAACGCGCCTTGCAGAACGAAGGCGTCATCGTCACCGACGATGCCGCGCGCGCCAACGCCGTGCTGCGCCTGCAGTCGGAGACCTTCACCCGCCGCGTGCAGGCGGTGGACGCCAGCGGCAAGGCGCAGGAGTATGGCCTGCGGTACGGCGTGACGTTTTCCGTGCTGGGGCCGGACGGCGCCGCGTGGCTGTCCCATGCCAGTGTCTCCGCCTCGCGTGATCTGCGCTTCGACGAGGCCGCGGTGCTGGGCGCCGGCGGCGAGCAGGAGCAGTTGCAGGCGGAGATGCGCGCCGAGGTGGTGCGCGGCATTCTGCGCCAGTTGGCGCGCGTTACACCAGTGGTGGAGGTGGCGCAATGAACCTGCGTGCCGAACAGCTGGCCACGCAGTTGAAGAAGGGCCTGGCGCCGGTCTACCTGATCAGCGGCGACGAGCCCCTGCAACAGGGCGAGGCCTGCGACGCCATCCGCCGCGCGGCGCGCGAACAGGGCTTCGGCGAGCGCCAGGTGATGCATGTCGAGGCCGGCTTCGACTGGAACGCGCTACTGGCCGAGGCCAATGCGCTGTCCCTGTTCGCCGAGCAGAAGCTCATCGAACTGCGCATTCCCAACGGCAAGCCGGGCACGGAGGGCAGCAAGGCCCTGCTGGCCTACCTGGAGCGCCCGCCCGAGGACACGGTGCTGCTGATCATCAGCGGCAAGCTGGACAAGAAGGCCCAGCAGGTCAAGTGGTACAAGGCCGTGGAGCGGGCCGGCGTCACGGTGCAGGTGTGGCCGGTGGACGCCCAGCAGATGCCGGGCTGGATCGAGCAGCGCCTGCGCGCGCGCGGCCTGCAGCCCGAGCCCGGCGCGGCGACCCTGCTGGCCGAACGGGTGGAGGGCAACCTGCTGGCGGCGGCGCAGGAGGTGGAGAAGCTGGTGCTGTCCTGCGACGGCGACGCGCTGAGCGTCGAGCAGGTGGAGGAGGCGGTGGCCAACAGCGCGCGCTTCGACGTCTTCGGCCTGGTGGACACCGCCCTGCTGGGCGACGTGCCGCACCTGATGCGCATGTTCGACGGCCTGCGCGCCGAGGGCGTGGAGCCGCTGGGCGTGCAGTGGGTGCTGGCGCGCGAGATCCGCAGCCTCGCCGAGATGGCCGCGCAGATGCAGGCCGGTGCGCCCATGGATCGCGTCATGGCGCGGGTCTGGGGCAAGCGCAAGGGGCCGGTGCGCGCCGCCCTGCAGCGCCACAACGCCGCCCGCTGGCAGCAACTGCTGCGCCGCGCCGCGCGCGTCGAGCGCCTGGCCAAGGGCGCGCCGGGCAATGCCTGGGACGAATTGTTACAATTGTGCCTGTTGATGGCCGGCGTGCCGCTGTTCCGGCCGGTGGCGGTGGTTTGATTTTCTTGCCACAGAGGCACGGAGACACAGAGAAAGGCTGATCAAAAAATAAAACCACGAAGGCCGCAAAGGTACACAAAGTCTTCAAATGTCTTTCTTCGCGTTCCTTTGCGTCCTTTGCGGTTTCATCTTTTCAGGTTTTCTCTGTGTCTCCGTGCCTCTGTGGTGAACAATCTTTTAATTTGCGGTGACAGGTAAAGACGAATGGACGTGAAACAGTACATGCAGGACCTGGGCCAGCGCGCCCGCGCCGCCTCGCGGGCCATGGCGCGCGCCAACACCGGGGCCAAGAACGATGCCCTGCTGCACATCGCTACGGCACTGGAGGCGGCGCAGGCGGAGCTGATCGCGGAGAACGCCAGGGACCTCGAACAGGGCCGCCGCGACGGCCTCGACGACGCCCTGCTGGACCGCCTGGCGCTGAACGAGGAACGCATCGCCGGCATGGCCGAGGGCCTGCGCCAGATCGCCGCCCTGGCGGACCCGGTGGGCGAGATCAGCGACCTCAACTACCGCCCCTCGGGCATCCAGGTGGGCAAGATGCGTGTGCCGCTGGGGGTGATCGGCATCATCTACGAATCCCGCCCCAACGTCACCGCCGACGCCGCCGCCCTGTGCCTGAAGTCGGGCAATGCCGCCATCCTGCGCGGCGGCTCCGAGGCGCGCCACTCCAACCAGGCCATCGCCGCGGCGATCCATGCCGGGCTGGAGCAGGCCGGCCTGCCGCGCGACGCGGTGCAGGTGGTGGAGACCACCGACCGCGCCGCGGTGGGTGAACTGATCGCCATGCCCGAATACGTGGACGTGATCGTGCCGCGCGGCGGCAAGGGGCTGATCGAGCGCATCTCGCGCGACGCCCGGGTGCCGGTGATCAAGCACCTGCACGGCGTCTGCCACGTCTACATCGACGCCGACGCCGACCTCGACAAGGCCCTGGCCATTGCCTTCAACGCCAAGACTCACCGCTACGGCGTGTGCAACGCCATGGAAACCCTGCTGGTGGACGCCGCGGTGGCCGCCGAGGCGCTGCCGCCGCTGGCGGCGAAATACGCCGAGAAGGGCGTGGAGCTGCGCGGCTGCGCCCGCACCCGCGCCATCCTGCCGGACATCGCCGCCGCCACGGACAGCGACTGGGACGAGGAATACCTCGCGCCGATCCTCGCCATCCGCGTGGTGGACGGCCTCGACGGCGCCATCGATCACCTGCACGCGCACAGCTCCGGGCACACCGAGGCCATCGTCACCGAGAACTACACCAAGGCGCGGCGCTTCCTCGCCGAGGTGGATTCCAGCTCGGTGATGATCAACGCCTCCACGCGCTTCGCCGACGGCTTCGAATACGGTCTCGGCGCCGAGATCGGCATCTCCACCGACAAGATCCACGCCCGTGGCCCGGTGGGCCTGGAGGGGCTGACCTCGCAGAAATTCATCGTCCTCGGCGACGGCCACGTGCGCCAGTGATCGGCGTCTACGGCGGCACCTTCGACCCCGTGCATTTCGGCCACCTGCGCGCCGCGCTGGAGGTCTACCAGGGACTCAAGCTGCGCGAGATGCGCCTGATCCCCTGCTACCGGCCGCCGCACCGCGAGCCGCCGGTGGCCGACGCCCGCGCCCGCCTCACCATGCTGCGCGCGGCGGTGGGCGACGACACCGGCGGCTTCAAGGTCGACAACCGCGAGATGCGCCGCGAGGGGGTGTCTTACATGGTGGACACCCTCGCCGAGCTGCGAGAGGAGATCGGCGACGAGCCCCTGTGCCTGGTGCTGGGCGCGGACGCCTTCGTGCAGCTGCACACCTGGCACCGCTGGGAGGCGATCACCGCGCTCACGCACCTCATCGTCACCCATCGCCCCGGCTGGTCGCTGGAGGTGGGCGATCTCGACCCGGCCCTGGCGCGGCTGTGGCGCTCGGCCCGGGTCGGCGATGCGGGCGAACTGGCGGCGGCCCCGGCGGGGCGCATCCTGCAATTCGCCATCACGGCGCTGGACATCTCGGCGACGCGCATCCGCGCGATGGTGGCAAGGGGCGAGAGCCCGCGATTTCTGCTGCCGGAGAAGGTCTGGAACCTGATCCGTCTGCAGGGCCTGTACCACATCAAGAGAGACGTAGATGAACACTGAAGAACTGACCACCCTGGTGGTGGACGCCCTCGAAGACCTCAAGGCGGTGGACCTGCACGTCATCGACGTGCGCGACAAGACCAGCATCACCGACGTGATGGTGATCGCCACCGGCACCTCCAGCCGGCACGTCAAGTCGCTGGCCGACAACGTGGTGTTGAAGGCCAAGAAGGCCGGCCAGCAGCCCCTGGGCGAGGAGGGCCTGGACGCCGGCGAATGGGCGCTGATCGACCTCGGCGACGTGGTGGTGCACGTGATGCAGCCCGAGGTGCGGGATTTCTATCAGCTGGAAAAGCTGTGGGAGACGGACGAGCAGTCTGCCGATGCGGCGGGCTAGGCGTCTGTCGTGCGCATCCACCTGATCGCCGTGGGCACCCGGATGCCCGCCTGGGTGAGCCAGGGCTTCGAGGAATATGCCCGCCGCCTGCCGGCCGATTGCGCCCTGCGGCTGGTGGAGGTGCCCGCCGGCAAGCGCGGCAAGAACGCCGATATCGCGCGCATCACCCGTGACGAGGGCGAGCGCACCCTGGCGGCCATCCCCAAGGGCGCGCGGGTGGTGGCGCTGGACGTGCAGGGGCGGGCCTGGAGCACCGAGCAGCTGTCCGGGCGGCTCGACGACTGGCGGCACGACGGCCGCGACGTTGCCCTGCTGGTGGGTGGCCCCGAGGGGCTGGCGGCGGACTGCCTGTCGCGCGCCGAGCAGCGCTGGTCGCTGTCGCCACTGACCCTGCCGCACCCCCTGGTGCGCATCGTCGTCGCCGAACAGCTGTACCGCGCCTGGAGCCTCCTCAACAACCACCCCTATCACCGCTGAGCCATGGCGGCGGACATCCCCCAGGTCTACCTCGCCTCGTCCTCGCCGCGCCGCCGCGAGCTGCTGGATCAGCTTCGCGTGCGCTTTGCCGTGGTGACCCAGGACGCGCCGGAGGAACATGCCCCCGGCGAAACACCCGAGGCCTTCGTGCGGCGCCTGGCGCTGGAAAAGGCCCGGGCGGGCTGGCGGGGTCTGCCGGCCGGCGCCGCGCGGCGGCCGGTGCTGGGGGCCGATACCGTAGTGGTGGTGGATGACGACATCCTGGGCAAGCCGGCCGGCCGCGAGGATGCCCTGGCGATGCTGGCGCGGCTGTCCGGGCGCGCGCACCGGGTGCTGTCGGCGGTGGCCTGCGTCCATGCCGTGACCGAGGGGGGAGAACTCCGGCAAAGACTAGGGCAATATAGGACCTCGGTGCGCCTCAGCGAGAGCCGGGTATGGTTTCGCCCCATCGACGCCCGCGAGCGTGCCGCCTACTGGGCCAGCGGCGAGCCCGCCGGCAAGGCCGGGGCCTACGCCATCCAGGGCCTCGGCGCCATCTTCGTCGAACGCCTGGAAGGCAGCTATTCCGGCGTCATGGGCCTGCCCCTGTTCGAGACCGCTGAACTGCTGCGGGCCTGCGGCATCCAACTGCTGCCGGTTACGGGTAACTGACTGGTTCACCACAGAGGCGCGGAGACACGGAGAAAAGCCTTTTGATTTCTCGCCAAGGCGCAGCGTGCGCAAAGAAAAGACATGAATTTTTCCAATCTTTGCGCGCTCTGCGCCTTGGCGAGAGACAAAATTCCCTGTTCTCTGTGCCTTCGTGTCTCTGTGGTGAAATAGTTAAGCATGCAACCTGGCCATTTCGATGAAGGCCCCCTGACCGTCGGACCATATTCAAGGACACCACAACAAGCAATGAGCGAAGAGATCCTGATCAATGTCACCCCCCGCGAGACCCGCGTGGCGATGGTGGAGAACGGCGTGCTGCAGGAGGTGTTCATCGAGCGCGCCAGCCGCCTCGGCCTGGTGGGCAACATCTACAAGGGCAAGGTGCAGCGGGTGCTGCCGGGCATGCAGGCGGCCTTTGTCGACATCGGCCTGGAACGCACCGCCTTTCTGCATGCCTCCGACATCTTCCAGGGCAACGGCGGCGAGAAGAAGGAAGACAACATCCTCAACCTGGTGCGTCAGGGCCAGGAGGTGCTGGTGCAGGTGGTCAAGGACCCCCTCGGCACCAAGGGTGCGCGGCTCACCACGCATCTGTCCATCGCCGCGCGCTTTCTGGTGTTCATGCCGGGGCAGGAGCACATCGGCGTATCGCAGAAGATCGAGGGCGAGGATGAGCGCCAGCACCTGCGTGAAATCATCACCGGACTGGTGAAGGAGATCGGCCAGGGCGGTTACATCGTGCGCACCGTGGCCGAGCGCATGAGCGAGGCCGAGCTGCGCTCCGACATGGAGTTCCTGCACAAGATGTGGGCCGAGATCCAGGAGCGCGCCGCCAGCGCGCCGGCGGGCTCGCTGGTCCACGAGGACCTGCGCCTGCTGATGCGCACCATGCGCGACCAGGTGGGCGCAGAGGTGGAAAAGGTGCGCATCGACTCGCGCGAGAACTTTGAAAAGGTGCTCAAGTTCGCCAGCAAGTTCATCCCCGAGCTGGCGCCGCGCATCGAATACTACCCCGGCGAACGGCCCATCTTCGATCTCTACAACATCGAGGACGAGATCCAGAAGGCCCTGGGGCGCAAGGTGCAGCTCAAGTCCGGCGGCTACCTGATCATCGACCAGACCGAGGCCATGACCACCATCGACGTCAACACCGGCGCCTTCGTCGGCCACCGCAACCTGGAAGAGACCATCTTCAAGACCAACCTGGAGGCCACCCAGGCCATCGCCCGCCAGCTGCGCCTGCGCAACCTGGGCGGCATCATCATCCTCGATTTCATCGACATGTCCGAGCCGGAACACCGCGCCCAGGTGATGCGCGCGCTGGAGCGCAGCCTGGAGCGGGATCGCGCCAAGAGCCACATCTGCGAGGTCTCCGGCCTGGGGCTGGTGGAGATGACCCGCAAGCGCACCCGCGAGAGCCTGGAACACGTGCTCTGCGAGCCCTGCCCGACCTGCGAGGGGCGCGGCTCGGTGCGCACCGCGGAGACGGTGTGCTACGAGATCTTCCGTGAACTGTTGCGCGAGGCGCGCCAGTTCGATGCGCAGCAGTTTCTGGTGCTGGCCTCACAGGAAGTGGTGGACATCATGCTGGACGAGGAATCCACCAGCGTTGCCGAGCTGGAAGAATTCATCGGCAAGCCGATCCGTTTTCAGGTCGAATCCCTGTATACCCAGGAACAGTTCGATGTGGTGTTGCTGTAAATCCGTCCGCGCGTCTGTCGTCGTAGCGTGAAGATTTTTCTGTCTATTCTCCGTTATACCTGGGTTACCGCCTGGTACACCATCGCCACCCTGGTAGTGCTGCTGGCGGTGCTGTTCAGTGGCATGCGCCTGTTGCTGCCCCATGCGGTGGACTATCGCGACGAGATTCAGGGCGAGTTGTCGCGCTATATCGGCCAGCCCGTGCATATCGACAGCCTGGACGCCGAGTGGCGGGGCCTGGAGCCGTCGCTGGTGTTGAAGGACGTCACCCTGCTGGATGCTAGCGCTGACACGGAGGTGCTGCAGCTCAGGAAGGTCCGTCTCGGCCTGGACTGGCTGGCCTCCCTTGCCCTGCGCGAGGTGGTGTTCAGCGGCATCACCCTGGTCGGTCTCGACCTGACGCTGACCAAGTTCGCCGATGGCCATGTTGCCTTGCAGGGCCTGGCGGACGGGGGCGGCGAGCAGGACCTGGATGCCGTGACGGCGTGGCTGTTTTCCCAGGGCGAGCTGCGTATCGAGGACAGCAGGCTCACCTGGATCGATCAGCGCCTGGCCAATTCGCCGCGGCTGAAATTGGCGGATGTCAACATCCTGCTGCGCAATGCGGGCGACAGACACTGGCTCGATGTCTCGCTCTCGTTGCCGGCGCAGGCCGGCGAGTCGTTGAGTCTGGCGGTGGAGATGCAGGGCGATCCGCTGAATCCCATCAAAGGCCGCGAGACGCGCATCTACATCGAAGGCAAGGCGATCAATGTTGCCAGGCTTGTGCCCGGCTTGCAGGTCTCCGGTATCGAGATCGGTGTTGAAGATGCCGATTTCCAGTTATGGATGGATTGGCGAAATGGCGATATCCACAAGGTGCAGGGAAGCGCCGATCTGAAGTCGATCACGCTTGCCAGCGGCCAGGGCAGGGCGCGGACGCGGCATTTCATGGAGCAACTCGCCGGGCGGATACGCTGGCAGAAACAGGCCGCGGGCTGGCGTTTCGATGGCGGCGACATGGTCCTCGCCGATGGCGAGGGCCTCTGGCTGCCGAGCCGGGTGTCGCTGTCCTACCGGCAGGATGAGGCCCGTGACGGGGCGGCGGAGCCATTGCCGGCGCATATGGCGCTGGCGGCCAGCTTCCTGCGTCTCGATCCATTGAGCGAGCTGCTGCCTGTTCTCGATGCCGTCTTGCCTCAGCCTGACGAGGGGCAGCCGCCCGCGCGGAAACTGCTGCAGGCCCTGCAGACGATGCAGCCCCGCGGCGAGGTCTACGACCTGCGTGCGAGCTGGCAGGGCGGCAGTGAACCCCGCTTGCGCAGTTATGCCCGCTTTGAAGGTTTCGACAGCAAGGCCTGGAACGACGTGCCGTCGGTCAGTGATGCCGCGGGACAGCTGTGGCTGCAAGACCACGCCGGACAGGTGCAGATCGAACGCGCGGCGCTGACGGTGGATCTGCCCAGGCTGTTTCGCGCCCCCCTGCCGCTGGACTATCTCAGCGGGCAGATCGCCTGGCGGACGGGCGTCGATGACTGGCAGCTGATGGCCCGCAACCTGCGGGCCGGGAATCAGGACATTCGCACCCGCACCACGCTGGATCTGCACAAGACGGCGGATCAGCCTTCCCCCTTCATATCCCTGGTGGCGAATTTTTCCGAGGGCGATGGCAGCCAGGTGCCGCGCTATCTCCCCGTCGGCATCATGGGCCGGCACACGGTGGACTGGCTGGACCATGCCATCAAGGGCGGGCGCGTCAGCAGCGGCGGGGTGATCCTGCATGGCCGCCTGTCGGACTTTCCCTATGATGACGGCAATGGCCGTTTCGAGGTGCGTTTCCAGGCCGAGGATGCCCGGCTGGACTATGCCGAGGGCTGGCCCCCGATTGCCGATATCGGCGCCGAGGTGGTGTTCCGCAGCCGCGGCATGGAGATCACCGCCGAACGCGGCAGGATCTTCCACTCGGCTATTCGCTGGGCAAAGGTCGCCATCGAGGACCTGCGGGCCACATCGGTGGTGGTTACGGTGCGGGGCGATATCGAGGGACCGACCCAGGAAAAGCTGGACTATCTGAGGCAAAGCCCGCCGTTGAAGCAGAAGTTTGGCCAGTACCTGGACATCCTGCGGGTGGAAGGCCGCAGCCTGTTGAGCCTGGACATGGCCCTGCCGATCCAGGAAATGGCGCAAAGCCGGGTCACTGGGGCGGTGCAAATGGACGACAATGCCCTGTTCGTCTCGCCCCTGGGCGAGGTGCTGAGCCATGCCCGGGGCAGGTTGCGCTTTTCCGCCGACGGCCTGCGGGCAGAAGGCATGACGGCCGATCTGCTGGGACAGCCGGTGGACCTCAACATCTCTCCCACCGCCAGTGGTCAGACCCGGGTGCACGCCACGGGGCGCTTCGATGCCGTCGACCTCAGCCGCCGCTATTTGCCCCAGGTGTCCGATCTCCTCGAGGGGGGCAGTGACTGGGACATCAGCCTGGACGTGCCCATGGGCGGCCATTCGCAGACGCCGCCGGCGACGGTGTTGCGGGTGAAGAGCAGCCTGCGGGGGGTGGCGTCGCGCCTGCCCTCGCCATTGGCCAAAGCGGCGGATGATTTACTGCCATTGACGCTGCAGGTGAATTTTCCGCCGGGGAAGGAGCCGTTGCTGCGCCTGGCCTATGGCGGCTTTCTGTCCGGCATCTTCGAGTTTGGCGAGGGCGGGCCCATGGGCCTGCATCGCGGCGAATTGCGCTTCAATACCGATACGGCGGTGCTGCCCGGGCAGCCGGGGCTGCGCATCGTGGGCTGGCTGGACAGGTTTTCCCTCGACGACTGGGGCAGCATCCTGGGTGGCGATGGAAACAGCGCCGGCTGGCTGCTGTCCACGGACCTGGCGGTGCGCGAGGCGGAGGTGTTCGGCCAGACCCTGCACAACCTGAAACTGAAGGTGGTGCCGGAGGAGTGGTACTGGCAGGCCCGGGTGGAGAGCCGGGAGCTGCGCGGTCTGCTGCGCATCCCCCGTGGCGACGTGCACCGGCCGCTGGTGGTGGAGCTGGACTATTGCCGGCTCGATTCCCTGCATTTTTCGGCCGACCCCGAGGCCTCGCTGGATCCCCGCCGCCTGCCGCCGCTCAAGGTACGCATCGCCGACCTGCGCTACGAACAGTACCGCTATGGCGGCCTGCAGCTGGAAACCCTGCCGGTGCACAACGGCCTGAAGATCAAGCAGCTGCTGCTGACGCCCAAGAAGACGCGACTGACCGCCGAGGGTGGCTGGTTCGTGCAGGGCGGCAAGCCCTATACCAAGGTCGATGTACGGATCGAGAGCAAGGATGTCGAAGAGACCCTGCGGGTATTCGGCTACCTGGACAGCATTCGCAGCGGCAAGGGGACGGTGAAGCTGTCGTTACAGTGGCCGGGGTCGCCGGCGGCGCTGGCTGAGAACCTGGAACTGGTGCGTGGCCGCGTCGACATGGACCTGCGCGACGGCCAGCTGCTGGAGGTGGATCCGGGCGCCGGCCGCCTGTTTGGCCTGTTGAGCCTGCAGACCCTGCCGCGGCGCCTGTTGCTGGACTTCGCCGATGTATTCCGCGAGGGCTTCCGCTTCGATCGCATCCGTGGTGATTTCCTGATCGAGGACGGTGACGCCTACACCAGCAATCTCTACATGGTGGGGCCGGCGGCGCGGGTGGATATCACCGGGCGCACGGGCCTGGTGGCGAAGGACTACGACCAGCTGGTGACGGTGACGCCAAAGGTTTCGGAGACGCTGCCGCTGATAGGGGCATTGGCGCTCACGCCGCAGATCGGCGCGGCGATCCTGTTCGTGCAGAAGATCATGGAGCCACAGATCAACAAGGCCACGCAGACGAAATACAGCATCACCGGCCCGTGGACGGCGCCGAAGGTCGTCAAGCTGAAATAGGCGGATCGTGGCGGGGAGCGTGAAGGCGTGAGTGTTTTTGCTGTCTTTCCAGGATGTTATGCTAACGGTTCGAGGAATTCCCTTGCTCACCCCACCCGCCGGGAAGGCGGTAAATACCAACCAGGACATGCTATGCATAAAGTGGCGGCAATCCAGATGGCTTCCGGGCCCAACGTCAATGCAAACCTCATCGAGGCCGGGCGCCTGATCGCCATGGCCGCGGATGCCGGCGCGGCGTTGGTGGTGTTGCCGGAAAACTTCGCCATCATGGGCCTGTCGGAGTTCGACAAGGTCAAGATCCGCGAGGCCGATGGCCAGGGTCCGATCCAGGCCTTCCTCAATGAACAGGCCGCCAGGCATGGCGTGTGGCTGGTGGGCGGCACCGTGCCGCTGGCCGCGCACGATGCCGACAAGGTGCGCAGCGCCTGCCTGCTCATCGACGACCAGGGCAACCGCGTCGCCCGCTATGACAAGATCCACCTGTTCGATGTCGAGCTGCCGGACAATGGCGAACGTTATGTGGAGTCGGAGACCATCGAGGAGGGCGATCAGGTGGTGGTGGTGGATACGCCATTCGGCCGCCTGGGCCTGGCCATCTGCTATGACCTGCGTTTTCCGGAGCTGTTTCGCCGCATGCAGGCCCAGGGCGTCGACATCATCGCCATACCCTCGGCCTTCACCGCCATCACCGGCAAGGCCCACTGGGAGACCCTGGTGCGGGCGCGGGCGATCGAGAACCTGAGTTACGTGATTGCCGCCGCGCAGGGCGGCTATCACGTCAATGGCCGCGAGACCCATGGCGACAGCATGATCATCGACCCCTGGGGGCGAGTGCTGGATCGCCTGGCCAGTGGCTCCGGCTTCGTGCTGGCCGAACTGGACATGGGCAACCTGGCGTCCACGCGGCGTAATTTCCCGGTGCTGGAGCACCGCCACATGCATTGCGTGGCGGACTGAGGCCGCGGCCGAGCGCGTTTTTCTGCTGTTTCCCGCCAGCCCGGCGCGGCTGGCGATGCTATCCCTGAGCGCTGTTTTCGTTCAGCGTCTGATCGCGTAGCTGGCGCACCTGGCGGGCGCATTTTCCGCACTGGCCGGAGCAGCCAAGGCGGTCGCGCAGGCCGCGCATGCTGGTGGTGCCGTCCTCGACGGCGCCGCGGATGTCGGTGTCGGTCACGGCCTTGCAGATGCAGACGTACATGGTTGACCTCCTTTTGGTCTTTTTCCCGTTCTCGTTGTCATCACTCTAAATCTAAATGCGAATGATTGTCAATAAGGGTCTGCGCCCGGCCACCTGCTGTATCCACACTGGTATTTTTCCTTGGCCTGACGCAGACTACGGGGCTTCCAATCCTCGGATGCCCCGGGCGGACCCGGCCGCATCGTGACCCAAGGGAGCTCTGCATGAAAGGTGACGCCAAGGCCATCGAGTCTCTGAATCGCGTACTGAAGCAGGCGCTGACGGCCATCAACCAGCATTTTCTGCATGCGCGCATCTACCGCCACCAGGGGCTGGGCCGCCTCGATGAGCGGGTCTACAAGCATTCCATCATCGACATGAAGCAGGCCGACGATCTGGTCGAACGCATCCTGTTCCTCGAAGGTCTGCCCAACCTGCAGGACCTGGGCAAGCTGAACATCGGCGAACACGCCGGCGAGATGCTGCAATGCGATCTGGCGATGAATCTGCAGCACCGCGAACTGTTGCTGGAGGCCATTACGGTGTGTGAGGCGCAGGCGGATTTCGTCAGCCGTGACCTGCTGCGGGGCCACCTGGCGAAGCGCGAGGCGATCATCGACTGGCTGGAGACCCAGCAACAGCTGATGGCCGAACTCGGCGCGGAAAATTATCAGCAGTCACAACTTTAATCAGACCTGAACCTACGGATTCAGGTCAGAGATATTCAATGAGGGGAAAACCGGCATGAAGGGTGAGCAAAGGGTCATCGACGTTCTGAACCAGCTGCTGGCCGGCGAGCTGGCCGCCATGGACCAGTATTTCATTCATTCGCGCATGTACGAGGACTGGGGACTGACGAAACTGCATGAGCGGATTGCCCACGAGATGGAGGACGAAACCGGCCACGCCGCCAGCCTCATCGAGCGCATCCTGTTCCTCGGCGGCACGCCGGATCTGGCCACGCGCAGCGGCCTCAACATCGGCAAGGACGTGCCACAGATGCTCTGCAACGACCTCGAGCTGGAGTATGCGGTGGTCGCGGCGCTCAAGTCGGCCATCGCCCTGTGCGAGGAATGCCGCGACTATCAGACGCGCGCCATGCTGGAAGAGATGCTCAGGGACACCGAGGAAGACCACGCCTACTGGCTGGAAAAACAACTGGGCCTGATCGACAAGATCGGCCTGCAGAACTTCCTGCAATCGCAGATGTAACTCTGGCCCCGCCGGTTATGGCCGGCGGGGACCTCTCCCGTCACACCCCCCTTGCCCCCTTGCGGCGTCTTCTGGCGCATGCTCCCGCCGTTTGCTGCGTGGGTGCCAGCCCGGCGAGATAGCGGCTGCAATTCTTCTGACACAGCGCTCGCACGCAGCGGCGGGATTCGCCATCCAGGCAGCGAAAGTCGGCCGCGCAGAGTTGCCGTGAGGCCAGCAGTCGGGCCAGCTGTTCGGCGTCGATCTCGAGCCGGACGCGCCCGGCCGGGTGTTGTTGCGGAAGGGGAAGTGTGTGTGTGGACATGAAAAGCCTCCTCGATAAGCGTATTGCCTGAATCCACGGATTCAGCTGTCGATCCTGTGGCTGGCTACCTTTGCCGGGAGGCGTGGGGGCTGGCGGTGGGGTTGTGCCGGGCGATGGGTCCTACTTGGTCAGAATCAGTTTTCCCTGCCGGGTGATGCGCAGGCGATAGGCCTGGCCGGCATGCTCGATGCAGATCTCCCGTTGCCCCTGGAACAGTTGCTGGCTGTCGATGCGGAAGGTCCCGCTGGCCGCAGCGGCCGCGTTCGCGCCTGTTGTCTCTTTCCTCATGTTGAACCTCATATGCCTGTGCGATGTGCTGCGTGCGGTTATTGCCTCTCTTTGCTGTCCATCATAGGCATTCCTGCCGGACTGTCAATACGAATAAGAATGATTCCTATTTACTTTCTGTTCGCGTGCGGCCATAATTCCCCTCAGCCAGCCACGGGCGCTCTGATTGCGAGGGCCATTGCCAGCCAGTAACGCCGCCCGGCCACAGGAGCCGGCGTGGAACGACAATGTTTGTGGGAGATTTCTGAAGTGAACAATCAACGCTATCTGCTCCGCAGCGCCATCGCCGCTGCCACCCTGAGCATGACCCTGCCGGCTGGCGCCGCAGACGAGGAAGCCGGGAAGGACGAAGATGCCGCCAAGGTGCTGGACAAGGTCATGGTGATCGGCAATCCGGCCAACATCGATGAAATGCCGGGCTCGGCCTATTCCGTCACCACCGAGGATATCCGTGAACAGAACTATGACGACGTGAGTCAGGTGCTGCGCAAGGTGCCGGGCGTGACCGTGCGCAGCGAGTTCGGCTATGGGCTTTTACCCAGCATTAGCCTGAGGGGCGTGGACACCACGCGCAGCGCCAAGGTGACCATCATGGAAGACGGCGTGCTCACCGCGCCGGCCCCCTATTCCGCGCCCGCGGCCTATTATGCGCCCACCATAGGCCGCATGAGCGGCTTGGAGATCCTCAAAGGCTCCAGCCAGGTAAAGTATGGCCCCCACACCACCGGCGGTGTCATCAACTACCTGTCCACCCCTATCCCCACCCGGGAGACCGCCTACCTGAAGTCGTCCTACGGCAGTTTCGGTGACCAGCGCACCCACGCCTATTTTGGCAACACCCTCAGCACCGGTGCGGGTCAGGTGGGTTTTCTGCTGGAAGGCTACTTTCGCAAGAACGACGGCTACAAGACCATTGACCTGGCCCCCGACTTCCGTGACGGCGACAATACCGGTTTTACCAAGGCAGAGCCTATGATCAAGCTCTCCTGGGAACCCGATACCGCCATCTACCAGCGTCTGGAGTTCAAGTACGGCAGCTCCGATCTGGACGCCAACGAGACCTACCTGGGTCTGAGCGAGGCCGACTTCGCGGCCGACCCCTACCGGCGTTATGCGGCCAGTCGTTTCGACAACATCAAGACCAAGCAGAAACGCAGCTACCTGCGCTACGCCGTGGCGCCCTCGGATGACCTGGACATCATCGCCACCCTGTACCGGAACACCTTTTGGCGCAACTGGTACAAGCTCAAGGATCTGCGCGATGTCGGTGGCATACCTGGCAATAACTATAGCCTTTCCTCCGCCTTGGCCGGGGCTGGGGGTGGCGAAGGGCTGAACTGCCTGAAGGGCGAGCTGGCTTGTACCCTGCGTATACGCGCCAACAACCGTGACTATGAGGCCCAGGGCGTCGACGTGATGAGCTATTACCGCTTCGCCATCGGTGCGGCAGAGCATGAGATCGCCGCTGGCATCCGCTTCAACCAGGATCAGATCACCCGCTTCCAGTGGGACGATCTCTATTCACAACTGCTCAACGGCGCCATCGACGACATGACCCCTGGCACCCCCGGTGGCGCGGGAGACCGCCTGCAGAAGACCGATGCCTTTGCCGTGTTCGTGCAGGACACCATCAAGGCTGGCGCCTGGGGCTTTACACCGGGCATCCGTGCAGAGCAGTTGGAACAGACCTATATCGAAGACTACGCCGGTGTCGAGGCTCCCCCAGAAACCAAGACCAATACCATGAACCTGTGGGCCGCCAGCCTGGGCGTCACCTACAAGTTCAATGATTCCTGGGTCGGTTTCGGCAGCGTCAACCGGGGTTTCTCGCCACCCAGCCCCAAGAGCGCCACCAGCGGTTTCAACGAAGAAACCAGCCTGGCCTACGAACTGGGCGCGCGCTACACCAATACCAGCCAAGCCCTGGCGGTGGAGGCGGTGGCCTTCAGAACGGATTTCCGCGACATGATCGCGATCGACAACATTGGCGGTACCGGCACGGGTACGGCAACGAATTTTGGCAAGGTGCGCAGCTATGGCCTGGAACTCTCCAGCCAGTACGACGCCGGTATCGCCAACGGCTGGGCACTGCGCAACCCCTGGTTCCTCACCGCCACCTACACCAACGCCACCCAGCAGAATACCGCATATTCCGATGATCCGGAGTCCATCTTCAGTTATGGCAAGGCCGGCAACCAGGTGCCCTATATTCCTGAGTGGGTGTTCAGCCTGGGAACAGGTATCGATTCCGGTCGCTGGGGCGGCAATCTCAGCGGCAGCTACGTCAGCGAGACCTTCGCCACCGCCAACAATGTGCGCGACCAGCGTAATGGCGAAAACCCAAGGGAACCCGATGCCCGTTTCGGTGTAACCGACGCCTACTTCGTGGCCGATCTTTCCGTCTTCTACCAGATTCGCCAGGGTGCGAAGCTGTTCGGTGGTATTCAGAACCTCGGCAATGTCAGTTATGTCGTCTCGCGTCAGCCGGAAGGTCCGCGTCCCGGCATGCCGCTGTTCGCCTATGCCGGCCTGGAGATGGCGCTCTGATCCGCGCCCGTTTTTGAAACCGGGTGGCGCGCCGGCCGGCGCGCCATCCACTGACTGGAAAAAGCAACGATGTACGAACTCTTTCAACAGGGCGGGGCGGTGATGTATGTACTGCTGCTCATGTCCGTGCTCGCCACCGCCATCATTCTGTTGAAACTGTACCAGTTTTCCCGCAGCGGCCTGCGCCGCGTGGCCTTCGTCGACGAGGTGGTGGAGAGCCTGCAACGCGGCCAGCATGAGAAGGCCTTGCAGAGCCTGCGTCGGCAGAAGAGTCCGGTGGCGCGGGTGCTGGAGAGCGCCGTCGCCTGCGGCGCCGACCCGGCCATGTCGGCCGGTGATGTGGAGGCGGAGGTGAGTCGCGTCGGCAGCGCGCAGATCCGCGCCCTGGAGTCCTGGCTGCGCGGCCTGTCCTCCATCGCCCATCTGAGCCCGCTGCTGGGCCTGCTGGGCACGGTCACCGGCATGATCGCCGCCTTCATGAATCTCGAGGCGGCCGGCACCCGGGTCGATCCCTCGATTCTCTCCGGCGGCATCTGGGAGGCCCTGCTCACCACCGCCTTCGGCCTCACCGTGGCGATTCCCGCCATGGCGGCCTTTTATTATCTGGAAGGGGAGGTCGACCACGTGCGCGCCGCCATGAAGGACGCCAGCATTCGCGTGCTGCGCCTGTTCGGCAAGAGCCCCCACGTCGATTCACGTGACGACGCACGCATCGAGGACGAGACCCATGGACTTTGAGGGACGCGCGCGCATCCATTCCCACCTGGACATCGCGCCGCTGATCGACATCGTGTTTCTGCTGCTGGTGTTCTTCATGCTCACCAGCACCTTTCTGGTGCCCGAGGCCATCGAACTGGAGCTTCCGGAATCGAGTAGCGCCACGGTCACTGATGTCACGCCCATCGTCATATC
Organism: Chromatiales bacterium; assembly: GCA_026982475.1. Lineage (GTDB taxonomy): Bacteria > Pseudomonadota > Gammaproteobacteria > SZUA-152 > SZUA-152 > DRQN01. Next base: position 32,066 of record JALSHB010000217.1, read on the forward strand.
GCTGAACGAGAATGGCGACCTGGCCCTCAACGGCGAGCGTATCGAGATGGGGCGATTGCGTGGCGCCGTCGAGGCCCTGCTGAAGGCCGATGCCGATGCCGCCATCACCCTGAAGAGTGATGCCCGCACCGAGGTGCAGCAACTGCTGGCGGTGATGGACGAGATCCGCGCCGCCGGCGGCACCGACGTGGCCCTGGCGACCTTGCAGAAATAGGCCGCGCCGTGACCATCACCCGCCTGCACATGAGCGTGACACTGGCCCTGGCCCTGGCCCTGCACGGGGCCCTGGCGATGTGGCTCGTGCCGCCACAGGCGAGCCCGCCAGAGCCGCCGCCCGAGGCGCCCCTGCGCATCAACCTGCTGGCGATGGTGGCGGAGGAGACGGTCAGCGCCGAGCCGCCGCCCGCGCCTCGGCCCCCGCCGGAGCCGGTTCCCAAGAAGGAGCCGCCGCCCCCTCCGCCCAAGCCGGAGCCCAAGCCGGAGCCCAAACCGGAGCCCAAACCGGAGCCCAAACCGGAGCCCAAACCGGAGCCCAAGCCGGAGCCCGTTCCCGAACCCCTGCCTGAGCCGCCGCCACCCGCGCCGCCGCGCGAGCCGGTGGTCGAGACCGTGCCGGAGCCCGCGCCGCCGCCCGTGGCGGCGCCGACCAGCACGCCGCCGGATGCCATCGCCACCGCGCGCTACGAACAGCTACTGGTGGCCTGGCTGGAAAAGCACAAGAAATACCCGCGCCGCGCCAAGCGGCTGCGCATCGAAGGGGAGGGGATGTTGCGGATTCGCATCGACCGTGGCGGTCAGCTATTGCTGGTCGAGCTGGAAAAACGCACCGGCAACCGCTTCCTCGACAAGGGCGCGCTGGCCATGGCGCAGCGCGCCAATCCGTTTCCGCCCATGCCGGACAGCGATCCGCGCGCGGAGCTGGAATTCCGCGTGCCGGTGGCCTTCCGGCTCAATTGAGGCGTTGTTTTCGCAGGCTGGGTAGTGCCCACCCTACCCGGATGGCTGTCCGTCGGTGTCTTCTTCCATCAATTCACGCAGATAACGAAACAGCAGGCGCGCCGAGCGCGGCGGCTTGTTGGCCAGCTTTTCCTTCCCGGCGTTGCGCAGCAGTTGGCGCAGGTACTGGCGGTCCACCGCCGGGTGCCGCGCCACCAGTTCCTCCAGCACGTGATCACCTTCCTCCAGCAGCCGGTCGCGCCAGCGTTCGATGCGGTGCAGCTGCGCCGCGGCCTGGCGTGACTGGCCGCGCAGGGCGTCCAGCCTTTCGCGGATCGGCGCGGGATCGACGTCGCGCATTACCCGCCCCACGTACTGCAGCTGGCGCTTGAGGGCGCCGCGGCTGTGGATGCGCCGCGCCTCCACCACCGCGTCGTGCAGGGTCTCGGGCAGGTCGTCGAACTTCTTGAACTGCTCCGGGCTGAGGCTGACCAGCTCCTCGCCGAGGGCCTGCAGGGCGTGCATCTCGCGCTTGCGCTGCGATTTGCTCTTGGGCGCTTCGTTGTGCGCGTCGTTGTCGTCGATGCCTGTGCTCATGACTCTTATATCCCCTTGCCGCCTACAGCAGCACCTGTTCGATGCCGCCCTGCTTGACGTCTTCGACGAATTTCCGCTGCCAGTCGTCACCGAGCCGGCCGCGCGCCACTTCGACGACGATGTAGTCCGTCTCCAGGCCGGTGTCGTCGGCGTAACGCGACAGGCCCTGCACGCAAGCGGGGCAGGAGGTGAGCATCTTCACGTTGCCGTCCTTTGCCTTCGGCGCGCCGGTGAGCTGCTCGATGCCCTTGTGCAGTTCCTCCTGCTTGCGGTAGCGCAGCTGGGTGGCGATGTCCGGGCGCGAGACGGCGAAGGTGCCGGCCTCGCCACAGCAGCGGTCGGAGAGCTGCACGTCCTTGCCCAGCAGCTCGCCGGCCACGCCCAGCGGGGCGTAGGTCTTCATGGGTTCGTGACAGGGGGCGTGGTAGAGGTACTGGCGGCCCTCGATGCCTTCCATCTTCACGCCCTTCTCCATCAGGTATTCGTGGATGTCCAGCAGCCGGCAGCCGGGGAAGATCTGTTGGAAGCGGTACTTCTGCAACTGGTCCATGCAGGTGCCGCAGGAGACGATGACGGTCTTGATGTCGAGGTAGTTGAGGGTGTTGGCGACGCGGTGGAACAGCACCTGGTTGTTCACCGACAGCGCCTGGCCCTTCTGTTCGTCGCCGGTGGCGTTCTGCGGGTAGCCGCAGCACAGGTAGCCCGGCGGCAGCACGGTCTGCACGCCGGTCTCGTAGAGCATCGCCAGGGTGGCCATGCCGACCTGGCTGAACAGGCGCTCGGAGCCGCAGCCGGGGAAGTAGAATACCGCCTCGGAATTTTCATCGACCCGGGCCGGATCGCGCAGGATGGGCACGTTCTTGTCGTCTTCCAGGCCCAGGGTCTGGCGCATGGTCTGCGCCGGCAGGCTGGCGGGCAGGGGCTTGCGCACGAAGTTGACCACGTGCTCCTGCAGCGTCGGCTTGCCGTTGGTGGCCTTGGGCCGTTTGCCATTGGTGAGCAGCTTGAAGCGCCTGGCCAGCCGGTGGCCGAGGCGCTGGCCCTTGAAGCCCCATTGCAGCAGGGCCTTGTACATGAGCTTGATGGTGCGCGGGTCGCTGGCGTTGAGGTAGGCCATGGAGGCGCGCGTGGCGAGGCCGGTGCGTTTCTTGCCGAAGGCCTTGAGCAGCTTGCGCATGCGCACCGAGACGTCGCCGAAGTCGATGTCCACGGGGCAGGGGTTGTAGCACTTGTGGCACACCGTGCAGTGATCGGCGACGTCGTTCATCTCGTCGAAGTGGCGCAGGGAGATGCCGCGCCGGGTCTGCTCCTCGTACAGGAAGGCCTCGATGATCAGGCCGGTGGCGAGGATCTTGTTGCGCGGCGAGTACAGCAGGTTGGCGCGCGGGATGTGGGTGGCGCACACCGGCTTGCACTTGCCGCAGCGCACGCAGTCCTTGATGTCGTCGTTGAGGGCGCCCAGCTCGGAGGCCTCGAGGATCAATGCCTCCTGTTGCAGCAGGCGCAGCGAGGGGGTGTAGGCATTGTCCAGGCCCGAGCCGGCCATCAGCTTGCCGGGGTTGAAGCGCTGTTCGGGGTCCACCTGCTGCTTGTAGCGGGCGAAGGCCTCCACGGTGGGCGGGTCGAGGAACTGCATCTTGGTGATGCCGATGCCGTGTTCGCCGGATACCACGCCGCCCAGTGATTCCGCCAGTGCCATGATGCGCTCCACCACCTCGTCGGCCTCCTGCAGCATCCGATAGTCATTGGAGTGCACCGGGATGTTGGTGTGCACGTTGCCGTCGCCGGCGTGCATGTGGGTGGCGACGAACAGGCGGCTGGCGCGGATCTCGCGGTGGATCTGGTCGAGGCGCGCGCGCACCGGCTCCAGCTCGCGGCCGCCGAAGATGGCCTTGAGCGGCCGTTCCACCGCCTGGCGGTAGGAGATGCGCAGGGCGCGGCGTTGCAGCAGGCGGAACAGGGTGTCTGTGTCGTCGATGTTCTCGCGGCGCTGATCCTCCAGCAGGGTGAACACCTCGGGGTGTTCGCCGACGGCGTCGTCGAGGTGTTCGAGGATGCAGGCCCACAGCTCGCGGATGGCCTCCAGGTGCTCGCGCGCGGCGGCCTTCTTGTTGTCGAGGATGGCGGTGGTTTCTTCGCAAGGCGCCTCGGAGGGCTCGAAGTTGCGTGCCTGGCGGTGCTCCGGCAGGTCGCCGGCCAGGTAGTCCAGTACGGCGTCGATCATGCGCAGCTTGTTGCGCGTGGAGTATTCGATGTTGATGCGCTCGATGGCCTCGCTGTAGTCGCCCAGGCGGTCGAGCGGGATTACTACGTCCTCGTTGATCTTGAAGGCGTTGGTGTGGGCGGCGATGGCGGCGGTGCGCGTGCGGTCCAGCCAGAAGCGGTGGCGGGCCTCGGCGCTGACCGCGATGAAGCCCTCGGCATCGCGCGCGTTGGCCATGCGCACCACGGTGGAGGCGGCCTCGGCGACGCGATCGGCGTCGTCGCCGGCGATATCGATCAGCAGCACCATCTTCGGCCGCTCGCTGCGCGGTGCCTTGGTGCTGTAGTTGACGGCGTGCACGTAGCGTTCGTCGAGGTGCTCCATGCCGGCCAGCTGGATGCCTTCGGCGGCGTCCAGGTAGTCCTTGGTCTCGACGATGGCCGGCACCGCGCGGCGCAGGTCGTCGCCGAAGAATTCCAGGCACACGGTGCGGATGTGCGCCGGCATGCGGTGCAGGATGAACACCGCCGAGGTGATGAGGCCGTCGCAGCCTTCCTTCTGCACCCCCGGCAGGCCGCCGAGGAATTTGTTGGTGACGTCCTTGCCCAGGCCTTCCTTGCGCAGTTCGCGGCCGGGGATGCGCAGGGTCTCGGGCTCGCCGAAGGGTGTTCTTCCGTCGGCCTCGTAGCGGGTGATGCGGAATTCCGTCTCCGGCTGCTCATGGATCTTGCCCAGGTTGTGGTTGATGCGCTCCACCTCCAGCCAGTGGCCGTCCGGGGTGACCATGCGCCACGAGGCCAGGTTGTCCAGGGTGGTGCCCCACAGCACCGCCTTCTTGCCGCCGGCGTTCATGGCGATGTTGCCGCCGATGCAGGAGGCGTCCTGCGAGGTGGGGTCGACGGCGAACACGTAGCCGTGGGCAGCGGCCAGGTCCGAGACCCGGCGCGTGACCACCCCGGCCTCCACGTGCACCGTCGGCACGTCGTGGTCGACGCCGGGCAGCCGGCGTAGTTCGACCTTGCCGATGGCGTCCAGCTTCTCCGTGTTGATGATGGCGCAGCGTTCGCGCAACGGCACCGCGCCGCCGGTGTAGCCAGTGCCGCCGCCGCGCGGGATCAGCGGCAGGCCGAGGTCGATGCAGGCCTGCACCACGCGGGCCATCTCGGCCTCGCTGTCGGGGTGGACGACGACGAAGGGGTATTCCACGCGCCAGTCCGAGGCGTCGGTGACGTGCGACACCCGCGCCAGGCCGCTGAAGTCGATGTTGTCCCTGCGGGTGACCCGCTTGAGTCTTTGCACGGCCTTGCGGCGCAAACGCGCCTCGGCGGCAAAGTTGGCCTCGAAGTCCTTGACGGCGCCCCTGGCCGCCTCCACCAGCTCCAGCGCCAGGGGATTGGCCTCGGCGCGATCGATGATCTGCTGCAGGCGGTGATGCAGGGCGTGGATCAGCGAGTCGCGGCGCCTGGGATTCTGCAGAAGGTCGTCCTGGATGAAGGGGTTGCGCGTCACCACCCACAGATCGCCCAGCACCTCGAACAGCATGCGCGCCGAGCGGCCCGTGCGGCGGGAGCCGCGTAGCTGGTTGAGCGTCTCCCAGCCGCGTTCGCCGAGAAAGCGGATGATGATCTCGCGGTCCGAGAATGAGGTGTAGTTGTATGGGATCTCGCGCAGGCGAGTGGCGGCTGGGCTTGTCATCGGAATGTGGCGCAGATTCGTGTCAGATGGCGTTGCATGCTTGCCGCCCAGCCCCCATACATAAAGCAGAGTGTCAGACGACAACGGCGTGGTTGAACCAAGTATTTAAAGGAGCCGCGTAGTCTAGCACAAGGTCATTGCGGCCTGAGGCAGAAAAGGTGCGCGGTGTTGTTGACGCTGCCAAGCCCCCGTGTATAATGCGCCGCTCGCTGGTCGAGGCCAGCGACTGAAGCGGCCGGGGATTGGCCGAACAAAGCTTCAGACAGGCGTTGACAGGCTTCGAGAAGCCCGTATAATTCGCGCCTCGCTGGCCCGCTTGAGAGAATGGCGGGTTGGGCGGAAGATGGGTTCTGGTTGACGGTTGAGGCCGATTGATGCTAGAATTTTTGGCCCCGCTGAGCGGGTCCAAGCTCTTTGTATTTGCTCTTTAAAAATGAGATTAGGTAATTTGTGTGGGCACTTGCGTTGACGGTTTGGCGAATGTCAAAGACTGTCGATGATAAGTGACCTGTCAAAGAAATTCCAAGCGAATGAATTGACGGGATCGCTCTTCGTTGAAAAAGGTTTGGTTGCAACCAATGCAACTAAGTTGATTGAACTGAAGAGTTTGATCCTGGCTCAGATTGAACGCTGGCGGCATGCCTAACACATGCAAGTCGAACGGTAACAGGAGAGAGCTTGCTCTCTTGCTGACGAGTGGCGGACGGGTGAGTAAAGCATGGGAATCTGCCCAGTAGTGGGGGACAACCTGGTGAAAACCAGGCTAATACCGCATACGCCCTACGGGGGAAAGCAGGGGATCTTCGGACCTTGCGCTATTGGATGAGCCCATGTCTGATTAGCTAGTTGGTGAGGTAACGGCTCACCAAGGCGACGATCAGTAGCTGGTCTGAGAGGATGATCAGCCACACTGGGACTGAGACACGGCCCAGACTCCTACGGGAGGCAGCAGTGGGGAATATTGGACAATGGGGGCAACCCTGATCCAGCAATGCCGCGTGTGTGAAGAAGGCCTGCGGGTTGTAAAGCACTTTCAGTTGGGAAGAAAAGCTTACGGTTAATAGCCGTGAGTCTTGACGTTACCGACAGAAGAAGCACCGGCTAACTCTGTGCCAGCAGCCGCGGTAATACAGAGGGTGCGAGCGTTAATCGGAATTACTGGGCGTAAAGCGCGCGTAGGCGGCTTGGTCAGTCGGATGTGAAAGCCCCGGGCTCAACCTGGGAATGGCATTCGATACTGCCAGGCTAGAGTATGGGAGAGGGAAGTGGAATTTCCGGTGTAGCGGTGAAATGCGTAGATATCGGAAAGAACACCAGTGGCGAAGGCGACTTCCTGGCCCAATACTGACGCTGAGGTGCGAAAGCGTGGGGAGCGAACAGGATTAGATACCCTGGTAGTCCACGCCGTAAACGATGTCAACTGGGTGTTGGGGAGCTTGACTCCTTAGTATCGAAGCTAACGCGATAAGTTGACCGCCTGGGGAGTACGGCCGCAAGGTTAA
>JALSHB010000218.1 GCA_026982475.1 Chromatiales bacterium
AACGTATAACCAAGGAGATCGAGATGGCGGCAGACGACAAACAAAAGGCCCTGAGTGCGGCGCTGAGTCAGATTGAAAAGCAGTTCGGCAAGGGGTCGGTGATGCGCATGGGCGACGCCAGTGCGGCGCGCGATATCGATGCGGTTTCCACCGGCTCGCTGGGGCTGGATATTGCCCTCGGCATCGGCGGCCTGCCGCGCGGACGCGTCGTGGAGATCTACGGCCCGGAGTCCTCGGGCAAGACCACCCTGACCCTGCACGTGATTGCGGAGATGCAGAAGCTGGGCGGCACGGCGGCCTTTGTCGATGCCGAACACGCGCTGGACCCCTCCTACGCCGAGAAGCTGGGGGTGAACGTGGATGACCTGCTGGTCTCGCAGCCGGACACCGGCGAGCAGGCGCTGGAGATCACCGACATGCTGGTGCGCTCGGGGGCGGTGGACATCGTCGTCGTCGACTCCGTGGCGGCGCTGACGCCGAAGGCCGAGATCGAGGGCGACATGGGCGATCATCACGTCGGCCTGCAGGCGCGCCTCATGTCGCAGGCGCTGCGCAAGCTCACGGCCAATATCAAGCGCACCAACACCATGGTGATCTTCATCAACCAGATCCGCATGAAGATCGGCGTCATGTTCGGCAATCCCGAGACCACCACCGGCGGCAACGCGCTGAAGTTCTACGCCTCCGTGCGTCTGGACATCCGCCGCATCGGCGCCATCAAGAAGGGCGACGAGATCCTCGGCAACGAGACCCGCGTCAAGGTGGTGAAGAACAAGGTGGCGCCGCCCTTCAAGAAGACGGAATTCGACATCCTGTTCGGCGAGGGCATCTCGCGCGAGAGCGAGGTCATCGGCCTCGGTGTGCAGGAGGGCATCATCGACAAGAGTGGCGCCTGGTACAGCTATAACGGCGAGCGCATTGGCCAGGGCAAGGACAATGTGCGCAACTTCCTCAAGGAGAATCCGCAGATCGCCGAGGAGATCGAGGCCCAGGTGCGGCTCAAGCTGCTGCCCGGCGTGGACGAGGCGAAGGCCGGCGCGGCGGCTGAAACCGAGGCGTAGCCGCCGGGATGGTTATTGGCGATAACGCGGCGGGTGCGTCCGCCGAGGGCGGGGCGACGGCCGATGAGGGGCGGCCGTCGCGCGCCGAGTCGTGCCAGGTGTTGCGCAACAAGGCCATGGATCTGCTGGCGCGGCGCGAGCACGCCGTCGCCGAGCTGCGGCGCAAGCTGCAGGCCCATGTCGAAGGCCGCGGCAAGGCGCGGAATCTGGACGCGGACGCCATCGACGAGGTGCTGGCCCGCTTGCAGGACGAAGGCCTGTTGAGCGATGAACGCTTCACCGAGGCCTTCGTGCGCTATCGCAGCAATGGTGGTCATGGTCCGCAGCGAATTCAGGCAGAATTGCGCGAGCGCGGCGTGAGTGAGAAAATAGCCGCCATCTACCTCGACTTCGATGACCCACGGTGGCTTGAGCGGGCAACACGTGCGCGCAGCAAGCGCTTTGGCGAAGGCAAACCGAAGGATTTCAAGCAGCGGGCCCGTCAGGCCCGCTTTCTTCAGTACCGGGGATTTACCGCCGACCAGGTCCGACAGGCGCTGGACGGTGACGTTGTTGACTGACAATTCGTGGCTTGTTGAGCTGGTTATCGCGTGAATTGTTGGCCAGCCTGTTTTTTACATTTTTGAATAAAGAACACGATGACAAGCGCAGAAATCCGACAGCTCTTCCTCGACTACTTCCAGCAACACGGCCACCAGATCGTGCCCAGCAGCCCGCTGGTACCGGCCAACGACCCCACCCTGTTGTTCACCAATGCCGGCATGGTGCAGTTCAAGGAGGTGTTCACCGGCCGTGAGCAGCGCCCTTACAAGCGCGCCGCCAGCGCCCAGCGCTGCGTGCGCGCCGGCGGCAAGCACAACGACCTGGAAAACGTCGGCTATACCGCGCGTCATCACACCTTCTTCGAGATGCTGGGCAACTTCAGCTTCGGCGACTATTTCAAGCGCGAGGCCATCCAGTACGCCTGGGAGTTTCTCACCAAGGTGGCCAAGCTGCCGCCGGAGCGCCTGTGGATCACGGTCTATGCCGATGACGATGAGGCCGCCGACATCTGGCTGAAGGAGATCGGCGTCTCCGCCGAGCGCTTCTCCCGCATCGGTGACAAGCCCGGCGGCAAGCGTTATGAAAGTGACAACTTCTGGTCCATGGGCGATACCGGCCCCTGCGGCCCCTGCTCGGAGATCTTCTACGACCACGGCGAGGACGTGCCCGGCGGCCCCCCCGGCACCCCCGAGGAAGACGGCGACCGCTACATCGAAATCTGGAACCTGGTGTTCATGCAGTACGACCGCGACGCCGCGGGCAACATGAATCCGCTGCCGCACCCCTCCGTGGACACCGGCATGGGCCTGGAGCGCCTTGCCGCCGTGCTGCAGGGCGTGCACAACAACTACGACATCGACCTGTTCAGGCATCTGATTGCTGCCATCGCCAGGCTGGCCGGACAGAAAGATCTCACCAATACTTCCCTCCGCGTCATCGCCGATCACATCCGCGCCTGCGCCTTTCTGGTCACCGACGGCGTGGTGCCCTCCAACGAGGGCCGCGGCTACGTGCTGCGCCGCATCATCCGCCGCGCCATCCGCCATGGCCACAAGCTGGGCCTGCGCGAGCCCTTCTTCTACAAGCTGGTGGGGCCGCTGTGCGAGGTGATGGGTGACGCCTATCCCGAACTGGTGAAGGCCCGGCCGCAGGTGGAGCGGGTGCTGAGACAGGAAGAGGAGCGCTTCGCCGAGACCCTCGATCACGGCATGGCCATCCTCGAAGAGACCATTGCCCACCTCGATGGCACGGTGATCCCCGGCGAGACCGTGTTCAAGCTCTACGACACCTACGGCTTCCCCGTCGATCTCACCGCCGATATCGCCCGCGAGCGCGGCCTAAGCCTGGACCTGGACGGCTTCGAGCGTGAAATGGCGGCCCAGCGCGAGCGGGCGCGGGCGGCTAGTACTTTTAAAGCCCTTGAAGCCGGACCGCTGAGTGAAATTTTGGCTAAGTCGGAGTTTGTTGGGTATGAGAACCTGTCGGATGTGGTCAATATAGTGGGCTTGTTTCGCCAGCGGGTTTCTCAACCAGGCATGGTGTCTGTCGAGACACTACAAGCGTCTGAGCAAGGTTTGGTGATCCTTGATCGCACACCCTTCTACGCCGAGTCCGGCGGCCAGGTGGGCGATACCGGACTGCTGCGAGTGGGCGACGCCGAGCTGGCGGTGCTGGACACACAGAAACAGGGCGATGCCTTCCTGCACCAGGTGCGCGTGCAAAAGGGCCAGGTGGCGGTCGGAGACACGCTTGAGGCGCGCGTGGATAAACGGCGCCGCCGGCAGATCGCCGATAATCACTCCGCCACCCACCTGTTGCACGCCGCCCTGCGCCAGATCCTCGGCGAGCACGTGCAGCAGAAGGGCTCGCTAGTGGAGGCCGAGCGCCTGCGCTTCGATTTTTCGCACTTCGACGCGCTGACGCCCGCGCAGCTGGCTGAGATCGAGGCGCTGGTCAATGAGCAGATCCGCGCCAACCTGCCGGTGGAAACCCGGCTCATGTCGGCGGACGAGGCCAAGGCCTCCGGCGCCATGGCGCTGTTCGGCGAGAAATACGGCGAGGTCGTGCGCGTGCTGTCCATGGGCGATTTTTCCGTGGAGCTGTGCGGCGGCACCCACGTCTCGCGCACCGGCGACATCGGCCTGTTCAAGATCGTCTCCGAGGGCGGCGTGGCCGCCGGCGTGCGTCGTATCGAGGCGGTGGCCGGCGAGGCCGCACTGCGTTACATCGGTGAAATGGAAAAGAACCTGCAACGCATCGCCGCGCTGCTGAAGGCCGATGCCGGCATGGTGGTCTCCAAGCTACAGGCGCTGCTGGAGCGCACGCGCGGGCTGGAAAAGGAGGTCGAGCAGCTGAAGGCGAAACTGGCCAGCAGCCAGGGCGGCGACCTGGCCGCGCGGGCGGTGGATGTCGACGGCATCAAGGTGCTGGCGGCGAAGCTGGACGGTGTCGACGCCAAGTCCCTGCGTGATACCGTCGACCAGCTGAAGAACAAGTTGGGACACGCCGCGGTGGTGCTGGCGGCGGTGGATGGCGACAAGGTCAGCCTGGTGGCGGGCGTCACCAAGGACGAGACCCGACGCCTGCGCGCCGGCGACCTGGTCAACAGCGTCGCCCGGCAGGTGGGCGGCAAGGGCGGTGGCCGTCCCGACCTGGCGATGGCCGGCGGCAAGGACCCTGCCGGGCTGGATGCCGCCCTGCAGGCGGTGCCGGCGTGGGTGCGCGATCAGCTGGGAGATTGACGCTGCCCTGAATCTGCGGGTTCATGACGGCGAGTCGCACAACCCCTCAAGCCGTTGCATGCTTCATCGCTCTGAGTCGTCGGGTTCAGGGCTGATATACGCCGCGCTTTATATAGTTTGTAGGAATATGCCTACAAATTTCTTTATGTCGGCACAGAACTGATGTTTAATACTAGGGCTTTCGAAACAGTCTAGATTATGGCACTGATCGTACAGAAATATGGCGGTACCTCGGTCGGTTCCGTGGAACGCATCCAGTGCGTGGCGGAAAAGATCGCGGGATTTCGGGATCAGGGTCACGACGTGGTGGTGGTGGTTTCCGCCATGAGCGGCGAGACCAACCGGCTGGTGGCGTTGGCCAAGGCTATTGCGCCGCAGCCCGATGCGCGCGAGTATGACGTGTTGCTGTCCACCGGCGAGCAGGTGACCATCGCCCTGCTGGCCATGGCGCTGAAGCAACGAGGCTACCCGGCGCGATCGTTCACCGGCAGTCAGGTACGGATTCTTACCGATAGCGCGCACAACAAGGCGCGGATCAAGGATATCGACCGGCAGAACATGGATGATGCCCTCTCCGCCGGGCAGGTGGTGGTGGTGGCCGGGTTTCAGGGTGTCGATGAGAACGGCAGCATAACCACCCTGGGACGTGGCGGATCGGATACCACCGCCGTGGCCCTGGCCGCGGCCCTGGACGCTGACGAGTGCCAGATCTACACCGACGTGGATGGCGTCTATACCACCGACCCGCGTGTGGTGCCCGAGGCACGGCGCCTCGACCGCATCACCTTCGAGGAGATGCTGGAGATGGCGAGCCTGGGCTCCAAGGTGTTGCAGATTCGCGCCGTGGAGTTCGCCGGCAAATACAACGTGCCGCTACGGGTGTTGTCCAGCTTCGAAGAGGGTGGTGGCACGCTCATCAGCTACGAGGAAGAGGGTATGGAACAGGCGTTGATATCCGGTATCGCCTTCAACCGGGACGAGGCCAAGTTGACGGTGCTGGGCGTGCCCGATCACCCGGGTGTCGCCTCACAGATCCTTGGCCCCATCGGTGAGGCCAATATCGAAGTGGACATGATCATCCAGAATGTCGCCGCGGATGGCAACACGGACTTCACCTTCACCATCCACCGCAATGACTACGAGAAGGCCAGGGCGGTGTTGGAGAGGGTTGCCGATGAACTGGGCGCGCGCGAAGTGGTGGGTGACAACAAGATCGTGAAGATCTCCCTGGTGGGCGTCGGCATGCGTTCGCACGCTGGCATCGCCGGGCAGATGTTTGAACTCTTGGCCAGGGAGGGAATCAATATCCGCATGATTTCGACCTCCGAAATCAAGGTGTCGGTCGTCGTTGACGAGAAGTACCTCGAACTGGGTGTGCGGGCCCTGCACAGTGGCTTTGCCCTCGAGCAGGCCATTGAAATAACGGATTGATGCTATGGCGTGCTGCGCCGTAGTCATGGACAGCAGCGAAGAAAAACTGACGATTAATTGAAGTTCCGGCTATTTTGGCCGATAGCTCCGACGACGCGCACCCAGTCAGGTTGCGATCGGGAGATTCAGAAACAAGGAGAAATACAATGTTGATTCTGACGCGGCGCGTTGGCGAGTCTTTGATCATTGGTGATGACATCACCATTACCGTGCTTGGTGTGAAGGGCAATCAGGTACGCATTGGCGTCAATGCGCCGAAGGATGTCTCTGTGCATCGCGAAGAGATCTATGAGCGGATCCAGCGCGAAAAAGACCAGGAAGGTTCGCCAGTCTAACGTCGGTTCCTTGCCGGGCGGGTGCTGCGCAAGCTTGGTGCCTGCCTGGTGATTTGCCCGGAAAATCGTCTGTCCGGGCAGATTTCCCCCATATTGTCGGTAATTGATGTTTTCTGCCCGTTTCCTGCCTGAAATGGGTTTCCTAATCGCCGTATTTTTGGGAGAATAGCCGCCCTGCCGGGTTGACGGGCAGGGGGTGTTGATCACCCGGAGAGCTGGCCGAGTGGCTGAAGGCGCACCCCTGCTAAGGGTGTATGGGTTAACGCCCATCGAGGGTTCGAATCCCTCGCTCTCCGCCATTATTTTTTTCGTGGACGTAGCGTATTAAATTCGCTCCACAGCCTTGAAAACGGGTGGCGAAAGCGGGTATAGTTCCGCACCCTTCCGTGGCGTCGGTTCACCGGAAAACGTTTTACTGCGCGCTCGTAGCTCAGCTGGATAGAGTACCTGGCTACGAACCAGGCGGTCGGAGGTTCGAATCCTCCCGAGCGCGCCATTTTTCTTCAATCAAAACAAGCGGTTGCGACCTGTGTCGTAGCCGCTTGTTGCTTTCAGCAGGACCAGTGTGGGAGTTTTGTGGGAGTTTTTCCCACGCACCTTGCCGACGGCATCGATCAGGTTCTCTAGTTCCGCCGCCGAGTAGTGGGTGGTGATTCTTCCCGACTTGTGTCCCAGCAGATCCTGCCGGTCTTCAAACGACACGCCTGCACTACGCAGCCGCCTCCCGAAGGTGTGCCTGAGGTCGTAATTCCTGCGATCATTCTCCAGAATCGATTTCAGGCCTCGCTGCTTCCGCTCTGCCTCGAAATCGGCCACGGAATAGCGCAGAAAGACCGGCTTGGCCTCACCGTGACGTTTTCCTCTGATCGTCCAGACCAGCGTCTCGTAACGACCGGAGGACTCCACGCGGATGAAGTCACAGCCCTCCTGGGTCCGTGCCAGTTCCAGGGCGGCATCGATTCTTGCGCGGCGCCAGGTAGAGCCGTTGATGTGCTTCACTGGCCTGCCGTTGCGTGTGAACACCCGCACGGGGTGATTGCCGCGCTGGCGATCAACCACCGAGGCGGCAATCCGGTTCAGAACCACCAGCCGCTCTTCTCCGTTCTTCGTCATCCTGCGCGGGATCAGAAACACCGCGGTACCCAGTTCCGGTACCGGTATTTCCCAATCCCACTGCAGCCGAACGACTTCCTGTTCCCGTAGCCCGGTATTTACCTTGAAGAGAGCCATCTCTGCGAGGTAGTCGGGAAGATGCTGGAACAGAGTCTTTTGTTCCTCCCAGCTGACCGGGTACGGGTCGCGGCCATCAGTGACAGGGAGCAGCTTGATCTTCGGCGCCCGTTCCAGCCAGGTCAGCCCACTCTCATCGATCCATTCATCTGCTGCCAGATTCAGGATGTGCCGGACGAGGCCCAAGGCATAGTTGATCGTCTTCGATTTCCTGCCCGCCTGTCTCCGCTTGGCGATGAACTTTCCGAGGGTTCCCATGTGAACATTCTGCAGGTCCAGGTCGCCGATATACGGATCCAGCTGCTTGAGATGAAGCGCGTCATCACCAATGCTGCGCTTGTGTCCGCTCTGCTCCAGATAGTGCGTTGCCGCCTTGCGGAATGAACGTCTAGGGCGAACGCCGTAGATGCGTGCGTTGCGAACGTCGTCTATCAGTCTTGCTAGGTACTCCTCTGCTTTCTGGAGGTTGCTTTCGCCAGTGCTCTGGCGAATGTGGCCCGGCTGTTTCACCGCGCCCGCTTTGCCGACTCCGACACCGCCCTGCCGGTGGGCCTGCGGCGCGGTCCCGGCGAGGTCCAGCTTCTCTGTCCTGGGGGCGGGCGCCAGGGGCCGGAGGGTCGCCTGCCCCTCGGCGGCTGGGCGCGGCTGAATGCCATCCACGCCGGGCGCTGGGAGCACTGGTTTCCGGC
>JALSHB010000219.1 GCA_026982475.1 Chromatiales bacterium
CAGACCCCGTAGCCCGGAAGAAGCGCAGCGGATTCCGGGAACGGGCGGGAGGGCCTCCCGGGTTCCGGCCCGTTGGGCCTGCATCCGGGCCACGTTCTGATTCAGCATTGCCTGCAGGTCTGTCCTCGTGACACCGCTGAGCAGCGGTGTCACGAGGTGGTTTCCCGTGCCTTACTGCGGCGCCAGCCAGCGGTTGGCCCAGATTCTGTAATTGGTTCCATCGGACTGTGACCAGACGACAAGGGCATTGCCGTTGCTGTCCATGGCCACCTGTGGATTGACGGCCGGGCCGGCGTGATGGGTTTCAACCAATTCCGGGCGGGACCAGCCGGTACCCGGTACATAGCGACTGGACCAGATGCTGTACTGCCAACCGTCGGATTGGCGCCAGACCAGCAGGGCATTGCCTGTGGCGTCTGTCGCCAACCGGGGCCAGTCGGATGAACGACTACCGGATTCCCGGGTTATCCACGCAGGGGTTTCCCACGCTCCACCCATGACGTCATAGCGATTGACCCAGATCCCTTGATATTCATTTACCCAAGCAAGGATGGTATTCCCCCTGGGATCTACCGCAACGTCCAACATGTCCGCTACAAACCTGTTGGTGAGCGTTCCGCCGGTGTCGACTGCCTGTGGGACTCCCCACTGTCCGCTTGCGGCTTCGAAGCGGCTGGTTGCCAGGAGGATGGTATTCAGAGCGCTGTTCAGCTCTCTTACCCAGGCGACCACGGCATCCCCGTTGGCCCCGACACCGAGCCGGATGTGCTTGATCGGCCGGGTGTCATTGGCCTCGATTTGTTCCGCGGCGCCCCATCCGGAACCGGGTACATAGCGGTTGGCCTCGATTCCTTCGCCACCGGTTCCCCGGGTCTTCCAGATGGCGATGGCATTGCCCTGCGCATCCATGGCGACTTGGGGGGGATGTTGGGTGCTGGCGATGACACCGATCTTTTTCGCACTCCCCCATCCGAAGCCTGCCCCGGGGGAATAACGGTTTGCCCAGACAAAATAATTGCCCGCACCGTCGGACTGTTTCCAGACCGCAATGGCATTGCCGTCACGATCCAGGGCGATCTGCGGGAAAAAGGCGCCGCCTGCATTATCGGTTTCGATCAGCTCCGGGGTGCTCCAGACTCGCGATCCGGCGATATGACGGCTGGCCCAAATGCTGAACTGGCTGCCATCGTGCTGGCTCCATACCGCGATGCTGTTGCCGCTGGCATCCATGGTGATCTGGAAATCCCCCCCACCCCGGGTGTCCGTTGCGATGGGGGTGGCAAAATACCACCCCTGGTCAGCCGTGAAATGCATGGCCCAGAGTTCATTCTGGGTCTTGGCGGTGTTGGGTTCCTCCCAGACCACAATGGCATTGCCGCCGTCGTCCATGGCTACCTTGGGGTAGCGCGCACTTCTTGCGAAAGGCAATGCGATGAGCGTCGGCACCCCCCAGCCAACACGCCCATCGGCCCCGCCGCAGACATAGCCCGTCTGGGTGACCTCGGCGGGATCCAGGCTGCCATTGGCGTTAGTGTCGATGCCGGCGTCGATGCGCAGGCCGCCGTTGGGGCAGTTGATGCCCACCGGCTCCGGGTTCATGGCGATGAGGGTGTCGCGGCCGTCCGCGCCGGGCGCGCCGTTGCAGAGGTAGTCGGTGGTGGAGATCTCGCCGGCGTCGAGGCGGCCGTCGCGGTTGGCGTCCAGGCCGCTGTCGATGCGCTTGCCGCCCTCGGTGCAGTTGCCGCCGGAGGGTTCGTCGGCGATGGCCACCAGGGCATCGAGGCCGTCACGACCGTCCGCGCCATTCATGCCATCGGCGCCCGGCAGGCCGTTGCAGACCTTTTCGCTGGCGTCCACCTCGTCGGGGTCCAGCAGGCCGTTGCGGTTTTCGTCGATGCCCGTCTCCACCAGGATGCCGCCCTGGGCGCAGGTGGCATCACCAGGGGCGATGGCCGAGGTGCTGGCTGCCACCGAGGTACGGGTGCCTGGACTGGCGGATGGGGTATCACCGCCCCCGCCGCCGCCCCCGCCGCCGCCCCCGCCGCCGCCACAGGCGGGGAGCAGGGCGACAAAGGCGATGGCCACGATGCGCGGGAATCCGCGCATATGGGAAATGTTCGGCTGATGACTCATGGTGACCCCCTCGTGTATCAGAATGGAACACAGGATCGTGATAAACGATGCGGGGTTACAAATGAGTCACAACCATGAAATCGGCGCCATCCCGATGCGTTACACAGCCGGGCACAGAGGACGTTTGGCGTCGCTCACAGACCTAAGGCCGTAGTCCGGAGGCCTGCCATCACCCGCGGGATCCGCTTGCCGCACGGCCCCCGGGAGCATCGTCAATCCCAGCTCAGTGCGCCGCCGGTCTGATATTCCGTCACCCGCGTCTCGAAGAAGTTCTTCTCCTTTTGCAGGTCCAGCACCTCGGACATCCACGGGAAGGGGTTGCCGACGCCGGGGTACTGCTCCGGCAGCCCGATCTGCGCGCAGCGACGGTTGGCGATGTATTGCAGGTATTCCTCGAACAGCGGGGCGTTGAGGCCGAGCACGCCGTTGGGCATGGTGTCGCGGGCGTACTGGGCCTCCAGCGACACGGCCTCGCGGATCATGTCGACTATTTCCTGTTGGAAGGCGGCGGTCCAGATGTGCGGATTCTCGATCTTGATCTGGTTGATCACGTCGATGCCGAAATTCATGTGCATGGATTCGTCACGCATGATGTACTGAAACTGCTCCGCCACGCCGGTCATTTTGTTGCGCCGGCCCATGGAAAGGATCTGCACGAAGCCGACGTAGAAGAAAATACCCTCGAAGATGACGTAAAAGGCCACCAGTTCTTTCAGCAGGCGCTGGTCGTTCTCCAGGGTGCCGGTATGGAAGTGCGGATCACCGAGGTACTGGGTAAACGGCAGTGCCCATTCCGCCTTGCGCGCCACGGCCGGCACCTCGCGGTACATGTTGAAGATCTCGCCCTCGTCGAGACCGAGGGATTCCACGCAATATTGGTAGGCATGGGTGTGCAACGCCTCCTCGAAGACCTGGCGCAGCAGGTACTGGCGGCATTCGGGATTGGTGATGTGCCGGTATACCGCCAACACCAGGTTGTTAGCCACCAGCGAGTCGGCGGTGGAAAAGAAACCGAGGTTGCGCTTGACGATGGTGCGCTCGTCCTCGGTGAGGCCGTTGGGGTCCTTCCACAGGGCGATGTCGGCGGACATATTGATTTCCTGCGGCATCCAGTGATTGGCGCAGGCGTCCAGGTATTTCTGCCAGGCCCACTGGTACTTGAAGGGCACCAACTGGTTGAGGTCGGCGCGGCAGTTGATGATGCGCTTGTCGTCGACGCGGATGCGCTCGGCACCCATTTCGATGTCTTCGAGCCCAGTAGCGCCGACCTGCGCCTGTTCCTCGCCCAGGGCAGACAGGGCCTGATCGACGACGGCCGGATGCGGATCGACCACCGGCGCCTCACCGGCGGTGGCCATCAGGGTCGGGTTGTCTTGCAGGCCGTCGCCGGGGCGCGGGGTATCTTTGGTTACTCTGGCGAGGGGATCGTCCCAATTCAACATTTCAGTTCTCCTTTTTTGTTTGGTTTGCCACAGAGGCACGGAGAACACAGAGAAATATTCAATTCCGCGTTCTCCGTGTCTCTGTGGCCTTGAAATTTACTGGCAGGCCTCGCAGTCCGGATCGAGGATGGAGCACACCTTCGCCTCGGCCGTCGTGGTGGCATTGCCGACGGCATTGAGGCGGTTGGCACGCGAGGCATCGGCCATGGTGGATTTCTCCACATGGGTGGCGCCCAGGGTGCGCAGGTAGTAGGTGGTCTTGAGGCCGCGCAGCCAGGCCAGCTTGTACAGGGTGTCGAGCTTTTTACCGTTAGGCTCGGACAGGTACAGGTTGAGGCTCTGCGCCTGATCCAGCCACTTCTGCCGTCGCGAGGCGGCCTCGACCAGCCAGCGTGGATCCATCTCGAAGGCGCAGGCATAACGCGCCTTTACTTCTTCCGGCACGCGGTCGATGGCCTGCACACTGCCGTCGTAGTATTTCAGGTCGTTGACCATCACCTCGTCCCACAGCTTGCGCGCCTTCAACTCGCGCACCAGCGAGGGATTGACCACGGTAAATTCGCCGGACAGGTTGGATTTGACGAACAGGTTCTGGTAGGTGGGCTCGATGGACTGGCTGACGCCACAGATGTTGGCGATGGTGGCGGTGGGCGCGATGGCCATGGTGTTGGAGTTGCGCATGCCGACGCTCTTCACCCGTTCGCGCAGGCTGTCCCAGTCGAGTGTGCTGGAGGTGTCCTGTTGCAGATAGTCGCCACGCGCCTCGGCCAGCAGCCGGATGGAATCGATGGGCAGGATGCCCTGGCTCCACAGCGAGCCGTCAAACGAGGAATAGCGACCCCGCTCCTCGGCCAGATCGGTGGAGGCCTTGATGGCGAAATAGCTGATGGCCTCCATGGAGCGATCGGCGAATGCCACCGCCTGTTCGGAGGCATAGACGATGCCCTTGCGGTAGAGGGCATCCTGAAAGCCCATCAGACCGAGCCCCACCGGGCGGTGACGCAGGTTGGCGCGGCGCGCCTGCGGCACGCTGTAATAGTTGTATTCGATGACGTTGTCGAGCATGCGCATGGCGGTATCGATGGTGCGTTCCAGCTTGGCCATGTCCAGTTCGCCATTCTCGTCGAGGTGCTGCACCAGGTTCACCGAGCCGAGGTTGCACACGGCGATCTCGTCACGCGAGGTGTTGAGGGTTATCTCCGTGCACAGGTTGGAGCTGTGCACCACGCCACGGTGCTGCTGCGGCGAGCGCAGGTTGCAGGGGTCCTTGAAGGCGATCCAGGGGTGGCCCGTCTCGAACAGCATGCCGAGCATCTTGCGCCACAGATCCAGCGCCGGCAGGGTCTTGTGTACGCGTATTTCGCCGCGCGCGGCCTTTTCCTCATATTCGCAATAGCGCGCCTCGAAGGCCTTCCCGTACAGGTCGTGCAGGTCCGGCACCTCGTCAGGCGAGAACAGGGTCCAGTCACCCTCTTCCGCGACGCGCTTCATGAACAGGTCCGGCACCCAGTTGGCGGTGTTCATGTCGTGGGTGCGGCGACGGTCGTCACCGGTGTTCTTGCGCAATTCGAGGAATTCCTCGATGTCGATGTGCCAGGTTTCCAGGTAGGCGCACACCGCGCCCTTGCGCTTGCCGCCCTGGTTGACGGCCACCGCGGTGTCGTTGGCCACTTTCAGGAACGGCACCACGCCCTGCGACTTGCCGTTGGTGCCCTTGATGCGCGCGCCCATGCCGCGCACCGGGGTCCAGTCGTTGCCCAGGCCGCCGGCGAATTTCGACAGCAGGGCGTTGTCCTTGATGGCGCTGTAGATGCCGTCGAGGTCGTCGGGCACGCTGGTGAGGTAGCAGCTCGACAGCTGCGGGCGCAGGGTGCCGGAATTGAACAGGGTCGGCGTGGAACTCATGAAGTCGAAGGACGACAGCAGGTCGTAGAATTCGATGGCGCGGCCTTCGCGGTCGATTTCATTGCTCGCCAGGCCCATGGCGACGCGCATGAAGAAGGCCTGTGGCAGCTCGAAGCGGGTGCCGTCCGCGTGCAGGAAATAGCGGTCGTAGAGGGTCTGCAGGCCAAGATAGGTGAACTGCCGGTCGCGCTCGGGCTTTAGCGCCGCGCCGAGGCGGGCAAGGTCGTATCGAGTCAGCTCGTCGTCCAGCAATTCCAGATCGGCGGCACGCTGGATGTAGTCACTGAAATAGTCGCCATAGCGCTCGCCCATTTCCGCCAGGGTGGCGCTGTCACTGCCACCGGCGAGGAAGCTCAGGGCCTCACCGCGCAGGGAATCGAGCAACAGGCGCGCGGCGACATAACTGTAATTGGGCTCCTTCTCGATGAGCGAGCGGGCGCTCATCGCCAACGCCGGACCCAACTCCTTTTCGCCGATGCCGTCGAACAGGTTGCGCAGGGTCTCCTGCAGGACCAGCTCGGCATCGACGCCCTCGAGGTCGCTACAGGCCTCGACGGTGATGTTGCGCAGGCGTGCCTCGTCCAGCGGCTGCCGGCTGCCATCGGCAAGGGTGACGTGCAGCGGTTTCTTTGACGCCGCCTCGCCCTTGCGCGCGGCCTTGGCCTGGCGCTTGCGGGCGTGCTCCTCGCGGTACAACACATAGGCGCGGGCAATCTTGTGATGGCCGCCGCGCATCAGCGCCAGCTCGACCTGGTCCTGGATGTCCTCGATATGCACCGTGCCTCCGCTGGGGATGTGGCGGAACAGGGCCTCGCTGACCTGGGCACTGAGCGCGGCCACGGTATTGTGCACACGGCGCGAGGCGCTGGCCCCGCCGCCCTCCACGGCGAGAAAGGCCTTGGTGAGGGCAACGGTGATCTTGGTCTCGTCGAACTGGGTCAGCTTGCCGTTGCGGCGGATGACCTTGTAGGTGCCGGGGGCACTGACCCGCGCCTCGACTTCGCCCAGGGTGCTCTCCGCGTTCACGGGTGCCGGTGGTTGCAGGGGTTCTGCGGTATTTGTGGTTTGCATGGCGCCTCCAGATGATGATTGGGCGCCTGCGCGAGCAGGTCAGGTCGCGCGGCGGACATGCGCCGCCACGGGCGTTCCCCGGGATACCAAAGCGCGGGAAGCCTGCGGCCCTGACGCCTGTTTCGCGAAGGCGTTGGGTGGCGGCCGAATCGAATCGGCCCGCCGGCTCCGGCAGGTCTTCGGACTTGGGGGCGGTGGCCGGATGATCCGGGCCATTGGCCTTGGGGCGCGACTTCCCGTCTTTCTCAGACAGTGTCTGGCATCCCGGGGCGGGATGCCGTGCGCCCTTCGTTCCCCTATACCGCTGCGCGTCAGTCCCGGATTCTCACCGGGTTCCCTTTTGGGCCTGCCCCAAGGGATTGGGGCGGCACCGAAGCTGCGACACAAGATAATGGGGCTCCCCCAAAAATGCAAGGCCTTGACTCGGGGCCTTGACTCGGGGTCAGGGATGGCAGACTTTGCGTGCGCGGGGGAAAAGCGTGGCACAATACCTCACCCGGCCACGCGGATTAAGGGCGCGCGTCGATACGCCTTCATGGCTGGCGGTGCGCGGGCCTATTACAAGGAGATGACGGATGAATTCCTGGCGCGCTAGCTACCGACTGGCGAAAACCCCCGAGCCGCTACCGACCGGCGGCCCCACCGCGGTGCCCGATGATGCGCAACTACATTCGCCATCCCTCTGACATCCCCATCGACTTCCAGCCCGAAGAACTGGCCGAGGCGCATTCCGAGCGCCTCAAGAACATCAGCCAGGGCGGACTCGCCTTCCACTCCTCGACCCCCCTCACCGCCGGCCGCATCATCCGCGTCAAGATTCCGCTGGTGACGCCGGTGTTCCAGGCCTTGGGACGGGTGATGTGGTGCCACCCCCGGGACGGCCATTTCGAGATCGGCATCGAGTTTCTGGATCAGGACGATGCGTTTCGCGCCCGCATGGTGGAGCAGTTGTGCCACATCGAACACTACCGGCAACAGGTGCTCGCCGAAGAGGGCCGCCAGCTCAGCAGTGAAGAGGCGGCGGCGGAGTGGATCCAGCGCTTTGCACCGGATTTCCCCGACCCGGATGGCCGCGGCGGGGACTGAACACGGCATGCCGGACCGCCGGGGGACCATTGCTGGCGCACAAAAAACGGCGCCATTGCTGGCGCCAAGGATTGCCCGCGGTGCGGGAGGGAGAGAGCGGTTCGACGCTATTTCGCCAGGCCAGCCCCGTGGCCGCGACTACATCGCCAGGGCGACATTGGCAGCGCCAGAGCCATCGATTTCACTCAGCAGCACCTGGGCCTCATGCAGACCCTGGGCGGCGGCCAGATCCAGCCAGTAGGCCGCCTGGTAGGTATTGCGGGGCACACCATCGCCGCTGGCATACAGGCGACCGAGGTTCAGCTGGGCCAGGGCATAGCCCTGGCGCGCCGCCGCGTCATACCA
>JALSHB010000220.1 GCA_026982475.1 Chromatiales bacterium
ATCACCGAACTGGCGCAGTCGGACGACGAGCGCGCACAGCTGCGCCTGGCCCAGCAGGTGCGCACCCTGACCCTGCCGGGCGACATGGGGGAGCTATTCAAGGTGATGGCGCTGGGGCGCGGTTACCCTGCGCCGCTGCGAGGCTTCATGCTGCAGGATCTGCGCGGCAAGCTTTGATTGCGCCATGGCAAAAAGAGCCTCCTGTGGGAGTGGCTTCAGCCGCGATTAAAGGTGAGATTCATTCGCGGCTGAATCCGCTCCCACACTATTCATAACAATAAGAAAACTTGAGAAAGAGGAAGCAACATGAACGACAGACTGAAACAGACCCAGGACATGCTGGCCAAACACCACCGCGACGGCGCGGCCTTCGCGCAGATGATGAAGGACACCTTCGACGGCCGCTTCAACGACGACTTCTGGGCCATGTGGGCGCGGGACATCGAGCCGGCGCTGTCCGACGAGCCGGTGATTCTCGACCTCGGCACCGGCCCCGGCATGCTGCTCAGGGCCCTGGCGGCGCGCTACCCGAGGCTGCGCGCCATCGGCGTGGAGTGCGCCGACTACATGCTGGCTGCCGCCGACGAGCTGCCCGCGGGCTGCGAGATCATCACCGCCGACCTGCATGATCCCCACTTGCCGTTGGACGACGGCAGCGTCGACGCGGCGGTGGCCTCGGTGGTGCTGCACGAGATGCACCAGCCGGTGCGCGCCCTGCAGGAGGTCGCCCGCTGCCTGAAGTCGGGCGGCCGCCTGTACGTGCTGGACTGGGTGCGCGCGCCGCTGAAGCAATACCTCGAAGAGGCGGAACTGGACGTGTTTGCGCCCGGCACGCCACTGGATGCCCTGGAAGACCTGTTCATCCACTTCATCGAACACAACCGCTTTTCCGCCGACGACCTGGTGTTCCTGCTCGAAAATACCGGCTTCCGCGCGCTGCAGACCACCCTGCTGAAGGATGGCCGGCAGGCGCGCCTCATTGCCGAAAAGCGGTAGCCGTTCACCACAAAGGCACGGAGACACAGAGGGAAAGGCCGAAAAGTTGTCCGCAAATGAACGCCAATGGGCGCAAATAAATCCCAAAAGATTTGCGCACATTGGCGTTCATTTGCGGATATAAAAACCCTTCTTGCCTCTGTGGTGAATAAAACCTGAATCCGTGGGTTCGGGGGAAACAAAGACGAAAGGACCGACGACTCCATGGACCACCTTCACGCCATTGCCCTGGCCCTGCTGCAGGGCTTTACCGAGTTTCTGCCCATTTCCAGTTCGGCGCACCTGATCCTGCTGCCGCGCCTGCTCGGCTGGGAGGACCAGGGCCTGGCCTTCGATGTCGCCGTGCACGTCGGCACCCTCAGCGCGGTGGTGCTGTATTTCCGCCGCGAGCTGGTGCCCATGGCGCGCGACTGGGGACGCTCGCTGGTCACCCGCCAGCAGACCAGGGACAGCCGCCTGGCCTGGGCGGTGCTGTGGGGCACCATTCCGGTGGGTCTCGCCGGGCTGGCCTTCAAGGGCTATATCGAGGTCGAGTTGCGCTCGGAGCTGGTGATCGCCGCCGCCACCATCGGCTTCGGCCTGCTGCTGTGGTGGGCGGATGCCAGGGGCCGGGGCGAGCGCGATGAGTACCACCTCGGCTGGAAGGACATCCTGATCATCGGCATCGCCCAGGCCGTGGCGCTGATCCCCGGCACCTCGCGCTCCGGCGCCACCATGACCGCCGGGCTGATGCTGGGGCTGTCGCGCGAGGGCGCGGCGCGCTTTTCCTTTCTGCTGTCGATCCCGGTGATCGTGCTGGCCGGCGGCCTCAAGGGGCTGGACCTGATCGAGGAGGCGGTGCCGGTGGACTGGGGGGCGATGATCATCGGCGTGGTGACCTCGGCCATCACCGCCTATGTCTGCATTCACTTCTTCCTCAAGCTGCTGGAGCGCATCGGCATGCTGCCCTTCGTCATCTATCGCCTGGTGCTGGGCGGGGTGCTGCTGGCGCTGTTCCTGTAGGCGCTTTCGCCACGGCCCGGCTCAGTCGCCGTCACGCCGCCCCATGCGCTTGTCCCAGGTCTTGAAGCGCCGACGGCAGTATTTCAGCAGGGCCTCGTAGCCATCGAAGTAGAGTTCGAAGCCGTCCTCGGCGGGGGCGTCGTATTCGCAGTAGTCGTTGCTGTGCTCGCGGCACACCGTGGGCCGGGTTGCGTAGATGCCGCAGCGGCCGTCGGCCTGAAGGTGCAGGCAGGGCGCCTCCACCAGCAGGTACCAGCCGTCGTCGTCCTTGTAGATGCGCACGTCGCGGTGCGAGATCTGCCACAGCAGGTGGTCGAAGTCGTGCATGCTGCGCGGCGTTTCCAGTTGTTCGGTGAAGTAGGTGCAGCATTTTGCGCCCTTGCAGAAGCTGCATTTGTTCTCGGCGGTGATGGTGATTTTCTTTCGGGGCATGGCATTCTGGACGGGACGGTTGAAAGCCCCGAATCTTAGCAGTTTTGCGCCCACAGGCGACGGCCCGGGCCGTGGCGGGGTATAATTCCCCGCTTGATTTTTTTGTCTTGATCCCAATCTTTGGCAGTCGGGATTTACTGCTTATAGAGGATGTAGCAATGCCGATTTACGAATACGCCTGCAAGGCCTGCGGCCATCACCACGAGGCGCTGCAGAAGATGAGTGACGACGCCCTCACCGAATGCCCCGCGTGCGGCAAGCCCGAGCTGGAAAAGCTGATCTCCGCGGCCGGCTTCCGCCTCAAGGGCAGCGGCTGGTACGAGACCGATTTCAAGGGCGGCGGCAAGAAGGGCGCCGAGAAGGGTGGCGCCGCCGACAGCGCGCCGAAAAAGGCCGCCGCGGGCGGTTGCGGTTCCGGCGGCTGTGGCTGCCACTGATGTGCGGCGCTGAGCCCCGCCCCGCGCGGCGCATCGCATGAAGCGCTATCTCATCGCCGGCCTGCTGGTGTGGGTGCCGCTGGGGGTGACCGTGATGGTCATCAAGCTGCTGGTGGGCATGATGGACCGCAGCCTGCTGCTGCTGCCCGAGCCCTACCGCCCGGACAACCTGCTGGGCTTTCACGTCCCCGGCCTCGGCGTGGTGCTGACCACCATCATCGTGCTGGTCACGGGCATGGTGGTGGCCAACCTGTTCGGCCGCAAGCTGGTCAAGCTGTGGGAGACACTGCTGGCGCAGATCCCGCTGGTGCGCACCATCTACACCGGCGTCAAGCAGATCCTGGAGACGGTGTTCGCCTCCGGCGACCAGAGCTTCCGCAAGGTGCTGCTGGTGGAGTACCCGCGCAAGGGCCTGTGGACCCTGGCCTTCCAGTCCAGCACCGCGGTCGGCGAGGCGCAGGTCAAGACCGGGCGGGAAGTGGTCAACGTGTTCATCCCCACCACCCCCAACCCCACCTCGGGCTTTTTCATCATGGTGCCCAGCGACGACGTCATCGAGCTGGACATGAGTGTGGACGATGGCCTGAAGATGATCATTTCCGCCGGCGTGGTGGTGCCGGAATGGTCGCCGGACACCTTGCCGGATGGCGGCAAGCCGGGCACCAGAAACGATGCGGAAAGCGCCGCCTGAGTTGCATCGGCGACGGCCAATCCGTACCATTCCCGTCTTTTTTCCCGAAGGACCAAGACCCATGCGAAGCCACTACTGCGGGCATCTCAACGAATCCCACATCGACGAAGAGGTCACCCTCTGCGGCTGGGCGCATCGCCGCCGCGATCACGGCGGGGTGATCTTCATCGATCTGCGTGATCGCGAGGGTATCACCCAGGTGGTGTTCGACCCCGATGCCGAGGCGTCCTTCGCCCTCGCCGAGACCGTGCGCAGCGAGTTCGTGCTGCAGGTGAAGGGGCGCGTGCGGCGTCGCCCCGAGGGCACCGAGAACCCCGACATGGCCACCGGCCAGATCGAGATCCTGGGCAAGGAACTGGTGATCTTCAATCGCGCCGAGACGCCGCCCTTCCAGCTCGATATCGCCGACGACGAGGTGGCCGAAGAACATCGCCTGCGCTATCGCTACATCGACCTGCGCCGCCCGGCCATGCTGCAACGCCTGCGTCTGCGTTCGGAGATCACCCGCGCGCTGCGCGAATACCTCGACAATCGCGGCTTCCTCGACATGGAGACCCCCATGCTCACCAAGGCCACGCCGGAGGGCGCGCGTGACTACCTGGTGCCCAGCCGCACCCATCAGGGCCACTTCTTCGCCCTGCCGCAGTCGCCGCAGTTGTTCAAGCAGCTGCTGATGATGTCCGGCATGGACCGTTATTACCAGATCGTGCGCTGCTTCCGCGACGAAGACCTGCGCGCCGACCGTCAGCCCGAATTCACCCAGCTCGACATCGAGGCCTCGTTCATGGACGAGGAGGAGCTGATGGGCCTGATGGAAGACATGATGCGCGAGTTGTTCGCCAAGACCCTGGAGGTGGCGCTGCCCAAGCCCTTCCCGCGCATGAGCCATGCCGAGGCCATGCGGCGCTATGGCTCCGACAAGCCCGACCTGCGCATCCCGCTGGAGCTGGTGGACGTGGACGACCTCATGGCCGGGGTGGAATTCAAGGTCTTCGCCGGCCCCGCCAACGACCCCGAGGGCCGCGTCGCCGCCCTGCGCCTGCCCAAGGGCTGCGAGCTGACGCGCAAGGAGATCGACGACTACACCAAGTACGTCGGCATCTACGGTGCCCGCGGCCTGGCCTACATCAAGGTCAACGAGATCGCCAAGGGCCGCGACGGCCTGCAGTCGCCGATCCTCAAGTTCCTGCCCGACGAGGCCATCGACGGCATCCTCTCGCGCACCGGCGCCGAGGACGGCGACCTGATCTTCTTCGGCGCCGACAAGGCCAGCGTGGTCAACGAGGCCCTCGGCGCCCTGCGCGTCAAGCTGGGCCACGACCGCGAGCTGGTGGAGCGCGGCTGGCGGCCGCTGTGGGTGGTGGACTTCCCGATGTTCGAACACGAGCCCAAGGCCGGCCGCTGGACCGCCCTGCATCACCCCTTCACCGCGCCGCGCGAGGAAGACCTCGACAAGCTGGAGAGCAACCCCGGCGAATGCCTGTCGCGTGCCTACGACATGGTGCTCAACGGCACCGAGGTGGGCGGCGGTTCGCAGCGTATCTACCGCGAGGAGGTGCAGGAACAGGTGTTCCGCCTGCTCGGCATCAGTGACGAGGAGGCGCGCGACAAGTTCGGCTTCCTGCTCGACGCCCTCAAGTACGGCTGCCCACCCCACGGCGGCA
The DNA here is from genome assembly GCA_026982475.1 of Chromatiales bacterium. Lineage (GTDB taxonomy): Bacteria > Pseudomonadota > Gammaproteobacteria > SZUA-152 > SZUA-152 > DRQN01. The sequence continues at coordinate 5,223 of JALSHB010000220.1, forward strand.
TCGCCTTCGGCCTCGACCGCCTGGTGATGCTGATGACCGGCGCCGGCTCGATCCGCGAAGTGATGGCCTTCCCCAAGACCCAGACCGCCGCCTGCCTGCTGACCCAGGCGCCGTCCACGGTCAACGCCGAACAGCTGCGCGAGCTGGGCATCCGCCTGCGCCAGCCGAAGGCGGAAGAGGGTGACAAGGGAGAATGATTTTCACCACAGAGGCGCGGAGACACAGAGTTAACTTGCGGCTGCAGCCGCGAATAATGTGAGTTTAGCCTTCGCGGCTGAAGCCGCAAGTCTCTAAACAATCACCCTCGTGGGCATGGTCCGCCCCTACGGACAGACTTCCCGTTATACCGCTCCGCGGTGTCACGCAATTGATTCTTTCCCTGTGTCTCCGTGTCTCTGTGGTGAAACGGATCAGCCAGAATCCACACACCACCTGCCGGCACGGACATCCGGCAACTTTCCGGCTCGTTTGAGCTCTAAGTCGAAAGTGATACCATCGCCTGACGTTGGTATCCGGGAGTTGTAACCATGTCTGCCAATCCCCTCGAAATGCAAAGCTTCACCGGCCTCGGTGAAGAGGAAATCCAGCAGCGCATCGTCGCCGCCAAGCAGGCCCTCGGCGAGCGCCTGATCATCCTCGGCCATCACTATCAGCGCGAGGAGGTGTTCCGCCACGCCGATGTCAGCGGCGATTCGCTGAAGTTGTCGCGCCGCGCCGCGGATTCCGATGCCGAGTACATCGTCTTCTGCGGCGTGCACTTCATGGCCGAGGTGGCGGACATCGTCTCCCGCCCCGAGCAGATCGCCCTGCTGCCGGACCTCGCCGCCGGCTGCTCCATGGCCGACATGGCCAACCTGGCCAAGGTCGAGCGCGCCTGGCGCGAGCTGGCCGAGGTGCTGGACCCCGACGAGCACATCACTCCCGTCACCTATATCAATTCCGCCGCCGACCTGAAGGCCTTCTGCGGCCGTCACGGCGGCATCGTCTGCACCTCCACCAACGCCCGCCACGTGCTGGACTGGTCCTTCAAACAGCGCGAAAAGGTGCTGTTCTTCCCCGACCAGCACCTGGGCCGCAACACCGCCTTCGGCATGGGCATCCCGCTGGAGGACATGGTGGTGTGGGATTACGACCAGCCCAGGGGCGGCCTGACGCGGGAGCAGATCAAGGCGGCGAAGATGATCCTGTGGAAGGGCTTCTGCTCCGTGCACCAGATGTTCAAGCCCGAGTTCATCGACCAGTTCAAGGCCCGCCACCCGGAGACCAAGGTCATCTCCCACCCGGAAAGTTCCTTCGAGGTGTGCCAGAAGTCCGACTACGTGGGCTCCACCGAGTACATCATCAACACCATCCGCGACAGCGAACCCGGCACCCGCTGGCTGGTGGGCACCGAACTGAACCTGGTCAACCGCCTGCACGAACAGTTCAAGCACGAAGGCAAGTTCGTGCACTTCATGTCCGGCACCGTGTGCATGTGCTCGACCATGTTCCGCATCGGCCCCGAGGCCCTGCTGTGGAGCCTGGAAAACCTCGTCGAGGGCAATGTCGTGAACCAGATCAAGGTGCCGGCGGCCGAGGCCGAGCAGGCCCTGCTGGCGCTCGATCGCATGCTGGAAGTTTCACCCTGATTTTGTCTGCAAGGCAGTGCTTTGCTAGTCCCTCCTCAAACCGTGTCGAAAAATGTTACACCATTCTCCATGACGGGCTCCATGGCGGGATCGTGTAATTTCTTTGGGTAACCCCGTCTTTTTGTTCTATTTTTTCTTAATCAATCAATGCCTTTCGGGAGGTTTGCTGCACGTTTGCTGCACTAAGTAAGGGTGTTTTGCGCGTCGGGAAAGTTTACAGAATTTGTTGTTAAGTGCTTTGGGTTTGGTTGTTGTGTTTGTGTAAGTTGTTTGAATACAAGCGGCTGCATTGATTTCATAGTGCTGGCACGATCTTTGCATGCAATTCTGGTGTGGATAAATTCTATTCGCTGGAAAATAAGCGGTAAACATGCAAGGGAGAGGGCAGATGAAGGTCTTAAATCAATTTGTAGCTGCTTCGGCATTCGGGTTGTTCGCTGTGACTGGGGCTCAAGCAGTTCCCATCGCCGCCGACGTGATTTTTGTGGTTGATGAGTCGGGTTCCATGGCTGGGGAGCATGCGTGGCTTAGCAACATGATTGTTGATTTGGAAAACGGTTTGACTGCTGCTGGTGTTGGTACTGGCGCAGCGCAAAACAACTATGCGCTGGTTGGGTATGGTGCTTATAGTGGTCATGGCGTCGCTGGCCATAAACATACGGTTGGTGGAGGTGATTGGGGTAATGCTACCGAATTTGGTACCGCGACGGGTGGCTTGATTGTCTCGGGTGGCACGGAAGATGGCTGGGAGGCCATCGATTTTGCCCTAAACAACTATAGCTTCCGCAACAGTGGTGGCGCCGATTACGCTCTCAACATTATTCTTATCACCGATGAGGATCGCGATAACATTGATGCCTCTTTGAATTATGCTGGCATGTTAAATTCTCTCTCTGCGGCTGGGGGGGTGTTGAACTCGGTAGTTAACTGTTCCTTGTACAGTGGAAGTGGTATCGGGGCTGTGGGTGTTGATTCGAATGCCAATGCTTATACCGCAGACGGCGCGGGAGGCTTCAATAAGTCGAGTGGCGGTTACTACAATGCCGGTAGTTGTTTTGGGACTACCGAGAGTGACTATGTTGATCTTGCCTGGGACACGGGTGGCGCTGCTTGGGACTTGAACCAACTGCGTGCCGGCGGCCTCACTGCTACCTCATTCACCAACGCCTTTGTGGATGTTAAGGTCGAGGAGATCATCATCAAAACCCCGGAGCCTGGCAGTTTGGCTCTGATAGGTCTTGGTCTGTTGGGCATGGGTTTTGCTAGGAAGCGCAGTGCTCGCAAAATAGCGGCTTAATTTTTAGCGGCTAAGCTGTTTAAAAAAGCGGTGGCTTTATGCCACCGTTTTTTGTGGGCGCGCCATGCATGGCGCGTAGCGCCGTGACTGGCGCTGTTCTGGCGTAAGCGTCCATTCCAGACCGCCATTGCCCCTGACCTGATTATCTGAGCCGCTTTTTGTTCTTGCCGGTCGGCTGCTGCGGCTGGTTGGCGCTGGCGTCCTTCACCATCGACAGCAGGTGAGGCGGAATATTCCACCGCTGGCCGTTATCGGTCACCACGGTGACGGTCTTGCGGTTGTATTTGACCAGGGTGCCTGTCAGGCGGCCACCACCTCCCGATTCTCATGGATTTTGTTGCCAATATTATTGATTTGGAGAGCGATTCTGGGCGCTAAGATGTTCTATTTTTGGCGTGATGGTGTGTGTAGTCGCTGTTTGTAGAGGGTGGGGCTGTTTTTGCGGATTTCTCTGAGAGCAATTATCTCTGGGGGGCTTTGGATTTGTGCACGTCATGGGTGTGGTGAACTGTCCCGAATCGGTTATTCTCATCCACGGCCTGTGGCTGACGGGGCTGGAGATGTCCCTGCTGCGCCGGCGTCTGCGCCGCTGCGGCTTCAATCCGGTGCAGTTCACCTGGCCCACCGTGCGCTGCAGCCTGGCCGACAACGCCAGGCGCCTGCAGCGTTTCGTCGGCCGGCTCGATGCCGATGTCGTCCACTTCGTCGCCCACAGCCTGGGCGGTCTGCTGCTGCGGCAGTTCTTTCACGATTTTCCCGACCAGCGCCCGGGGCGCGTGGTGACCCTGGGCACGCCGCATGCGGGCAGCGCGGCCGCCCTGCGCCTGGCGCAGCAGCGCATTGGCCGGCTGTTGCTGGGCAAGAGCCTCGACCACGGCCTGCGCGGCGATGTGCCAGCGTGGACGGGGGAGCGGGAGATCGGCGTGATCGCCGGCGATCTGGGGCTGGGTCTGGGGCGGCTGCTGGGCCTCTCGGGACCCAACGATGGCGCGGTGCTGCTCAGCGAGACGCGCCTGCCGGGGATGACGGATTACCGGGTGTTTCACACCAGCCATACCGGCCTGCTGTTTTCCGCCGAGGTGGCGCAGGCCTCATGCGCCTTCCTGCGTGAGGGCCGTTTCCCGCCCCAGGGACGCTTTCGGCCGCGCACGCGGCAGCGGATCTAATACCGGCATTGCCTTCCTGTCCAGTTCCGTGACGATCAGCGCGCGGCATTCCGCAGCCAGTTCGCGGCGATGGGCGCGGCTGGAGAGGGGCGGCAGGAAGCGCAGCTCCACGTGGGTCTCGGGCCGGGCGAGGATGCGCCACAGGTGGGTGATGAACAGGTCGTCGCCGGTGTAGGGGGCGATGTCGTCGTGTGCGCCATCCCGGCGGTAGCGGATGGCCAGCGGCTGGATCGGGCAATAGGCCCGGCGCGCGGCCTCGAACAGGGCCGGGTGAAAGGCGTCCACGCGGCGGCCATCGCTGGTGGTGCCTTCGGGGAAGATGACCACGTGCTGGCGCAGACGCAGGGCGTGGCACAGGTGCTGATTGCTTTCGAACAGGGCGCTGGCGCGGTTGCGCTGAATGAAGCGGGTGCCGCTGCGCGCCGCCAGGGGGCCGATCAGCGGCCAGCGTCGCACCTCCTCCTTGGCCAGAAACTGCGCCGGGCGCACGCTGGCGATGGCGATCACGTCCAGCCACGAGATGTGATTGGCGGCGATCATCGCCGGCACCGGCAACGCCTCCAGCGGTACCTCGACGCGCAGGGCGAGGATGCGCGTGAGCCCTTGCATCCACTGCTGGATGGTGGCCTGCCCCTCGGGGCTTTGGTGCCAGTGTTCACCGTGCCGCCGGCGCAGTCGGGCGCTCTTCAGCAGGCCCCGGCCGAGGTGGCCGGCGAGGCGGATCAGCCGCAGGCTGGCGCGTAGTAGATTCAGCATGGCTCAGTCCTGTTTCTGCACGAAGTGGCGGGCGTAGCGGCGGTCGATGCGGTCGCGGTCCATGAGCACGAACACGTCGGCGACGTTGAACTGGGCGTCCCAGTACGGTTCGCCGCAGATCACCGCGCCGAGGCGCAGGTAGGCCTTCAGCAGGCTGGGGATGCGCGCCGGGCCGACGGCATCGGTAACCGGCGCGGGGGGCTCGCGCTGCGGATACACGCGCAGGTGCGGGGCGGCGTAATACCTCTCGCGCAGGCGCTCCATGACCGCGGCGGCATTGGCGCCGCCATCGTCCAGCGGGATGCTGGCGCAGCCGATCAGGTAGTCCACGTCGTGCAGCACCATCATGCGGGCGATGCCCTGCCAGAGCACGGCGATGGTGCTCCCGGTGCGGTAGTCGGGGTGGATGCAGGTGCGTCCCACCTCCATCAGGCGGCCCGGCAGATCCAGGATGTTTTGCAGGTCGAACTCGGTTTCCGAGTAATAGCGGGCGCCGTAGTCCGGATTGCTGTCGATGAGCAGGCGTGTGGTGCCGACGATCTCGCCGCTGCGGCCATCGCGCACCAGCAGGTGCCGGCTGAGGGGGTCGAAGTCGTCCTGGTCGACGCCGGGGATGGGGGTGTCGAGGGTGGCGCCCATTTCATCGGCGAAGATGCGGTAGCGCAGGCGCTGGCACTGGCGCACCTCCGCCTGGGTGCCGGCCAGGGCCACGCTGAGCGCCGGGGCTGCGCCGGCGGGCGGGGCGGGGGTGGCGGGTTTTTCGGGTGGGAACTGCAGTGCTTCGCACGGGGTAGCCATATCCATTCTCCTGCGACGGGTTTCGACGCGAGGAGAATAGGGCGCTTTCGTGACCGTGAAATGAAGAAATTCTGATGGTTTTGTGACAGCGGGAGCGAATCGCAGACAAAAAAACACCGCCACGAGGGCGGTGTTCGGGGGTTCCGGTCGGGACGACCGGTAGGGGGTTCTGCGGGGCGGGTGTTTCCACCTCATCCCCATGCTTCCTGAGACGCCCCCGACGCCAGGAAGTTCAAACGTTCTGAAATCTTTTTTTCGCCTCTCAGCCGAAGGCCTGCCCCGGCTTGGCGCCCACGGCCTTGAGCATGCTGGCCAGGGGGCAGAAACCGGTGAAGGAGGACTGGAAGAGATTGGCGCCGACGAAGGCCGTCAGCCACAGCCAGTTTTCCGAATGGACTTGCGACAGGCCCAGGCTGGCCAGGATGACGACGCCGGCGAAGGCGAGAACGATGCGGTCGATGCTCATGGTGTGTTCCTCTGAAAACGGGGTTGTCGATAAACTTTTGCGAATATTAGCAAATGCTAATCTTGCTTGTCCAGTCTGTTGTAGAGCCGGCGCAATTCCTGCTTGGCCTGTTCCAGGATTGCCCGTTGCCGCGGGTCGAGATGCCTGCCGGCGCGGTTGATGTAGAACACCAGCATGGACATGGCGGAGCGGAAGGGCGTGGTCTTGCGGCGCGTGCTGGCCTCGGCGGAACGCCGCAGGGATTCCGCGATGCGCCGTGGGTCCTTCCAGGTGAACACCCCCGGCTCCAGATCCAGGGCGTTGCTGGTCTGCGTGACCTGGGCCGACCAGTTGGCGGATTTTGGCCTGGGTGGCGTGGGCTTGCTCATTTCTGCATCATTGCCGATCGTTGGATGACTCGCGTGGAGAGAAAAAAGCCGTGAACAAACCCAGTGTAGCCCTGTTTGGCACCGGATTGATGGGGGCGCCCCTGGCCCGGCGCCTGCTCGATGCCGGCTATCGCGTGGTGGTGTGGAACCGCACCGCGGAAAAGGCCGCGCCGCTGGTGGCGAAGGGCGCCCTGCTGGCCGACTCGCCGGCGCAGGCGGTGGCCTCGGCGCAGGTATTGATCACCTGGCTGTCGGATCAGGCGGCAATCCAGGAGGTGCTGTTCCCGGCCGAGCGGGCCAGCCTGCTGGAGGGCAGGACCCTGCTGCAGATGGCCACCATCGGCCCCGAGCACAGCCGCTGCCTGCTGGATGCGGCGCACGCCCACGGCGCCGATTACCTGGAGGCCCCGGTGCTGGGCAGCATCCCCGAGGCCGAGGCCGGCCGGCTGCTGCTGATGGTGGGCGCGACGGATGAACAGTTTGCCCGGTATCGCCCGCTGCTGGCGGTGTTCGGACAGAACATCGTGCACGTCGGCCCGGTGGGTCAGGCGGCGGCCATGAAACTGGCCTTCAACCAGCTGATCGCCGGGCTTACCGCCAGCTTCAGCCTCAGCCTTGGCCTGGTGCAGGAGGAGGGCGTGCGCGTGGAGCTGTTCATGGACATGCTGCGTGAGTCGGCACTCTATGCGCCCACCTTCGACAAGAAGCTGATGCGCATGCTGGAGCGCGACTACGCCAACCCCAACTTTCCCACCCGGCACCTGCTCAAGGACATCGATCTGTGCATCGACGCCGCCGCCGACAAAGGGCTCACCACCGCCGCCCTCGAGGGGGTGCGCGACATCGCCTCGCTGGCCCTGGCCAAGGGACTGGCGGACGGTGACTACTCGGCCATCAACGAGGTGATCCACCCGCCGCGTGAGGACAAATAGCCCCATCACGCGGCGCCGGTGTTAAAATCGCCCGATTCCGTATTTCCGATCGAAGCAGACACACCGAGGTAGCCATGGCAGGACACAGTAAATGGGCCAACATCCGCCACCGCAAGGGCGCCCAGGACGCCAAGCGCGGCAAGCTGTTCACCAAGCTGATCCGCGAGATCACCGTCGCGGCGAAGATGGGCGGCCCCGATCCCAGCGCCAACCCGCGCCTGCGTTCGGCCATCGACGCGGCCCTCTCCAGCAACATGCCCAAGGACACCATCGAGCGCGCGGTGAAGCGCGGCTCGGGCGCCGACAATGCCGAGCACTATGACGAGATCCGCTACGAGGGTTACGGCCCGGCGGGCGTCGCGGTGATGGTGGAGTGTCTCACCGACAACCGCAACCGCACCGTCTCCGAGGTTCGCCACGCCTTCACCAAGAGCGGCGGCAACCTCGGCACCGACGGCTCGGTGTCCTATCTGTTCACCAAGCTGGGGGTGCTCAGCTATCCGCCCGGCAGCGACGAGGACGCCATCATGGAGGCCGCCCTGGAGGCCGGCGCCGACGACGTGGTGGTCAACGACGACGGCTCCATCGACGTGCTCACCGCCTGGGAGGAGCTGGTCAACGTCAAGGAGGCGATGATCGCCGCGGGCTTCGAGCCGGAAAACGCCGAGGTCACCATGCAGGCCTCCACCTCGGTGGCGTTGGGCGTGGAAGACGCCGAGAAGGTGATGCGCCTGGTGGACATGCTGGAAGATCTCGACGACGTGCAGAAGGTCTACAGCAACGCCGAGTTCTCCGACGAGGTGATGGAGAAACTGGCGGGGTGACGGCCGATCCGGCAACCAGGGTGGGCGCCGCCCACCAACAGGGTTGGAATATGCACAACGGTGGGCAATGCCCACCCTGCCGTCAAGCCCCGTCGTGATCCGCATCCTCGGCATCGATCCTGGCTCGCGCTTCACCGGCTTCGGTATCATCGAGAGCGACGGCCGCAGCGCCCGCTATATCACCAGCGGCTGCGTGCGCGTCACCGGCGAGACCTGGGCCGAGCGCCTCGGCGTCATTTTCAATGCCATCAGCGAACTGGTGGACACCCATCAGCCGCAGGAAATGGCCATCGAGCGGGTGTTCATGCACCGCAATGCCGACTCTGCCCTCAAGCTGGGCCAGGCGCGCGGCGCCGCCATCTGCGCCGTCATCACCCGCGACGTGCCGGTGCACGAATACAGCCCCACGCAGATCAAGCAGTCGGTGGTGGGCAAGGGCCGCGCCGCCAAGGAACAGGTGCAGCACATGGTGCGCATCCTGCTCCAGCTGCCCGGCAACCCGCAGGCCGATGCCGCCGACGCCCTCGCCGTGGCGCTGTGTCACGGCAATACCCGCAGCACCCTGATTCAGGTACCCAACATGCACAAAGGACGACGCCGGTGATCGGACGATTGAAAGGCACCCTGCTGGAAAAGCAGGCCCCCCGTTTATTGTTGGACGTCAATGGCGTCTGCTACGAGATCGACGCCCCCATGACCACCTTCTACGAACTGCCCGCGGTGGGCAGCGCGGTGATCCTGCACACCCACTTCGTGGTGCGCGAGGACGCCCAGCTGCTGTACGGCTTTCTGCGTGAGTCCGACCGCAGCCTGTTCCGCACCCTGATCAAGATCTCCGGCGTCGGCCCCAAGCTGGCGCTGGCGATCCTCTCCGGCATGTCTGCCGACGAGTTCGTCGGCTGCGTGCAGGGCGGCGACAGCGCGGCGCTGACGCGCGTCCCCGGCGTCGGCAAGAAGACCGCGGAACGGCTGGTGGTGGAAATGCGCGACCGGGTCAAGGACTGGCAGGGCGTGAGCCTGTCGCCGGATGCCGTGAGCACGGCCGGGGAGCCCGCCGCCGACGCGCTGAAGGACGCCATCAGCGCCCTGGTGGCGCTGGGTTACAAGCCGCAGGAGGCGAGCCGCATGGTGAATGCGGTGGAGAGCGAGGGGTTGGCGAGTGAAGACGTCATTCGCCTGGCGCTGCGGGCGGTGGTGAAGTAGCAACCGCGTGGGCGAAAACAATGCGCCCATCCTGCCAGGCGGCGGCTTGTAGTACACTTCGCGGATGATCGAAACCGACCGCCTCATCAGTCCCGTAGCCGCCCCCAGTGACAATGCCGAAGAGGCCCTGGACCGCGCCATCCGTCCCAGGACGCTGGCGGATTACGTGGGCCAGCCGGTGGTGGCGGAGCAGATGGAGATCTTCGTCTCTGCCGCCCGCACCCGTGGCGAGGCCCTCGACCACACCCTGATCTTCGGCCCGCCCGGTCTCGGCAAGACCACCCTGGCGCACATCATCGCCACCGAGATGGGCGTCAACATGCGCCACACCTCCGGCCCGGTGCTGGAGCGCCCCGGCGACCTGGCCGCCCTGCTTACCAATCTCGAGCCCCACGACGTGCTGTTCGTGGACGAGATCCACCGCCTGTCGCCGGTGGTGGAGGAGGTGCTGTATCCGGCCATGGAGGACTACCAGCTCGACATCATGATCGGCGAGGGCCCGGCGGCGCGCTCCGTCAAGCTGGACCTGCCGCCCTTCACCCTGGTGGGGGCCACCACCCGCGCCGGGCTGCTGACCTCGCCGCTGCGCGACCGCTTCGGCATCGTGCAGCGGCTGGAGTTCTATTCGGTGGCGGATCTGTCACACATCGTTCAGCGGGCGGCGGGTATCCTTGGCGTGCAGATGGACGCGGCCGGCGCCGGCGAGATCGCCAAGCGCTCGCGCGGCACGCCACGCATCGCCAACCGCCTGCTGCGCCGGGTGCGCGATTACGCCGAGGTGAAGGCCGACGGGCGCATCGTCGCCGAGGTGGCGGGGCGGGCCCTGGACATGCTGGACGTGGACGTGCACGGCCTCGACATGATGGACCGCAAGCTGCTGCTGGCGGTGATCGACAAGTTCGACGGCGGTCCGGTGGGGGTGGACAATCTGGCCGCCGCCATCGGCGAGGAGCGCGGCACCATCGAGGACGTGCTGGAGCCCTACCTGATCCAGCAGGGCTTCCTGATGCGCTCGCCGCGGGGGCGCGTGGCCACCCGCAGCGCCTATCTGCATTTCGGCCTGCCGGCGCCGGTGAAGGCCGATGCCGGTGGGGATTTCAGGGATTTGTTTGGGGCTGAGTGATCGCGCATAATGCGCGCTTTGCTGGTGGTCAGATACAGGCCCGGTGGTGAATTATTTCATTCGGCCGTGGTTTTTGCTGGCTGACCGACAGTTTCTTCAACCTGAATCCCGGGATTCGGGTGCCAATACGGATCGTATCAATCTCATGGATGACTTTCGCTGGCCGGTGCGGATCTATTACGAAGACACCGACAATGGCGGCGTGGTGTACCACGCCAATTACCTCAAGTTCATGGAACGGGCGCGCACCGAGTGGTTGCGGGACAGGGGCGTCGAACAGGATGCGCTGATCGAGAGCCACGGGGTGATCTTTGCCGTGGCCTCGGCGCAGATGGACTTCCTCCGGCCCGGGCGTTTCAACCAGCGACTGCTGGTGAGCGTCAGGCCGACGCTCACCCGGCGGGCCAGCGTGGTGATCGAGCAAGAGGTTTGCCGGGTGCTGGAAAATGGCGAAGAGGGCGACGTCCTGTGCCGGGGCAGTGTCAAGATCGTGTGTGTTGATGCCGTGAGCCTGCGGCCACGGCCCTTTCCCGAAAATGTGCGGAGGGAGATTCTCAGTGACCGCTGATATGTCGATTCTTTCATTGATCACCGGCGCCAGCGTGCTGGTGCAGCTGGTGATGCTGGTGCTGCTGCTCGCCTCGCTGTTCTCCTGGAACGTGATCTTCCAGAAACGCAAGGTGATGGCGCGCGCGCGCGCGGCCGCCGACGAGTTCGAGGAGAAGTTCTGGTCCGGAGGCGACCTTGCCGCTCTCTACTCGCAGGTGACCTCCGGGCACTACGGGCACGACGGTGGCATGGCGGCCATCTTCGAGGCCGGCTTCAAGGAATATGCGCGCCTGCACAAACAGCCCAACATCGACCCGGCCTTCGTCCTGGAGGGCGCGCAGCGCGCCATGCGCATCGCCCTGGCGCGCGAGACGGACCGCCTGGAGGTGCATTTGCCGTTTCTCGCCACTGTCGGCTCCACCAGCCCCTACGTGGGCCTGTTTGGCACCGTGTGGGGCATCATGAATTCCTTCCGTGCGCTGGGCAACGTCAAGCAGGCCACCATCGCCATGGTGGCGCCGGGTATCGCCGAGGCGTTGGTGGCCACCGCCATGGGCCTGTTCGCGGCCATCCCGGCGGTGATCGGCTACAACCGCTTCAACACCGAGCTGGAGCGCATCATCGGCCGCTACGAGGTGTTCCTCGAAGAATTCTCCAACATCCTGCAGCGGCAGTCGCACAAGTGAACGCCCGGGTGGAGTCCTGCTGATGGCCTGCATGCCGCAACGCAAGAAGCGCCGGCCCATGTCCGAGATCAACGTGGTGCCGTACATCGACGTGATGCTGGTGCTGCTGGTGATCTTCATGATTACCGCGCCGTTGCTGACCCAGGGCGTGAACGTGGAGCTGCCGCAGGCCGAATCGAAGGTGATGACCGAGGAGACGGATGAGCCGCTGGTGGTGACGGTGACGGCCAACGGCGACTATTACCTCAACGTCGGCGAGGACGTCGACAAGCCCGTCGACCGCCAGATGCTGGTGACGCGCGTCGCCGCGGTGCTGCGTCACAAGCCGAAGACGCCGGTGATGGTGCGCGGCGACACGCATGTGGAATACGGCAAGGTGGTGGTGGCCATGTCCCTGTTGCAGAAGGCGGGCGCGCCCAGCGTGGGCCTGATCACCGACGCCCCCGAAGACACAGGAAAGAAATAGCCCGGTGAGAGACTTGCTGAAGGAAGTAGCCCAGGATCCGCTGTCCATGTTTTACGCCGTGCTGGTGCACGTGGTGCTGGGCGCGGTGCTGTTTGTCAGCCTGGAGTGGCATGAATTGCCGCAGCCCGCCTCGTCGCAGGTGAACATCGTGCAGGCCGTGGCGGTCAATGAGGAGCAGGTTCAGGCCGAGCTGGAAAAACTGAAAAAGGCCGAGTTACTGGAACAAAAGAGGGCCGAGGCCGAGCGCAAGAAGGAGGAGGCCCGCAAGCGCAAGCTGGAGCGCGAGATCCGCGAGGCGGAGGAAAAGCGCAAGGCCGAGGAACGGCGGCTGGCACAGCTGAAAAAAGAACAAGAAGCGGAGAAGCGCCGCAAGCAGGAGCTGGAGAAGAAGCGCAAGGCCGAGGAAAAACGTCTCGCTGAGAAAAAGGCGGAAGAACAGGAAAAACTGGCACGCATGAAGGCCGAGCAGGCGGCGCTGGAGAAAAAACGCCTGGCCGAGGAAAAACGTTTGGCCGAAATGGCGGTCAAACGCCAGCAGGAGCTGGAAGCGGCCCGCAAACGGGCCGAGGAAGAGCGCAAGCGGCGTGAGCAGGAGGCCGCCAGGCGCGCCGAGATCGCCGCCGAGCAGGCGCGCCTGGATGCCGCCAGACAGCGTCGGCTGGATTCCCTGCGTGTCCAGTACATCGCCGCCATTGCCGCCAAGGTGGAGCGTCATTGGCTGAAGCCGCCGAGTGCACGGGCGGGTCTGTCGTGCAAGGTACTGGTGAAACAGATCCCGGGCGGTGAGGTCGTCGACGTGCAGGTTACGCAGTGTACCGGCGACGACGCCTTTCGCCGTTCGGTTGAAAAGGCAGTGAAAAAGTCATCACCGCTGCCGACGCCGAAGGACCCGCGCCTGTTCGAGCGGGAAATCATTTTCAACTTCAAGCCACAGTAGTCAACCGTCACCCCGGGTATGCCCACATTGAAAAAGACCCTTTTGTCCGTCACCGTCCTCTTATCGTCGCTGCTGACCGGTGCCGTCCACGCCGCGCTCAATATCGAGATCACCCAGGGCATCGAGGGCGCGGTTCCCGTCGCCGTCGTGCCCTTCAAGTGGACCGGGCCGGAGCCGCGGCCGCCGCAGGACATCGCCGAGATCATCAGCAGCAACCTGGCCCGCTCGGGGCGCTTCGAGCCTCTGTCGGCAAGGGACATGCTGGCGCGTCCCGACAGTGATTCCGAGATCAATTTCAAGAACTGGCGGCTGATCGACAGTGACTACCTGGTGGTCGGCAACATCGACTACCAGGGCGGTGACCGCTACAAGATCCGCTTCCGCATCTACGACGTGTACAAGGGCAAGCAGCTCGATGGCTACATGATGTCGGTCAGCGGCACCCGCCTGCGCCGTGCCGCGCACCACGCCAGCGACATCATCTACGAGGCCCTGACCGGTGAGCGGGGCGCGTTCGACACGGAAGTGGCCTATGTGACCGCCAGCGGCGTGGGCAAGCAGCGACGCTACACCCTGTGGGTGGCCGATTCCGATGGTTACAACGCCCAGGCGCTGATGAATTCCAGCGAGCCCATCCTCAGCCCGGCCTGGTCGCCGGACGGCAAGAAGCTGGCCTATTCCTCGCTGGAGGATGGCGGCCATCAGGTGGTGTTCGTGCAGGAGGTGGCCAGCGGTCGGCGCCAGCTGGTGTCGTCCAACATTGGCCTCAACGGCGCGCCGTCCTGGTCACCGGATGGCAAGTCGTTGGCGCTGAGCATGTCAAAGGATGGCAACCCCGAGATATATGTCATAGACTTGAGCAGCAAAAAAATACGGCGCTTGACGCGTCATTGGGCCATCGATACCGAGCCGACGTGGATGCCTGACGGCAAGAGCATCATCTTCACCTCGGATCGCGGGGGACGGCCCCAGCTTTATCGCGTACCGGTCTCGGGGGGCAAGGCCAGGCGGCTGACCTTCGAGGGCAGTTTCAACGCCCGCGCGGCGGTATCGCCGGACGGCAAGAAAGTGGCGATGATTCATCGCGTCAATGGCGCCTATCGCGTCGCCGTGCTGGAACTGGAAACGGGCTATCTGCGGGTCATGACCGATGGGTCGCTGGATGAGTCGCCCAGCTTCGCGCCCAACGGCAGCATGATTCTTTATGCAACGAATTCTGGCATGCGAGGTGTGCTGGCAGCGGTCTCCGTCGATGGACGGGTCCGCCAGCGTCTGACTGTGCAAGAGGGTGATGTGCGGGAACCAGCATGGTCCCCATTCAATAAATAAATAATGATGAAGGAGTTCGACATGAAATTTTGGGCCAAGGCTGCGCTTGCCATTTTGCCTGCGCTACTGTTGCTGGGTTGTGGTACCTCGGGTGAGGTCAAGGACGAGGCCGCGGCGGAAGGCGGCCAGGCAAGTGAGCAGGTGAGCGGCGCGGAGTCGGCTGCCTCCACCCGGGGCGCGGGCACGGACAGTGAGCTGCAGGGCGAACGCATGGGCGGCGGCGCCGAAGAGATGAGCACCACGGCCGTCGATCCGTTGAACGACCCCAACAGCCTGCTCAGCAAGCGGGTGATCTATTTCGACTTCGACAAGAGCGACATCAAGGATGAGTTTCGTGACATCCTCAACGCCCACGCCGAATACCTGGCCAGCCACCCGAGCGTCAACGTGACCATCGAGGGTCATACCGACGAGCGTGGTACCCGTGAGTACAATATCGCCCTGGGCGAGCGCCGTGCCAATGCGGTCAAGCGCATGCTGACCCTGCAGGGCGTTTCCGCCAGCCAGATCCGCGTGATCAGCTACGGTGAAGAGCGTCCCGCCGCCCTGGGTCACGACGAACGCGCCTGGGCGCTGAACCGTCGCGCCATCATCGACTATCTGCGATAAGTCGTATCGATACACGTCGTGTTGAAACGCCATCCTTCCAGCCTCGTTCTCGCCGCCACGCTGCTGCTGCCGCCCGTGATGGCAGCGGCGGCGCCGGCGCCGGTGATCGAGGCCTCGACCCAGCCGGGCGTGCCCGCCGAGACCGTCAAGGCCCTGGAGGCGCGGCTGGCGCGCGTCGAGCGGCTGCTGGAAAACCGCACCCTGGTGGACATGGCGATGGCGCTGGAGAGCCTGCAGCGCGAAAACCAGCAGTTGCTGGGGCAGGTAGAGGAGCAGGCCCATGAGCTGGAGCGCCTGAAGAAGCGTCAGCGCGAGCTGTATCTGGATCTCGACAGCCGTCTCGCCAAACTGGAGGAGGCGCGGACACAGGCCGCCGCCGAGGCCGGGGCGGCGGCGCTCGCACCCCCGCCTGCCCCGGCGATGCGGGCGCCGCTGCCGGATGGGCTGGCGACGCCGGGGGCGGTGGCGAATCCGGTGGCGCCGGCGGCCTCGCTGGCAACGGCGCCGCCCTTGGCGCCTGTGCCCGCCGCGCCGCCGGCCGCCGCCGCTGTCGAGGCGGATCCGCACCGCGAGCACGATGACTACGAGCGCGCCTTCAACCTGCTCAAGGAGGGGCGCTACGACCTCGCGGTGGCGGCCTTCAAGACCTTCGTGCAGACCTATCCGCGGGGGAGCTATACCGACAACGCCCAGTACTGGCTGGGTGAGGCCAATTATGTGCAGCGCAATTTCAAGGCCGCCCTGGCCGAATTCGCCAAGGTGGTCAACGACTTCCCGGACAGCCCCAAGCGTCCCGACGCGCTGCTGAAGATGGGCTACACCTATCAGGAGCTGGGCGATATGGACAAGGCGCGCCTGTCGCTCAACAGCGTGCGCATGAATTACCCCGATACCACGGCGGCGCGCCTGGCGAGCAAGCGTCTGCAGGAACTCGAGCCCTGATCCTGCCTTGCGGCCGGGCGGCCCGGGCATGTCCATGAACCGCCTTCATGTCCCCCCGTTCCATGAGTGACCGCACATCGCACACCCCATCGCAGCCGTCTCCGCCGGGGGCGCTGAGAATCAGCGAGATCTTCCATTCCCTGCAGGGCGAGTCGCGCAGCGTCGGCTGGCCCACCGTATTCGTGCGCCTCACCGGCTGCCCGCTGCGCTGCGTCTATTGCGACACCAGCTACGCCTTCCAGGGTGGTGAGTGGCGCGAGCCGGCGGATATCCTTGCCGAGGTGGCGCGTTATCAGGCGCGCTTCGTCTGCGTCACCGGTGGCGAGCCGCTGGCGCAGAAGGGCTGTCCGGCCCTGCTCGAGGCCCTGTGTGATGCCGGTTACGAGGTCTCGCTGGAGACTTGCGGGGCGCTGGATATTTCCGCCCTGGACCCGCGCGTGACGCGGGTGATGGACCTGAAGACGCCGGACTCGGGCGAGGCGGCGAAGAATCGCTGGGACAATATCAATCACCTCACGGCGCGTGACCAGGTCAAGTTCGTGCTCTGTTCGCGCGCCGATTACGACTGGGCGCGCGAGGTGATCGCGCACCATGCCCTTGCCGATCGCTGCGAGGTGCTCCTGTCGCCGGCCTTTGGCGTGCTGGAACCCCGCCAGCTGGCCGAGTGGATCCTGCGGGACCGTCTGCCGGTACGCTTTCAGCTGCAGCTGCACAAGCTTCTCTGGGGCGAGGAACAGGGACGATGAGCGCGACCGAACAGAAGCCGCGGGCCGTGGTGCTGGTCTCCGGCGGGCTGGACTCCGCCACCACCCTGGCCATGGCGCAGGCCGAGGGCTACGACTGCCACGCCCTGAGCTTCGACTATGGCCAGCGCCACCGCGTCGAGCTGGCCGCCGCGCGGCGTGTTGCCGAAAGCCTGGGGGCGGTGGAGCACCGGGTCATTACCCTGGACCTGCGCGCCATCGGTGGCTCGGCGCTCACCGACAGCGCCATCGCGGTGCCCAAATCCCCATCCGGCGAAGAGGCCGCCGGGGGCATCCCGGTGACCTATGTGCCGGCGCGCAACACCATCTTCCTCGCCTACGCGCTGGGCTGGGCCGAGGTGCTGGCGGCGCGCCACATCTTCATCGGCGTCAATGCCGTGGACTACTCCGGCTATCCCGACTGCCGCCCCGAGTTCATCGCCGCCTTCCAGACCCTGGCCAATCTCGCCACCAAGGCCGGCGTGGAGGGGCAGGGCATGCGCATCCACACGCCCCTGATCCAGCTCAGCAAGGCCGACATCATCCGCGAGGGGCTGCGCCTGGGGGTGGACTATAGCGCCACCCTTTCCTGCTATGACCCGGACGAGGCCGGCCACGCCTGTGGCCGCTGCGACGCCTGCCACCTGCGCGCGGCGGGCTTTGCTGCCGCCGGCGTGGCCGATCCCACGCTGTATCGGTCGGGGCCGGCGGAGGGATGATCGTCCTGTTCACCGACTTTGGCCTGCGCGGACCCTATGTCGGGCAGATGAAGGCGGTGCTGCTGCGCGCCGCGCCCGACGTGCCGCTGGTGGACCTGATGCATGACGCGCCGGCCTTCGACGCCCAGTCTTCCGCCTATCTGCTGGCGGCGCTGGTGGGTGCCTTCCCCGCCGCCACGGTGTTTCTCGCCGTGGTGGACCCGGGGGTGGGCAGCGCCGGGCGCCGGCCGGTGATGCTGCGCGCCGGCGAGCACTGGTTCGTCGGACCGGACAACGGCCTGTTCGAGATCGTTGCGCGCCGCCAGGCGGCGCCGGCCGAGTGGCATGAAATCCTCTGGCGGCCGGCGCAGCTGTCGGCCAGCTTTCACGGCCGCGACCTGTTTGCCCCGGTGGCGGCGGCGCTGGCCCGGGGCGAGATGCCGGACAGCGTCCTGCTGCCGCAGCGCCCGGCGTGCGACTGGCCGCAGGACCTGGCGCAGGTCATTTATATCGACGACTTCGGCAATGCGATGACCGGCCTGCGCGCCAGCCAGCTGCCCGGCGATGCCCGTCTGCGGGTTGGCGGGCAGACGTTGTCGCGGGCACGCACCTTTTCCGACGTGCCGCCGGGGCAGGGGTTCTGGTACGAGAATGCCATTGGCCTGGCCGAGATCGCCGTCAACCAGGGCCATGCCGCGCGGGCGCTGGGGCTGTCGCTGCGACAGGCGGTTGGCGTCACATAATCATTTTCCGCCGGCGCCATGACCGGCACTACTCAATAAGGGATGGGATACATGCCGAAAGAACATCATGATTCACGGGCCTTTCTGATCTATCTGCTGGTGACCACCGTCATCAGCGGCGCGCTGGTCATGGTCATCGAAGTCATGGGCTCGCGGGTGATGGGGCCGTTCTTCGGCGTCAGCCTGTTCGTCTGGACCTCGCTGATCACCGTCGCGCTGTTGGCCCTGGCGATCGGCTATGCCCTGGGCGGCATGGTGGCGGACCGCACCCGGCGGCCGGCGCTGCTGCTGTTCTCCATCCTTTTCGTGGCCGGTGTGTTGGCGCTGCTGGTGCCGGTGCTGAAGGGGCCGATCCTCAAGGCCAGCCTGCCCCTGGGGCTGCGCAGCGGCGCCTTTGCCAGCACCCTGGCGTTGTTTGGCCCGGTGTTGCTGCTGCTGGGTTGTGTGTTTCCCTTCCTGGTTAAGTTGGCGGCGCGTGAATTGCACAACATCGGCCGCGTGGTGGGCGGGTTGTCCGCCCTGTCGACCATCGGCAGTACCGTGGGCACCGTCGCCACCGGCTTCTTCCTCATCGCCTTTCTGAGCGTGGATCAGATCTTTGCCGTCACCGGCGGCCTGCTGATCCTGTTGTCGGCAGGCTATTTCGCCTTCTTCCAGCGCCGCTGGTGGGCGCTGGCCTTCCTCGCCCTGCCCGTGTTGCTGTATCAGCCGCCGCAGGCGGTGTCGCGGGTGATGGATGACGGAACCTCGGTGCAGCTGATCCACAGCGAGGAAAGCCACTACGGCAGCCTCAAGGTGGTGGACTACCGCTTTGGCGAGATCCACCACCGTGAAATGATCATCGACGGCATGGTGCAAGGGGGCATGGATCTCAACAGCGGTCAGTCCACCTACGAATATATTTATTTCATGCAATACCTCAGCCGCGCCCTGGCGCCGCAAGGCGAGCGCTGTCTGATGATCGGTCTGGGCATGGGGATGATCCCGAGCTGGTTCGAACGGCAGGGGGTGCGCTGCGATGTGGTGGACATCAACCCCTCCGTGGCGACGGTGGCGCGCGACTATTTCGATTTTCACATCAGCGGTGAGGTGGTGGTCGAGGATGCGCGCTACTACCTCAATGCCACCGACCGCCGCTATGACTATATCGTGCTGGACGTGTTCAGCGGCGACATCACCCCAGCGCACCTGCTCAGCGTCGAGGCCCTGGGTCTGATGCGTGAGCGCCTGCGTCCCGGCGGGGTGCTGGCGGTGAATCTCATCGGCAGCCTCAAGCGCGAGACCTTCATGACCGCCTCGGTGGTGAAGACCCTGGCGGTGGCCTTCGACCAGGTGGCCGTGTATCCGGCCTTCGATCCGCTGACCTCGGAACACGGCGTCGGCAACCTTATCATCATGGCCTACCAAGGGACTGAGCGCCGCCTGCGGCTGGATCGTGGTGCCATCACCGGCCACCACAGCCTGTTGCCGTTGCTGCGCACCCAGCTGGGGAAGCGCTTCCAGTTCCCCGCAAACACCCCGGCGATGGTGCTCACGGACGCCTACAACCCCATCGATTTCTTCGACGGCTGGCTGCGGGAATTCGTGCGCCGCAGCATCCTCGAATCCACCGACTGGGACATTCTGATCAGCTAGTACTCTTTCAAGCCTGAATCCGTGAGTTCAGGGCGGATGAAGCGTGCAACTGCTTGATGCGTATCGCGTAATGAAAAATCGAGGGAATAGCGGGGACTATTGCCGAGATTTTTCATATAGCGAGACGGATCAATGAGTTGTGCGATTCGCCGTCATGAACTCACGGATTCAGGTCAAGGTAATAACACGGATTCAGTTGGTCTGTCAGCGTTCAGGGCAAGGCGCGCCTCGCAGCGAATGGCCTTAGTCCTTTGCAAGAGGCGCACCAACAGTAGGCGCTTTAGGCGACGCCGCCATGGACGCTGACAGGCCAACCCTTCGGGCGCTCCTGTGGTGTCCCGCAGCTGCGTTGCAGTGCTTGATAAGGGCCGGGCCATTGCCTGCGCACTGCGCCTTGCCGCGAAACACCACAGGAACGCTGAACCCGTGTTATTACCTTGAAAGAGCGCTAGGGTGGGGGGGCGAAATCGCCGGCATACTAATTCATTAAAAGCGATAACTTAATAGTTATATATTGCTTTTAATGAAAAGCGGCCTGCGCTATTGTTTACCCACTCGCAGACAAACCCCCTAATTTGTTCGAGCCAGCCGCGGCTTTTCCCCTGGAGTCGCGGCTTCTTTTTGCGCGGGATCTTGTCGCCCCGGGAGGACTGCCTGGCGCGGCTGTCAGGGGTCCTCACCGGCAGCCGGACAGGCGATAACCCTGCTTAGTCCAGGCATTAAAAATTCCATTCGCCGCCGCCTTTGTCTGTCCCCACGAGTGCGCTAGTCTAGGCATGGCCTGAAGCTGTGGATTCAGGATGAACCTGCCGGGGTTTTCCGCCTCTTTCGCCTATCCATCTGGCGCCCCGCTGCAAGCCCTGATCTTCAATGTTGATGAGCGGCGGCCGCCGCGCCGATGACGTGTTTTCAATCAGAGAAAATGACCATGAAACTCAGACTGGTTTGTTCCGCCTTCATCCTGATGGCGCTGGTGGCCTGCGGTTCGGAAAACGCCGGCGAGGGCATTGCCGTCGCCGCCCCCGCGCCCGAAGTCATCGATCATCAGGGGCTGACCGCCAGTTGCGACCGCTGCCATGGCAAGGATGGCGCCACCAGTGTCGATGGCGCCCCCTTCCTCGCCGGCCAACACCCGCCGTACCTGGTGGCGGCGATCCGCGAATATGTGGTCGGCGCGCGACAGCACACGGTCATGCGCGATTCGGTGGTAGCGCTGACGGACGCCGAAAGGGAAAGCGTTGCCCGGCATTACGCCAGCCTGGATACACCGTGGAAAGGGGCGAAGAAGGCCCAGCCGGTTGCCGCCGGGCGCATCGACAAGCGTGCCGCCGCCGGCAAGCGCATTGCGCGCCAGTGCACCTCCTGCCACGGCGGCAAGGGCGTCAGCACCCGTCCCGGGGTGCCGAACCTCGCCGGGCTGCAGCCGGATTACTTCAAGCGATCCCTGCGCGCCTACCTGACCGGTGAGCGCCAGGGTGCCGAAATCATGAAGAACTTCAAATATTCCCTGTCGAAGCGGGACATCGACAATCTTGCCGCCTATTTTGCCAGCCTCAAGCCGCGCAAGACCTCGCTGGCCACCTCGGGTAGCGTCAAGTGGGGGCGCAAGACGGCGGCCCGCTGCGTGGGTTGTCACGGCGCCAACGGCAACAGCATCAATCCCGACATACCCAGCCTCGCCGGCCAGAATGGCCGCTACCTGAAGATCGCCCTGCAGCACTACCGTGACGGCGAGCGCAAGAATGCCCTGATGAAAGAGGCCGTGGCCGGCTTCAGCGACACCAAGATCGCCAATCTTGCCGCCTATTATTCACGCCAGAAACCAGCCTCGCCGGCCAGCGGAGAGAGCGGCAAGCCGGGTGTGTTCGACCCCATTGCCGACGGCGGCCGGCTGGCGGCCTCCTGCGATGGCTGCCACGGCGAGAATGGCAACGGCGGTCAGCGGGGCATTCCGCGCCTCACCGGCCTCGCCCCGCAATACCTGTTTGCCGCCATCCAGGCCTACAGGCAAGGTGAGCGCAGCAACGAGACCATGCGCATGTTCACCCGCACCCTGAACGATGTCGCCATCGAAAAGGTCAGCCTGTTCTACGCCACCCGCGAGCCTGGCGAGAACCGGCAGCGCGGCAAGGGCGACACGGCGGCGGGAGAAAAGATCAGCGCCGCCTGCGCCAGTTGCCATGGCGAGAAGGGCGTCAGCTCGGACCCCAAGGTGCCCAGCCTGGCGGGCCAGGATGCCGCCTACCTGGTCTCCGCCATCGGTGAGTACGCCAGCGGCAGGCGCGCCGTCGAGGCCATGACCGATGCCGTCAAGGAGCTGGACAGGCAGGCGGTGGAGGATGTCGCCACCTGGTACGCCTCGTTGAGCGCCGTCCGTCCCAAGGTCCGCGTGCCGGAGTCGCCCGCCAGCTGGGTACTGAAATGCGATCGCTGCCACGGCCCGGGGGGTTACGGCGAGCAGATGGACAAGCCCATCATCGCCGGGCAGCTGCAGCCCTACCTGGTCAAGTCGCTGATCGCCTACCGTGATGGCACTCGCAAGCACTCGATGATGAACGCCATGCTGAGCGACATCACCCTGAGCGAGATCGATGCACTGGCCGCCCATTATGCGCGTCAGGGCTGGCCGGAGAAAAAGCCGCCGGCTGCAGGCAAGGATGATAACCACAAATAGACCGCAGGCGCGGGCCATGCCCGCGGTGTTTGATGGCGCAGAGGCGAAGATACCCGGCATTGTAGGAGTGCCTTCAGGCGCGAAAGGCCGGGTTCGGGAAATGTTCGCGCCTGAAGGCGCTCCTACAGGTGCCCTTGAGAAAAATCATCGTGGGCAGGTGCCGTTTGCGCCTCGTTTCGCGAGCTAACGGGTTTTGGCGACCCCGGTCCAGCGCGTATTGCCCTGGTGCTGTTCCCGCGCGTGGGCCTCGGCGTCCTTCTCCGCTGCCTCCCGGGTGGTGTGGCAGCCGGGGCCGAACCAGCCTTCGAGGTTGTGCAGGCTGTGGGTGCAGATGGCGTACCAGGGCCGCTCCGGCGGACAGAAGCCGGCCTCGGCGTAGTTGCCCATGGCGGCGGCCGGGGCGGGCGCCAGGGCGCAGAGCAGAATGATCGCGTTCAGGCGCATCAGATATGCAGCCGTCGCAGCTCGGCCTCGGGCACGCTGCGTTCCCAGGCGTCGTTGAAGGACTTCAGCAGCTGCCGGGCCTCGCCGGGGTTGTTGAATTCCGCCGTGCCTTCGAAGCGCGCGCCGTGGGCGCGGCGCAGAATCCCCACCTCGTCGACCACCATGAAGCTGTCGATGCGGTCCTGATCCTCTTCCGCGACGCGGTGGATGAACACGTGGCTGCTGATGCGCCGCGCCAGTTCGACGATGCGGTGGCCGCGGGTGATGGCGGTGGTGGGGTCCTTGAGCAGGATGTAGACCTTGGAGTGGGGGCTCTGGATCGCCAGCTGTTTGACCGCCTCGACGAAGTCCCGGGTGTCGTACAGCGCCGGGTCGAGGTCGTGGGTGAACAGGTGCAGGGAGCGGTGCGCCTGTTGCACCAGGCTCAGCGCCACTTCGCGGTTGTCGCTGCGGGTCTGCAGATAGAGGATGTCGCGGTTCTCGCCCAGTTTTTGCGCTGACAGGTCCAGCGTCGTCTCGGGCTCGGCGGCCGCGGCCTCGGACAGTACCCGCTGCATGCGCTGATGCAGGATGCCGGCATCCATGAAGACTTCGCCAATGGCGTGAAAGCCGTGGCGCTGGTAGAAGCCCAGGGCCTGGGTCTGGGCGTCCAGTTCGACGCTGGGCAGGCGCATTTTGCGGGCAATGGCGATCAGCGCCGTGAGCAGGGCGCTGCCGACGCCCTGTTGCCGCCACGGCGGCAACACCGCCATGCGGCCGATGTGGCCATCGGCCAGCAGGCGGCCGGTGCCGATGGGGCGGCCCTGTTCGTCGAAGGCCAGCACGTGGGCGCAGTTGTCGTCGAGGCCGTCCCATTCCAGCGCCGGCGGCACGTGTTGTTCGTTGATGAACACGGCCTCGCGCAGGGCGCGGAGTTCGCTTTGCGCCGACTGCCAGCTGACCCGTTCGATGCGAATCGTCTTTTTCATGTGCCGTCCTTCTGTGGCCATTCGATATAGCCGGCATTGTAGAGCCGGCTGAGCAGCTGGATGAAGGCCGCGTCCTGCAGTGCTTCGTCGAAGTCACCGGGGCCGAGGCGCCGCCGGTCGCAGAGCCGGGCCACGGGCGCCGCGAGGGCGCGCGGCACGGGCCAGGCCTGGCCATCGACGAACAGGGTGATCTCGTCGCCGCCGTCGTCGATGAAGGAGAAACGGGCATATTCGCTGCGCCAGAGGCCGCCAGTGGCTTGGAGCTGCTGCAGAAACGCGTCGGCGGACAGGGGTTGTGCCGGCGGCGCGGCGCACTGCCCGGACTTGCTTTCGGTCATGTAGCGGCCGAACCAGTGGTCGATGGCGGCGTCGTCGGCCAGGGCGTCGCGGATGATGCGCCGCACGCGCGTGCGCGCGCCGGCGGTGATCTCGCCGGGGTGACTCTGCAGCGGCAGGTCGGGGTCGTGGTAGCGCTGGCGGTCGTCCAGGCCGCTGGCGACCTCGTCGAGGAAGCCGGTGAGCAGCTCGCTGACCGTCGGCGTGCGAAAGCCCACGGAGAAGGTCATGCAGTCCTCCAGCGCGACGCCGTAGTGGGCCACGCCGGGCGGCAGATAGAGCATGTCGCCGGGCGCCAGCACCCAGTCGTCGGTGGCCTGGAAGTCGCGCATGATGCGCAGATCGATGCCGGGGATGACGTTGTCGTCGGCCACCGGCTCGGTGCTGATCTGCCAGCGGCGGCGACCCAGACCCTGGATCAGGAACACGTCGTACTGGTCCATGTGCGGGCCGACGGAGCCGTGCTCTGGGGCATAGCTGACCATCACGTCATCGATGCGCCAGTTGGGGATGAAGTTGAACGATTCGAGCAATGCGGCCAGCTCCGGGAGGTATTTGTTGCACTCCTGCACCAGCAGGGTCCAGTGGGTCTCGGGCAGCTGGGCGAAGCGGTCTTCGTCGAAGGGGCCGGTCTCCAGTGCCCAGGGCTGCGGGCCGTCGCGCTCCAGCACGATGCGCGACTCCACCTCCTCCTCGCAGGCCAGGCCGGCCAGCTCGTCCGGGCTGATGGGGGTGGTGAAGCCGGGCAGGGCGTTTCTCACCAGCAGGGGCTTTTTCTGCCAGTGGTCGGCGAGAAATCGGGCGGGGGTGAGTCCGCCGAGGAGGGGGCTGTGTTCGGTCATGCGGGCTAGTTTACGCTATTGGGAGGGGAATATTGACAGCCCCGGCGGTAAAAAATCCAGGCAAAAAAAAGGCTGCACGGTGGGGTTGTGCAGCCTAGAGAGGAGGTTGAAGCGCGGCGACTAATCACAGGGGAGGGGAGGAGTTGCCTCCGCACTTCAGGGACAGATTATCCGGGTCCAAACTGAATATTCAGTGAATCATTTCACTATATTATACCTGAATCCGTAGGTTCAGGGCGGATGAAGCGTGCAACTGCTTGATACATATCGCGTAATGAAAAATCGAGGGAATAGCGGGGATTATTGCCGAGATTTTTCATATAGCGAGATGTATCAATGAGTTGTGCGATTCGCCGTCTTGAACCTACGGATTCAGGTTATAAATAAATGAATTCTTGTTTGGTGATTAAGGGCGAAGGAGGGTAGTAAAAAAAGGGGGCAGGGTGTGCCCCCATATAAGGGAGAGTAATGTCGTGACCGGTCTCGGGGGCAAGCCCGGTCACGCATCGTCTTTTGCAGCCTTCGTGCCAATTCCCGGCGGATGGATTATTGCGGCCTTCGGGCCGGGCTTGCCCCATGGGGTTGGTCAAAAAACCGCCGGATCGACGGGTTTTCGTTGGCGGTTCGACTGGAATTTGACGGCAGACGCTCAGATCCGGGCCGCCTGCTGCGCGGCGTTGCCGGTGTAGCTGGCCGGGGTCAGGGCCAGCAGGCGCGCCTTGGCCTCCTGCGGGATGTCCAGCGTGCCGACGAAGGCCTGCAGGCGCTCACGGTCGATGCCGGTGCCGCGGGTCAGTTCCTTGAGCTTTTCGTAGGGCTTGTCGATGCCGTAGCGGCGCATCACTGTTTGCACCGGCTCGGCCAGCACCTCCCAGGCATTGTCCAGATCCTCGGCCAGGCGTGCCGGGTTGATCTCCAGCTTGCCGATGCCCTTGAGGGTGGACTGGTAGGCGATGAGGGAATGAGCCACGCCCACGCCGAGGTTGCGCAGCACCGTGGAGTCGGTGAGGTCGCGCTGCCAGCGCGACACCGGCAGCTTGGCGGCCAGGTGGTCGAAGATGGCGTTGGCCAGCCCCAGGTTGCCCTCGGAGTTCTCGAAGTCGATGGGGTTGACCTTGTGCGGCATGGTGCTGGAGCCCACCTCGCCGGCCACCGTCTTCTGCTTGAAGTAGCCCAGCGAGATGTAGCCCCACACGTCGCGGTCGAAGTCCAGCAGGATGGTGTTGAAGCGCGCCACGGCGTCGAAGTATTCGGCGATGTAGTCGTGCGGCTCGATCTGGATGGTGTAGGGATTGAATTCGAGGCCCAGGCCGGTGACGAAGGCCTCGGCGATGGCCGGCCAGTCCAGCTCCGGGTAGGCGGCGAGGTGGGCGTTGTAGTTGCCCACCGCGCCGTTGATCTTGCCCAGCAGCGGCACCGCGGCCAGCTGCGCGCGCTGGCGCATCAGGCGCGCGCAGACGTTGGCGAATTCCTTGCCCACGGTGGTGGGGGAGGCGGTCTGGCCGTGGGTGCGCGAGAGCATGGGCTGGGCCGCGTGCTGGTGGGCCAGGGCGCGCAGGGCGTCGATGAGTTCATCCATCTGAGGCAGCAGCGCCTGGGTGCGCGCCTCGCGCAGCATCAGGGCATAGGACAGGTTGTTGATGTCCTCGGAGGTGCAGGCGAAGTGGATGAACTCGCTCACCGCCTCCAGTTCCGCGTTGCCGGCGATCTTCTCCTTGAGGAAATATTCCACCGCCTTGACGTCGTGGTTGGTGGTGCGCTCGATGTTCTTGACCCGCTGCGCGTCTTCCTCGTGGAACTTGTCGATGATGTCGTCGAGCAGCTTGCTGGCATGCTCGCTGAAGGCCGGCACCTCGGGGATGCCCGGGTTGGCGGCGAGCATCTGCAGCCAGCGCACCTCCACCAGCACGCGATGGCGGATCAGACCGTATTCGCTGAAGATGGGCCGCAGATCGGCGCATTTGGCGCCGTATCGGCCGTCGATGGGAGAGATTGCCGTCAAGCTGCTGAGATCCATGGGGACTCCGGAAAATCTGAATGGGATGGATAGGATGAAGCGCAAAATCGGGGGCGAATGATACACCATTCACCGCCGCCGTTCGCCCGCAGGGGGGTGGATCGGCTATAATCGTCCGCCATTTGCCGCCTGACTCCCGCGGCATCGAGAACGACACCATAGGAGCGGGCCCTTGGGCCGCGAAGGTTTTTCGCACCATGGTCATCGCGGCCCAAGGGTCCGCTCCCACGACGCTTGCGGGCGCCGCCGCCCACATCAGACACAGGAAAACACATGCTCGAAGCCTATCGCCAACACGTCGAAGAACGCGCCCAACAGGGCCTGCCCCCTCTGCCACTGAATGCCGAACAGGTAGCGGAACTGGTGGCGCTGCTGAAGAAACCGCCGGCCGGCGAAGGGCAGACCCTGGTCGATCTGCTGACCCACCGCGTGCCGCCGGGCGTGGACCAGGCCGCCTACGTCAAGGCCGGTTTCCTCGACGCCGTGGCGCGTGGCGACATCAGCTCTCCGCTCATCGACCGCAAGCAGGCCACCAAGCTGCTGGGCACCATGCTTGGCGGCTACAACATCGAGCCGCTGGTGAACCTGCTCGACGATGAGGCCATGGCGCCCATCGCCGCCCATGCCCTGTCGCGCACCCTGCTGGTGTTCGACGCCTATCACGACGTGATCCACAAGGCCAAGACCAACAGCTGGGCCAAGGAAGTGGTCGACGCCTGGGCCAATGCCGAGTGGTTCACCCGGCGCGACCCCCTGCCCGAGCAGATCACCGTTACCGTGTTCAAGGTGCCGGGCGAAACCAATACCGACGATCTCTCACCCGCCTCCGAGGCCTGGAGCCGGCCGGATATCCCGCTGCACGCCAAGGCCATGCTCGCCGCCAAGATGCCTGACGGCCTGCAAAAGATCGAGGAACTGAAGGCCAAGGGCCACCCGCTGGCCTATGTGGGCGACGTGGTGGGCACCGGCTCGTCGCGCAAGTCGGCCATCAACTCCGTGTTATGGCACATGGGGCACGACATCCCCTACGTGCCCGGCAAGCGCCAGGGTGGAGTGATACTCGGTGGCGCCATCGCCCCCATCTTCTTCAATACCGCCGAGGATTCCGGCGCCCTGCCCATCGAGTGCGACGTGAGCCAACTGGAAATGGGCGATGTCATCACCATTCATCCCTACCAGGGCAAGATCACCAACGAGGCCGGCGAGACCGTCTCCACCTTCGAGCTGCGGCCCACCACACTGGCCGACGAAGTGCGCGCCGGCGGCCGCATCCCGCTGATCATCGGCCGCTCGCTCACCGACAAGACCCGCGAGGCCCTGGGCCTGGAGCCCTCCGAGGTGTTCACGCGCCCGCAGCCCGCCACAGACACGGGCAAGGGCTACACCCTGGCGCAGAAGATGGTGGGCCGCGCCTGCGGCGTCGAGGGCATCCGCCCCGGCACCTACTGTGAGCCGCGCATGACCACCGTCGGCTCCCAGGACACCACCGGCGCCATGACCCGCGACGAACTCAAGGAACTGGCCTGCCTCGGCTTCTCCGCCGACCTGGTGATGCAGAGCTTCTGCCACACCGCCGCCTATCCCAAGCCGGTGGACATCAAATTGCAGCACGAACTGCCCGAGTTCATCCAGAACCGCGGCGGCGTCAGCCTGCGCCCCGGCGACGGCGTCATCCACTCCTGGCTCAACCGCATGATCCTGCCCGACACCGTCGGCACCGGCGGCGACTCCCACACCCGCTTCCCCATCGGCATCAGCTTCCCCGCCGGCTCCGGCCTGGTGGCCTTCGGCGCCGCCCTCGGCGTGATGCCGCTGGACATGCCCGAGTCCGTGCTGGTGCGCTTCACCGGTGAGATGCAGCCCGGCATCACCCTGCGCGACCTGGTCAACGCCATCCCCTATGTGGCCATTCAAAAGGGCCTGCTGACGGTGGAGAAGGAAGGCAAGAAAAACATCTTCTCCGGCCGCGTGCTGGAGATCGAGGGCCTGCCGGACCTCAAGGTGGAACAGGCCTTCGAACTCTCCGACGCCTCCGCCGAGCGCTCCGCCAACGGCTGCACCGTGCGCCTCAACCGTGAGCCCATCGAGGAATTCCTCGAATCCAACATCACCCTGCTGAAGTGGATGATCGCCGAAGGGTATGAAGACCAGCGCACCCTGCAGCGCCGCATCGACGCCATGCAGGCCTGGCTCGACGACCCGCAACTGCTGGAGCCCGATGCCGACGCCGAATACGCCGCGATCATCGACATCGACCTGGCCGAGATCACCGAGCCCCTGCTGGCCTGCCCCAACGACCCCGACGACATCAAACCCCTGTCGGAAGTGGCCGGCGAAAAGATCGACGAAGTCTTCATCGGCTCCTGCATGACCAACATCGGCCACTACCGCGCCGCCGGCAAGGTGCTGGAAGCTCACGCTGCAAGTACCGGCGCCGTGCCCACCCGCCTGTGGATCGCCCCGCCCACCAAGATGGACGCACACCAGCTCACGGAAGAAGGCTACTACGCCATCTTCGGCCGCGTCGGCGCGCGCACCGAAATGCCCGGCTGCTCCCTGTGCATGGGCAACCAGGCACGGGTGCGCGACGGCGCCACCGTCGTCTCCACCTCCACCCGCAATTTCCCCAACCGGCTGGGCAAGGGCGCCAATGTCTATCTGTCATCCGCCGAACTGGCCGCCGTGGTCGCCGCCAAGGGCGCCCTGCCCAGCGTGGCGGAATACATGGCGGCAGTGGAGCACCTGAAACCCATGGAGGGCGAGATTTATCGTTATCTCAACTTCCACCAGATTGCGGAATACAAGGACGTGGCGGACAAGGTGATGCCGGTCACCCTCGCCTGACGCGGCCCCGCCAACTCAGCATCCGGCCACATCGAGCGGGCTGCGCACGGCATGCCCGCCGCGATTCAACACATGGGTGTAGATCTGCGTGGTGCGCACATCCTGGTGCCCGAGCAGCTCCTGCACCGTGCGGATGTCATAGCCATTTTCCAGCAGATGCGTGGCAAAGGAATGACGCAGGGTATGGCTGGAGGCAGGCTTGCTCAGCCCCGCCGCGCGAACGGCCTGCTTGATCGCCCGCTGAAAGGACTTCTCGTTCAGGTGATGGCGCCTCACGACTCCGCTGCGTGGGTCCCGGGAAAGCCTGCGCGCCGGAAATAGATACTGCCAGCCCAACTCACGCCCCGCATTGGGATACTTGCGCGCCAGTGCATAGGGCAGATAGACTGGCGCTATTTCATCGCGGCGGTCCTGCTCATGGAGGATGCGAACCTTATCCCGTTGTCGCTCCAGCGGCTCCACCAGCGAGCCCGGCAGCATCGTACGCCTGTCCTTCCCGCCCTTGCCATCGCGCACCGTGACCTCCAGCCGCGCAAAATCCACATCCTTCACCCGCAGCCGTATCGCCTCCATCAGCCGCAGTCCGGAACCGTAGAGCAACGACGCCACCAAGTGGTGGACCCCATCCAGCTGCACCAGCACCCCGCGCACCTCCGCCGGGGTCAGCACCACCGGCAGCCGCGGCGGCTTCTTCGCCCGCGTTACGCCGTCGAGCCAGGGGAACTCGATTTCCAGAACCTCCTTGTAGAGAAAAAGAATCGCCGCCAGCGCCTGATTCTGCGTCGATGGCGCCACATTTCGATTCACCGCCAGATGCGTCAGAAACGCCTCCACCTCCCGCGCCCCCATGCGGGCAGGGTGGCGCTTGTCGTGAAAGAGAATAAACCGACGGATCCAGTCAACATAACGCTTCTCCGTGCGGATGCTGTAATGCTTCACCCGGCAACGCTCACGCACCTGGTCAAGCAGACGGGGTTTGGTGGTCTGATCCATAGACCCGTTTCCTCCATGAAATACCGACCCGTAACCACAGGCCGGCAGATTGAAAATCAACGAGTTAAAGTCGCAGGAGGATTTTATCGGACAAAAATGAGCTGTTGCAACAACCCACTTTTTAAACAGAATTATAGTTAGCGGTTTGAAGGCGGCAAGGTGGAGTATGGATATAGATAAAGGAAAGCTTCAATTATGGCTCCACGAAGAATTTTTAAAGACTAAAGGATATGAAGTATCAAATCGGCTTGACTGGTTGGATTACTGCCTATTCATTTTTGAAGAAAATTATAAAGTTCTAGATGAATATTCCAATTCAACACAAGGCGTAGATGTTGCGTTTGAAATGTTTAAAGACCATGATTATTCGTCCTCGATTCACGGGCATTTTGTAAGGCATCTTCATAATTATTTGGTTTCATCAAAATCACTTGTTGAACATACCAGAATTAGTATGCGCTCTTGGTATAAGGGCACATCTTTACTAAAGGTATATGAGGACGAGGTTAAACGAATATTTTTAGATGATCCACTCACCTCTTTTATTGAAGCTCTTAGAAATTATTGTGTACACAAGAGTCCAATAGGCGTCATAACTCAGCATGATCTCACGGGAAGTGGGCCTTATAACTCAACTTTTATCCATAAAGAGTCATTACTTGATTGGGGGCGTCTTCCCAATCAAGCAAAGAAGTATTTGGAGGGCTTCGATAAAGATATCCCAATTATTGCTCCTGTCTCAGAATATACAGATAAAGTTGTGAGCTTCAGGAAGTGGCTCAGGAAAGAGTTTGAAAAATATCACGCACAAGAAATATACGAAGCTAAGTGGTATATTCAAGCGTTGCGGCTGGCTGAAGAAGAGAACTATGATCTTTTATTTCGCACTTGCGGGTTGAACATTCCTAGATTAAAGAACAAGAAATGAAGTCTCGGTATTTAGATAGTCAATTGGTAGATTCACCGCTAACAAGGCCCATCAACTCGGACATTTTACCGCGTGGTTTGCTTGTGCTAAAAAAGCCTAGCACAAGCAAACCACGCGGTAAAATTCCGGTTATGGGCGACGTTATGTGAAAAAATGAGTATATTTCTTAAAATTAACAACTTAGCAATGTTTTTAGTACTGCTAATTTCATGTAACGTGAATGGAGCTGAAATGAAGGGGCTATATTTTAAC
>JALSHB010000221.1 GCA_026982475.1 Chromatiales bacterium
TCCACCAGCGTCGAGCGCGAGGTGCCGGACTACAGTGCCGACCTGGACCGCCCGCTGGACGGCCTGCGCATCGGCCTGCCCAGGGAATACTTCGGCGAGGGCCTGCGTGCCGAGGTGGCACAGGTGATCGAGGCCGCCATCGATCAATACAAGCAGTTAGGCGCGGAAGTGATCGAGGTCAGTCTGCCTAACTTGGAATTGTCGGTGCCCACCTATTATGTGGTCGCGCCGGCGGAGTGCTCCTCCAACCTGTCGCGTTTCGACGGCGTGCGCTTCGGCTACCGCTGCGAAGAGCCGAAGGATCTGGAAGACCTGTACAAACGCTCGCGCGGCGAGGGCTTCGGTCCCGAGGTCAAGCGTCGCATCATGATCGGTACCTATGCCCTGTCCGCCGGTTATTACGACGCTTACTATTTGAAGGCGCAGAAGATGCGCCGGCTCATCAGCGATGACTTCAAGCAGGCCTTCGAGTCGGTGGACGTAATCATGGGCCCTACCGCCCCCGACGTGGCCTTCGCCCTCGGCGCCAAGAGCGACGACCCGGTGAGCATGTACCTGTCGGACATCTACACCATCGCCACCAACCTCGCCGGCTTGCCGGGCATGTCCATCCCCGCCGGCTTCGTCGACGGCCTGCCGGTGGGCCTGCAGCTCATCGGCAACTACTTCGACGAGGCGCGCCTGCTCAACGTGGCGCACCAGTTCCAGCAGGCCACCGACTGGCATCTGCGGGCGCCGCGCGGGTTCGAGTGAATTGAAAAACCAACGCAAAGGCGCAAAGACGCAAAGGACGCAAAGATTCTGAATTGGAAGTGGTGCGCAAAAGAAGTAGTGCGCAAAAACAGAAACACCGTTCATCTTCCTATCCTGTCTTTTCCTTTGCGCGCTTTGCGTCTTTGCGCCTTTGCGTTGAAAAATACGAGGCTAGATAAATCATGAATTGGGAAGTCGTCATCGGGCTGGAGATCCATGCCCAGCTTGCCACGAAGAGCAAGATCTTCTCCGGCGCCTCCACCGCCTACGGCGCCGCGCCCAATACCCAGGCCTGCGCCGTGGACCTGGGCCTGCCCGGGGTGCTGCCGGTGCTGAACAAGGAGGTGGTGCGCATGGCCGCCAAGTTCGGCCTGGCCATCGGCGCGCGGGTGGCGCCGCGCTCGGTGTTCGCGCGCAAGAATTATTTCTACCCGGACCTGCCCAAGGGCTACCAGATCAGCCAGTACGAGTTGCCCATCGTCGAGGGCGGTCATATCGACATCGACCTGGAAGACGGCGGCACCAAGCGCATCGGCGTGACCCGCGCGCATCTGGAAGAGGACGCCGGCAAGTCCCTGCACGAGGACTTCCACGGCATGACCGGCATCGACCTCAATCGCGCCGGCACGCCGTTGCTGGAGATCGTCTCCGAGCCGGACATGCGCTCGGCCAAGGAGGCGGTGGCCTACATGCGCAAGATCCACTCGCTGGTGCGCTACCTGGAGATCTGCGACGGCAACATGCAGGAAGGCAGCTTCCGTTGTGACGCCAACGTCTCCGTGCGCCCCATGGGTCAGCAGGAGCTGGGCACCCGCACCGAACTGAAAAACATCAATTCCTTCCGTTTCGTCGAAAAGGCCATCAACTTCGAGATAGAGCGCCAGATCGACGTGCTCGAAGGTGGCGGCGAGATCGTGCAGGAAACGCGCCTGTACGATGCCGACAAGGACATCACCCGCGCCATGCGCAGCAAGGAAGAGGCCAACGATTATCGTTACTTCCCCGACCCCGATCTGCTGCCGGTGGTGATCGAGCCGGCCTTTCTCGACGAGGTGAAGGCCGGCCTGCCGGAACTGCCGGACGAGAAGCGTCAGCGCTTCGTCGAGCAGTTCGAACTCAGCGCCTACGATGCCGGCGTGCTCACCGCCTCGCGCGAGATCGCCGAATACTTCGAGGCCGTGGTGGTGGCCGCCAATGGCGTTGCCAAGCTGTCCGCCAACTGGGTGATGGGCGAGCTGACCGCGGCCCTCAACAAAAGCGGTCAGGACATCACCGACAGCCCGGTCACGGCGCAAATGCTCGGCGGCATGATCCTGCGCATCAGCGACAACACCATCTCCGGCAAGATCGCCAAGGAAGTGTTCGAGGCCATGTGGGCCGGCGAAGGCGATGCCGATGCGGTCATCGAGGCCAAGGGCCTGAAGCAGATCACCGATGCCAGTGCCATCGAGCCCATCATCGACGAGATCATTGCCGCCAACCCGGGGCAGGTGGAACAGTACCGCGGCGGCAAGGACAAGCTGTTCGGCTTCTTCGTCGGCCAGGTGATGAAGGCCACCAAGGGCAAGGCCAATCCGCAACAGGTCAACGAACTGCTCAAGGCCAAGCTCAACGGCTGATTTTACGGAAAGCCTTTTTCACCACAGAGACACGGAGTTCACGGAGAAAAAAGAAATATTTCTCGCCAGGGCGCAGAGACGCAAAGAAAGAATGAGACATAACCCAGTCGCAGCTAAATTCGTGTGCAAACAGCCGGCGACACGGGATGTGGAATCGACCACGAGATTCAACGCCAAGACCGCAGAGGCGCAAAGGACGCAAAGGAAACCCTTTCAATGCAAATAAAACTCTGCGTTTCATGCCATTCCCGGCGACAAACTCGGCTTTACACGTCGTCTTGTTCCGGTCTCTGTCGCTGGATCGCGCTAGCAGTGAACGCCTGCAGAAAGGGCGCCACATACAGTAACGCCTGGAAATGCCGGAATGCGCACGATTTTTGATCTGTTTTTTTGCAACTAACAGGATAAATGATTTCCTTTGCGTGCGCTGTGCCTTGGCGGGAACCAATCCGTTCTTCTCTGTGTCCTCCGTGTCTCTGTGGTGAATGAAAACAATCCTATGAAAGAACGCGACACCCTGCACAATTTCCTCTTCGAGCATGCCGCCATTCGCGGTGACGTGGTGCACCTCGACGCCACCTGGCGCGAGGTACTGAAGCGTCATGCGTATCCGGCGCCGTTGCGCAGTCTGCTGGGTGAGCTCATGGTGGCCGCGGCGCTGCTGACGGCGCGGCTCAATTTCGAGGGCTCGCTGAGCCTGCAATTGCAGGGCTCCGGACCGGTGACGCTGGGGGTGGTGGAGTGCAGCAGTGAGCGCCTGATGCGCGGGCTGTTGCATTGGACGGGCGATGTCGAGGCCGGCACGCTGCCACAGTTGATGGGCAGCGGACAGCTGGTGATCACCATCGAGCAGCGCCGCAGTGGCGAACGCTATCAGGGCGTGGTGGATGTGGCGGGCGACAGCATTGCCGATGCCATCGAGTGTTACCTGGCCCAGTCCGAGCAGCTGGAGACCCGTCTCTGGCTGGTGGCCAATGCCCAGTCCGCGGCCGGCCTGCTGGTGCAGCGCATGCCGGCTCAGGACGAGGATGAGGATGCCGACGCCTGGCCGCGGGTGGTGCAGCTGGCGGATACGGTGAAGGGCGAGGAGCTGTTGGGACTGGACGCCCACGAGATCCTGCATCGACTCTTTTATGAGGAGGACGTGCGCCTGTTCGAGGCCTTGCCGATGGCGTTCCGCTGCAGTTGTTCGCTGGAGCGGGTGCAGAATACCCTGCGCATGCTTGGCCACGACGAGGTGCTCGATATCATCGCCGAGCGCGGCTCGGTGGATGTGACCTGCGAGTTCTGTAACCAGAAATATGTCTTCGATGCCGTCGATGCGGAGGCGTTGTTTG
This sequence comes from Chromatiales bacterium, assembly GCA_026982475.1. GTDB lineage: Bacteria > Pseudomonadota > Gammaproteobacteria > SZUA-152 > SZUA-152 > DRQN01. Next base: position 3,710 of record JALSHB010000221.1, read on the forward strand.
CCGATGCCCCCGTGTCGGCCAATCCCTCGCTGCGCCACTGATGCCGGCCTGCTGGCCTGGCGGTGTGTTTTCCCCTTTTCTGTCCTGAATCCGCCGGTTCAGGGCGCTAATCGACGACAAGCTCCACGTCCTCGACGGCGCCCCCTTGCAGGCGAAAGCCGCGCATCTCTAGGGTGCCTTCGGTGGCCAGGGAGATGATGATGTAGAGGGCGTCGGGATAGGCCGCCTCGCGCAGGTCCGTGGCCGAGGGCAGGGCGGGTGCGTGGGGGTGGGAATGGTAGATGGCGAACAGCTCCTCGCCCCGTTCGCGCATCTGGCGCAGGGCCTCGATCTGTTGCTGGGGGTCCATGAGGAAGCGTTGTTCGGGCTGACCGGCGGTGTTGGCCACCGGGTAGCAGCGTACGGGCTGGCCGTTGCGGGCGGAAACCAGTCCGCAGATCTCGCTGTCTTCGGCCTGCTGGGCCTGCTGCAGGATCTGGTTGATGAGGGGGCGGGGAAAATGAATCTGGGGCATGTGTTCTCCAGGGATACTCGGGTCTGTCAACGCTTGCTGCGCCACCGCGGCGAGGCAATACGTGTTGGCAGGCCCTAATCGGCCGCGGCGCAGACCGGGCAATGGGCATCCCTGCGGTAACGCATTTCCCGCCACTCCAGGCGGGCGGCATCGAGGATCAGCAGGCGACCGGCCAGGGGTTTGCCGATACCCGCCAGCAGCTTGATGGCCTCCAGCGCCTGCATGCTGCCGATCACCCCCACCAGCGGCGCCAGCACGCCGCTGGCGCTGCAATTGGCCCAGCTGCCCTGCGGGCCGTCGTCGGGCCTGTCGTCATAGAGGCAGCGATAGCAGGGGCTATCGGCATCATTGCTGAACACCGTGACCTGGCCGTCCAGCGCCACCGCGGCGCCGGAGACCAGCGGCGTCCCTTCGGCCACGCAGGCGGCATTAACGGCGAAGCGGGTGGTGAAGTTGTCGCTGGCGTCCAAGACGATATCGGCGGCCCGCACCGCTTTCCGCAGGGCTTCGCCTTCCAGTTTTTCCTGCAGGGTGTCGATCCGGGTATCGGGATTCAGGGCGCGCAGGCTGTCGGCCGCGGATTCCACCTTGGGCCGGCCGATGTCGGAACTGCCGTGGGCGATCTGGCGTTGCAGGTTGGACAGGTCCACGGTATCGAAATCCGCCAGGGTCAGATGGCCCACGCCGGCGGCCGCCAGATACATGGCCACCGGCGAGCCGAGGCCTCCGAGGCCGATGATCAGGGCGTGGCCGTCCAGCAGGCGCTGCTGTCCCTCGAAATCCATGGCGGGCAGCATGATCTGGCGGCTGTAGCGCAGGAGTTGTTCGTCGTTCATGGGGACATTGTGTTTGCCCGCGGGCGGCAAATCAACTGCGGGTCACAGTCGGGAAAACGCTCAGGAATAGCCGCGCAGATGCTTGGGACGGCAGTCGCGGCAACCATGGGGCTGCTGCTGGTAGCAGTTGATGAAGATGTCGAGGGTGGCGTTGGCCTTGTCGTGGCTGCGGCCCATGTTGGCCAGCTCGGTTTCTTCGCAATAGTAGATGAGGGAACGCTTCATGCGGCACAGCAGGCTGTTGTCCAGGTGGAAGCCCAGTTCGCTGAGGGATTCCTCGATGATCTGCAGGCTGATCTGGGTGAGCCGGTAGTGGATCTGCAGACTGTCGCGGGTGAGGGCCTGCACGGTCTCCACGCCCGGTGCCTTGAGCAGCAGCTGGGCGGCGTCGCGCGCCGGTGTGGCGGCGGGGTCGAAGGTGCAGAAGCGAATCTCGCGCTGTTTGGGTTCTTCGCTGGGGAGAACTGAGTCCGGCATACCTTGAGCCTAGTCGGCCCGGCGGGGATTTCAAGCCGGGCGGCGGCCGAGGGTGACGCGTTCGTGGCCGCTCAGGTCGGTGTGTGTGGCCAGTTCGCCGTAGCCCTGGATGGCGAGAATGTCACGGACGGCCGGGCCCTGGTCGTAGCCGTGTTCCAGCAGCAGCCAGCCGCCGGGCATCAGATGCGCCCGGGCGGCGTGGGCGATCTCGCGGATGTCGCGCAGGCCATCGGGGGCGGAGCCAAGGGCGCTGGCGGGTTCGAAGCGCAGGTCGCCACGCGTGAGGTGTGGATCGTCGGGATGCACGTAGGGCGGGTTGCTGGCGATCAGCGACAGCTTTTCGCCCGCCAGTGGCGCCAGCCAGGGGCCATGGCGGAATTCGAGGTTGCCGACACCCAGATTTTCGGCATTGCCGCGTGCGACCCGCAGGGCGTCAGCGGAGAGGTCCGTGGCGATGACGTGGCAGGCGGGCCGTTCGCGCGCCAGGGCGAGGGCGATGGCGCCGCTGCCGGTGCCGAGGTCGGCGATGCGCCAGTCGGCCTCCTGCGGGATGCGCTCCAGGGCCAGCTCCACCAGCCGTTCGGTCTCCGGGCGCGGGATCAGGGTGTCCGGGGTAACGCGCAGGGTCATGTCCCAGAAATCACGCTCGCCGGTGAGATGGGCGACGGGCTCGCCGGCGGCGCGGCGCGCCAGCAGTTCGTGGAAGCGCCGTTGCTGTCCGGTGCTGGGTACATGCTCCGGCCAGGTGCGCAGCCAGGTGCGGCTCTTGCCGAGGACGTGGGCGAGGAGGATTTCTGCCTCCAGGCGCGATGTCTCGGTTACGGTGGCCAGCTTGTGACTGGCCTGTTGCAGAACGGTTTCAATGATCATGGCTGCGCCGGCAAGCTGGCTGCCATGGCTCAATTCTCCTCCCCTAGCTCCGCCAGCTGCTGAATCTGGTGCTCGTTGACCAGCGGCTCGATGATCGGGTCGAGGTCGCCCTGTAGCACTTCGTCGAGCTTGTAGAGGGTGAGGTTGATGCGGTGGTCGGTGATGCGGCCCTGGGGGAAGTTGTAGGTGCGGATGCGCCCGGAGCGGTCGCCTGTACCGACCAGCGACTTGCGCGTGGCGGCCTGTTCGGCCTCCTGTTTTTCGCGCTCGGCATTGGTGATCTTCGCCGCCAGCAGGGACATGGCGCGGGCGCGGTTCTTGTGCTGGGAGCGTTCGTCCTGGCATTCCACCACGGTGCCAGTGGGCAGGTGGGTGATGCGGATCGCGGAGTCGGTCTTGTTGACGTGCTGGCCGCCGGCGCCGGAGGCGCGGAAGGTGTCGACCTTGAGGTCGGCGGGGTTGATTTCGATCTGTTCCACCTCGGCCACTTCGGGCATCACCGCCACGGTGCAGGCGGAGGTGTGGATGCGCCCCTGGGATTCCGTCTCCGGTACGCGCTGCACGCGGTGGCCGCCGGACTCGAACTTGAGCCGTGAATACGCCCCCTGACCGATGATGCGCAGGATGATCTCCTTGTAACCGCCGTGCTCGCCGGGGCTCTCGGAGAGGATCTCGACCTGCCAGTGGCGGCGCTCGGCGTAGCGCGCGTACATGCGGAACAGGTCGCCGGCGAACAGCGCCGCCTCGTCGCCGCCGGTGCCGGCGCGGATTTCGAGGAAGATGTTGCTGTTGTCGTTGGGGTCGGTGGGCAGCAGCAGCTTTTGCAGTTCCAGCTCCAGGGCGTCGCGGCGCTCGCGCGCGGCCTTCAGTTCCTCCTCGCCCATGGCGCGCATCTCCGGGTCCTCGTCGGCCAGCAGGGCCTCGGCCTCTTCGATGTCGGCCAGCGCCTGGCGGTAGTCGGCGAAGCACCGGGCCACGGGCTCGATCTGCGCGTATTCCTGCGACAGCTCGCGGAACTGTTTCTGGTCGCCGATCACGCCCGGATCGGCGAGCAGGCCGCTGATCTCTTCGAGGCGTTCGCCGAGGGTTTCCAGCTTGTGGTGGATGGACGGTTTCATGGTGATGCTCTGTGTGGGGGACTGCGCGATGGAATCTGCCGGGCGGCCGGGCCGGAGGGGGCGGACTCGCTAGAGGCCGTCGTCGTCCAGTTCGAACAGCTCGCGG
>JALSHB010000222.1 GCA_026982475.1 Chromatiales bacterium
CCACCCAGCTCTCCCTTCAGTTCGGCAATCAGCCGATTCAGGGCGGCGGGGTCTTTGGCCACTTCCCGGTAGTTTTCGGCATAGGACAGGATCACCAGTTCGCCGATGTCGTGCAGCAGGCCGACCAGCAGGGCCTCGTCGGGACTCATCCCCGGCGTCACCTCCGCCAGCACCTGGGCGATGGCGCCCACTTCGACGCTGTGCTCCCACAATTGCTGGACCCGCCGCGCGAGCAGGGGGCTGTGGATCTTCTCCTTGAACAGGTTGCGCAGGACGAAGCCCACCACCAGGTTGCGCGTCGATTCCAGTCCCAGCCGGGAGACGGCCTGCAGGCAGCTCTCCACGGGCCGCAGGCCATGATAGAGCGCGCCGTTGGCGATCTTCATCAGCTTGGCGCTGATCGCCAGATCCGTCTGCACCAGCCTGGCGACCTGTTGCACGGAGGCCTCTTCCCGGTCGATCAGATGGCGAATCCGCACGGCGATGTCCGGCAGGCTGGGCAACACCAGGCGGTCGTTGAGCAGGTCGTCCTGGATTTCCACATACAGGGGGTGCTCGCTCATCCCCTGCTGTTCTTCCTCCTCCACCAGCATGCACACTTGCTGTTTGCTGGGCGCATACTTCAGGCTTGCCAGCAGCGCCTTCTGCACGCGCAGGAACTGTACCGGGGTCTGCGCCCGGATGGTGTACTTGCGCGGCTGCAGATGGGCGACCGGGTGCCGCGCGGCCTCGGTTCCGGCCCTGATCTCCAGCACCTTGCCGTCTGCCGAGATCAGATGCAGGATGCCCTTCAGCAGGTAGTAGTCCCATTCGTCGCTGCTGCCCAGCTCGGCAAGCACATGCCCCTTGCGCACATCGATCACCCAGGCATGATCGGCCAGCACGATCAGCTCGTCTTCATTGCATCCGTTGAAGGGGATCAGGCCGGAGAGGGTTTCGGTGTCCGCTGGACTGGCTTTCACTGGCTTTCTACCACCGTGCGTTGGGGTGAGGCTTACGCCAGACCCATCGGCAAGGGGCGGCTGGAACTTGAACGGGGGCGTTTGTGGTATAACCTGAATCCGTAGGCTCTGGTCACAACGAATCCACCACACACCTTCCGCAACAGGAACCCGGCATGCCCAAACTCATCCCCGCAAAGACCCTGTGGCTGTTGCTGCCCGCCCTTCTGCTCGGCGCCTGCGCCACCACCTCGGGACGCATGGACGACCTGGACCGCACCCTGAAGAACTATGACCGGGCGATCCGCTGGGGGCAGTTCGATGCCGTCTACGCCTTCCGCCAGTGGAAGGACGAGGAGCGTCCCACGGCGCCCCAGTCCCTGAAGAATCTCCGCGTGACGCAATACAAGGTGCTCAGCACCGACCTCTCCATCGACAAGCAGCGCTACACCCAGGTGGTCAAGATCCATTATTACCTGCTCGACTCGCCCCGCGAGCGCGAGGTTACCGACCGGCAGAAATGGGAATACGACGAAGAGCAGAAGCGCTGGTGGCTGGTCAGCGAGATACCGGCCTTCCTGCGCGCCACGAATTGACCCGGACACCCCCTGTCACCTCGACGCAGGCGCCCGAATCGGCGACAATTGCACGTTAACCACAAACCACGCCACGCGTGACCAAGCAAGTAAACCCATGCCCACGAAATACAAGACCGACGACCTGCGCATCAAGGCCATCAAAGAGGTCGTCGCCCCGGCCGAAGTCCTCGCCGAATACCCCATCAGCGACACCGCCGCCGAGACCACGGCCACCACCCGCGAGGCCATTCACCGCATCCTCACCCGCGAGGACGACCGCCTGCTGGTGGTCATCGGCCCCTGCTCCATCCACGACCCCGAGGCCGCGCTGGAATACGCCCAGCGCCTGAAGCGCGTGCGCGACGAGCTGGCCGACGAGCTGCTGATCGTGATGCGCATCTACTTCGAGAAGCCGCGCACCACGGTGGGCTGGAAGGGCCTGATCAACGACCCGCACCTCAACGGCAGCTTCGAGATCAACCGGGGCCTGAAGCTGGCGCGCAAGGTGTTGCTGGACGTCAACAATATGGGCATCCCGGCCGGCACCGAGTTCCTCGACCTGATCACCCCGCAGTACATCTCGGACCTGATCAGCTGGGGCGCCATCGGCGCCCGCACCACGGAAAGCCAGGCGCACCGCGAGCTGGCCTCCGGTCTGTCCTGCCCCGTGGGCTTCAAGAACGGCACCGACGGCACCCTGAAGATCGCCATCGACGCGGTGTGGGCCGCCAGCCAGCCGCACTATTTCCTGTCGCTCACCAAGGCCGGGCATTCCGCCATCTTCGCCACCACCGGCAACGAGGACTGCCACATCATCCTGCGTGGCGGGCGTGAGCCCAATTACGATGCCGCCAGCGTCGCACAGGCGGCGAGGGAAATGCAGAAGGCCGGCCTGCCGCCACGCCTGATGATCGACTTCAGCCACGCCAACAGCCGCAAGCAGCATGAACGCCAGATCGAGGTGGGCCGCGACGTGGCCGGGCAGATCGCCGCCGGCAACCGCGACATCATCGGCGCCATGATCGAGAGCCACCTGGTGGCGGGCCGGCAGGACGTGGAAGAAGGACAGGACCTGGTGTTCGGCCAGAGCATCACCGACGCCTGCATCGGCTGGGAAGACAGCGAGCCCCTGCTGCGTGAACTGGCCAGCGCCGTGCGCCAGCGCCGCAACACCTGAGCGGCCCGCCGCGCCTCACAGGTGGGCGCTGAAACGGCCCCGGCGGGCGCCCACCATCAGGTCGCGGAAGTCCTCGCCGCTGAGGTGGATCAGCTCATTGTGGTTGCCGGCCTCGAAGAACACCTCGTCGCAATTGGCCAGGCTTTCGTCCAGCGCCACATCGATGCCATAGGCCTCACCCAGCGGCGGGATCGCCCCGGTCTCGCAATCGCTGAAGAGGTCTTCCAGCTCCTCCTCCGTGGCCAGCTCCAGGCGCCGGTCCAGCGCCTCGTCCAGCAGATCGAACGCCACCTGATGATCGGCCGGAACCACCACCATCAAATAGCCGCGATAGTCCTCGGTCATCACGCACTTGGCCAGCTTGGCGCCGGGAATGTGCGCCGCCTCCGCGGTTTCCAGGCTGCTGCTGTGTCTATGGCGCAATACGTCATATTCCACACCCCAACGATCGAGATATTCCTGTAACGTCATTGCAACGGCCATGATCATTCCTCCTCTTCAGCCATGCGCCATCAGCGCCTGACTAAACCTATAGCCAAGAGTTTGCGGCTTGTACAGCCACGAAGGAAGTGTGGGAATCGCGCCGGGTGATCAAAGACTGCGGGCGTGGGCCTCGATCTCGCTCAGGGCCTGCTCGCAGGCGTGGCGGTCGCCTTCCGGCAGGGACCGCAGATAGGGCGCGGGATCCTCGAGTCGACCATCGTCGATCAGGCCCTGCAGCATGCTCAGCTGGATGCCCTGCTGCAATATTCCGCCCAGCGGCGAGGGCGCACCCGCCGCGGGCTCGGCCCGCTCGCGCAGGGCCTCCACGCTGAGCGCCGGCAGGTCCCAGTGGCGGGCGACCAGGCAGGAAAGCCGTTTCACCAGGGGCTGGATCCGCTCACGAAACTGCACGGAACGGGGGGTCTCGCCGTCCTGCGCCAGCCCCTGCAGGGCCTGCACCACCAACACCATGCCGACGTTGTGCACCAGCCCGGCGAGATAGGCCTCGAAGCGGCTCGCCTGCCGGCTCATGGCCAGGCTGCGGCAGGCCACCGCCGCCGCCAGCGCCTGCGACCAGACCCTGCGCCCCGCCTGCCGGTAATAACGCCCGCCATCCAGCTGCATGATCGGTTTCAGCGACACCGTGACCACCACCTCGCGCAGGCCCACCAGCCCCAGCTGCATCACCACCTGCTCCAGGCAGGTGATCCTGGCCGCGGCGCGGAAGCAGGGGCTGTTGGCCAGGCGCAGCACCTCCGCCACCAGCAGGGCGTCCTGTCCCACCACGTGGGCGATCTCTTCCCACGAGGCGCGCTCGTCGCGCAGTGATTTCATCAGCCTGGGCAACACGTCGGGCAGGCGCGGCAGGGCCTCGCAGGCCGCCTCCGGCGACGCCAGCAGGGCGCCGACTTCACCGAGCACCCGCTCCTCGAAATCACTGAGCGGCGCGTCCAGGGGCTCGCCGGCGCTCAGCAGCGCCGAACAATACGCGTGCTCGACATCGTCCAGCGGCAGGACTGGTGTGCCTTCCGGCGCGTCCCCCGGCGTATCCCCCGGCGCAGAGAACAGGCGCTTGAATTGATCGATCATGTACTTTGTATCTCTTTCATCCATGTCGCGTTTGCACCGGTCACGTGATGAGCAGACACCGGCAGAAGCAATAGCGGCAGCCGCCGGAAAACCTCAAGCCCGCACTTACCCCCTCGCACGCCATGCGCTAGAATCCCCCGCTTTGCAGCCACCAGATCCATTGCCATGAACTGCGCCATCTACAAGGGTTCCCGCAAGGAAGACCACTACCTCTACGTCGAACGCGAGGACGACTTCGCGCGCGTGCCGGAAGACCTGCTGAAGATGCTCGGCGAGCTGCGCCTGGTGATCACCCTGGAGCTCAGCGAGGAACGCAAGCTGGCGCAGGCGGACGTGAAAAGGGTCATGCAATCGCTGACCGAACAGGGCTATTACCTGCAGGTGCCGCCGCGCCCGGAGCTGGGCGACAACCCCCTGCCCGAGCGACTGCTGCGCTGAATCCAGCCTCAATCCGTAGGTTCAGGTCCCAACAAAAAAGGCCGGTCACTGAGCGGCCTTTCTTGTTCTGCGATACGGGGGATCGCTTACAGCTTGTCGGCGTTCTCCGCCAGGTACTCGGCGACGCCTTCCGGGGTATCCTTCATGCCCTTCTCGCCTTCGTGCCAGTTGGCCGGGCAGACCTCGCCGTTCTCCTCGTGGAACTGCAGGGCGTCGACCATGCGCAGCATCTCGTCGATGTTGCGGCCCAGGGGCAGGTCGTTGACCACCTGATGGCGCACCACGCCTTCCTTGTCGATGAGGAAGGAGCCACGGAAGGCCACGGCGCCATCGGGGGTCTCGACGTCATAGGCCTTGCAGATGGCGTGCGTCATGTCGGCCACCAGCGGGTAGCCCACCGGGCCGATGCCGCCCTCGTTGATGGGGGTATTGCGCCAGGCGTTGTGGGTGTAGTGGGAATCGATGGAGACACCGATCACTTCCACGTTGCGCTTCTTGAACTCTTCCAGGCGGTGATCGAAGGCGATCAGCTCGGAAGGACAGACAAAGGTAAAGTCCAGGGGATAGAAAAACACCACCGCATACTTGCCGTCGACGGCCTTGGCGAAGTTGAAATCATCGACGATGGTACCGTCGCCCAGTACGGCCGGGGCGGTGAAATCAGGGGCATTGCGACCTACGAGAACTCCCACGAGAGTATCCTCCATAATCTGAGTGAATGAACGGTGCCGGCGTGGATCGCCAAGCCGGCGGGAAAATCCAGAAAGACCTAGTATAACACTCAAGCTATTAAGACTGAATCTAAACTTGAGATGCGCTTTATAGATACAGCGCAGAGAATAATCAAGCCCGGCCCATCCTGCACCCTTTAATTCTCATGCCCGGCGTGCGGAGATGAGTCCGCCAATGAACGCCAATGGATAAAAAGCGATGACCACCGTGCAGGTGGTCACCATTTCCGCCCAGGGAATACACATCCCCGGGGCATGCCCTTTTGCTCGCACCCTCACGCCACGCCGGCGAGCACCTACATGGATGCAGGTGGTAGGGCGACGCGGGATGCTGAAGCCGGAGTCCAGGGGTTTAAACCCCTGGATTCCGGCCAAAGACATGCCGGAATGACGGCATGCTCAACCCCATTCAGGGCTGGCGTTCATTGGCGGACAACTTCTGGCGGACAACTTCCATCAGCGACAACACCCATCACCCCACCCGGGTGATGCGCCAGCAGCGGTGGATCTTCGGGTTGCGTTCGAAGTCCCTGGGCAGGGTCTGACGCGAGATGTCCTCGATGGCGAGGCCGGCCAGGGCCGCTTCGTCCAGCCTGAAGCGGCGGAAATTCGTGGAAAAGATCAGCACCCCGTCAGGGTCCAGCAGGGCCACGGCGTTGCGGATCAGGCTTGCGTGGTCGCGCTGCACGTCGAAGCTGCCGGCCATGCGCTTGGAGTTGGAGAAGGTGGGCGGGTCGAGGAAGATCAGCCCGTAACGCTGCGCCGCCACGTCTGCGCCAGCGGCCGCGTTGCGCTGGCGGGCCTTGCCCCACACGCCGCGCGCGCCCTCGCCGGCATCGCCCTGTTCCAGCCGCGCGGCCTGCGCCGCCAGCCATTCGGTGACGTCCGCCTGCACCAGCTGGTGCGCCGGGCCGCGAATCCCGTTCAGCGCCAGGTTGCGCCGCGCCCAGTCCAGATAGGTCTTCGACATGTCCACGGTGGTGGTCTGGCTGGCGCCGCCCAGGGCGGCGTGCACGGTGGCCACGCCGGTATAGGCGAACAGGTTGAGGAAGGCGCGGCCGCGGGACAGCTCGCCGATCATCCGCCGGGTGATGCGGTGGTCGAGGAACAGGCCGGTGTCGAGATAGTCCTCGAAGTTGACCCACAGCCGGCACGGCCCCTCGCGCACGATGTGAAAGCGCTTTTCGTCCTGCAGTTTCTCGTACTGACTGCTGCCGCGCTGGCGCTCGCGCAGCTTGAGATGCACATGCTCCGGCGCCACCTCCAGCACCTCGGGCATCACCGACAGGGCCTCGTGGCGGCGTGCACGCACCTTCTCCTCGGGGATCTTCGCCGGCGCGGCATACTCCTGCACATGCACGTGGCGGCCGTCCTCGCCGTCATACACGTCCACGGCGAGGGCGTACTCGGGCATGTCGGCGTCGTAGGCGCGGAAGGCATGGATGTCTTCGTCGCGCCGCCAGCGCGCGAGCTGCTTGAGGTTCTTGCGCAGGCGGTTGGCGAACATCTGCGCGCCGGAGGAGCGCGCGATGTCGGGATCAGTCGGCACCGGGCCGCGCCGCATGGCCCACTTGGGGTCCACCTCGAAGCGCAGCAGTTGGCATTCCAGGGCGCCGTTGTAGAGCTTGTGCAGGCGCCGCGCGCGCAGGCCGATGGCCTTGCCCAGCTCGCGCTCGCTGGTGATCACCGCCGCGCGCCAGCCGGTGTAGTGCTTGAGCAGACACTCGCCCAGTTCACGATACAGGCCGCGCAGTTCGGCCACCTCGCCGAGGCGTTCGCCATAGGGCGGATTGGCCACCACCAGCCCGGGCTTGAAGTCCTCGCCGGGGCGCGGGCAGTCGGCCAGCGATACCTGGGCGAATGCGACCCGCTCCGTCAGCCCGGCCAACTCGGCATTGCGTTGCGCCATGGCCACCGCGCGGCCACTGATGTCGAAGCCGCGGATGGGCGGGCAGCGGGCCAGGCCGGCCTCGCGGCGGCGTTTGGCGTCGGCGAGCAAGGCGCCCCAGACTTCCGGCTCATGCTTGAGCCAGCCGAGGAAGCCCCAGTGTTCGCGCCGCAGGCCGGGGGCGATATCGGCGGCGATCAGCGCCGCCTCGATGGGCAGGGTGCCGGAGCCGCACAGCGGGT
>JALSHB010000223.1 GCA_026982475.1 Chromatiales bacterium
GAAATTTGGTTCTCCGCAGCAAATTGCTGCGGCCTCATTGAAGCACGCCCACGTCGCGCATGCGGTCCGTCATAAAGGTGGGTTCTCCGCAGCAAATTGCTGCGGCCTCATTGAAGCTAGAAATCGGCGTTGACTGAGACAGATCAGCAGACGTTCTCCGCAGCAAATTGCTGCGGCCTCATTGAAGCTCGAAATCGGCAAACTTGTTGCAGTTAGCGCATAGCGGTTCTCCGCAGCAAATTGCTGCGGCCTCATTGAAGCCTCAAGGCCGTGCTGGCGGCCGCGCCCGCCGGCACCGTTCTCCGCAGCAAATTGCTGCGGCCTCATTGAAGCGGGATGTCCTCGCCTGAGGCCTGTGCGCGCTGAATAAGTTCTCCGCAGCAAATTGCTGCGGCCTCATTGAAGCCCTGGGTATCAAAGCGGCGTGGTGACAAATCAGTCAAGTTCTCCGCAGCAAATTGCTGCGGCCTCATTGAAGCTGACATGAGCCTGGCAAATGTCCACGCACAGCTAAAGGTTCTCCGCAGCAAATTGCTGCGGCCTCATTGAAGCCTGATCATCATTGTTCGTGCGCCGGCCGGCCACCCTGGTTCTCCGCAGCAAATTGCTGCGGCCTCATTGAAGCGAAGCGTCTCACATCGATGCCGAGTGGGTGTTGATGTTCTCCGCAGCAAATTGCTGCGGCCTCATTGAAGCAGGATATCAAGGTCAGGATAGGCGCGCTGTGATATGGTTCTCCGCAGCAAATTGCTGCAGCCTCATTGAAGCATGAACAGTATCGAAAGCAAGCAACTGACGACAAGGAGGTTCTCCGCAGCAAATTGCTGCGGCCTCATTGAAGCAGGGCATCGGCCAGCCGGCCGCAACGGGCAGCCAGCCGGTTCTCCGCAGCAAATTGCTGCGGCCTCATTGAAGCGCAGGTGGCGTTCAGTTCGGCCTCGTTCTCGGCCATGTTCTCCGCAGCAAATTGCTGCGGCCTCATTGAAGCTCCAAGAAGAAGATCCTGCTCACCTGCTAATTGCTTAGGGTTCTCCGCAGCAAATTGCTGCGGCCTCATTGAAGCGACGCCGCCTTGGTGCGCTTTGCCTCCCGCATGCTTGGTTCTCCGCAGCAAATTGCTGCGGCCTCATTGAAGCGCGGCGAAGTTGTTACGGATGTTCTCGGCATAGGTCGGTTCTCCGCAGCAAATTGCTGCGGCCTCATTGAAGCTGGCCGGGCTGTGGCGGGCGGACGGGCTCAAGGCCGGTTCTCCGCAGCAAATTGCTGCGGCCTCATTGAAGCTGAGAACGTTATCTGGTGTAAACCGTACACAATCGGGGGTTCTCCGCAGCAAATTGCTGCGGCCTCATTGAAGCGCAGCCAACCGCACGAGTACTTGTACTTTCCCACATGGTTCTCCGCAGCAAATTGCTGCGGCCTCATTGAAGCAGGGAGGCTGGCCTTAAGTGTCTGGGCGATTTCGTTGGTTCTCCGCAGCAAATTGCTGCGGCCTCATTGAAGCAAACCTACTTGCTTTTAGTCGGTAAGCCGGACTAGGTTCTCCGCAGCAAATTGCTGCGGCCTCATTGAAGCTCAGCTTCGAAGTCAGGCCTGTTGCCGAATTGCTGGTTCTCCGCAGCAAATTGCTGCGGCCTCATTGAAGCGTACGAATCCAGCGCATAATGGCCTCCTGAGGCGGCGGTTCTCCGCAGCAAATTGCTGCGGCCTCATTGAAGCAAGGTCACAAACGGCACCGGCACCGACAATATCTGGGTTCTCCGCAGCAAATTGCTGCGGCCTCATTGAAGCGGTGGCATTCCCCAAGTACCGCACCGCCTATGAGGAGGTTCTCCGCAGCAAATTGCTGCGGCCTCATTGAAGCTTGGTCTGCTCGAGTCGTATGCGGCCGATTCGGAATGTTCTCCGCAGCAAATTGCTGCGGCCTCATTGAAGCGCATCGTCGCGGTAAGCGTCACGACTACTTTACTTCGTTCTCCGCAGCAAATTGCTGCGGCCTCATTGAAGCCGCCAAGTCTTGGCGCCGAACACGAAAGGCTTGACCAGGTTCTCCGTGATGCACATGAAGTGGGTATCGTGATTCGGTGTTGCCCAAAGGTGGAAATAAGCTACCATTCGTAGAAGCCGTGCCGCCGTGACGACAGAAAATCGCCGGGCTGTTCGCGTGGACTGTGATCCATACATGAGGGATGCCAGGTGAGAGTCCTGGATGGCGCCCCTCCACGGTGGTCACGGCTTCCTCTTTATTTTTTCGCTCCGCTCGTTCGAGCCATCGGGGCGCGCTCTCGCCAGCTCAAGTTAATTGCCTTTCCGGCCGCTCTATGAAGGGTCTGTTGGCGGCTGCCGGGGTTTGTGTGTGAGCAACAAAATCAGGGTCTATACCTGTGATCTGGAACTCGGGATGTATGTTGCCGAGCTGGATCGTCCGTGGACGGATACCCCTTTTTTGTTTCAGGGATTTGTCCTGCGTGAGGCGGATGAGATCGCGGTGCTCTGTGAGCATTGTGAGTATGTCTATGTGGACCGGGAGCAGTCACGGCCGGATGTGGCGGCCAGGCTGGTTTCGCTGCGGTCTGTGTCCGAGGCGCGGCCACCCAGGGCGGGAGTGTCCAGAAAATCGGGGTTTCGTGAGGTGGAGTTCCGCCGTTCGCTGACCCGCTCCCATGCCATCTATCGTGATGCCCGCGGCTGGATCGATCAGATGCTGGAGGACAGCCGCCTGGGCAACAGCGTCGATACGGATCAGGCCCGCGCCCTGGTGACCCAGCTCGCCGACGAGGTGATTCGCAATCCCGATGCGCTGGTGTGGCTGACCTATCTGAAGTCGCGTGATGAATACACGGCCACTCATTGCATGAATGTCTGCATCCTGGCGTTGACCTTCGGTCGCTGCCTGGCGCTGGAGGAGGAGGCGCTGCATCAGTTGGGCCTGGGCGCGCTGTTGCACGACCTGGGCAAGATGCAGGTGCCCGATGAGGTGCTGAACAAGCCGGGGCGGCTGACGGAGGAAGAGTTCGCCATCATGAAAAGGCACCCGGGCCTGGGCTTTGCCATGCTGCGCGATGACAAGAATATCGACAAGGCCAGCCTGCACATCGTGCTGCATCACCATGAACGCCTCGATGGCCGTGGTTATCCCCGCGGGCTGGATGAGAAGAGGATTCCCCTGCTGACGCGAATTTCCTCCATCGTCGATGTCTATGACGCCATTACCTCCGACCGTTGCTATCACGATGGCGTTGCCCCGGCGCAGGCGCTGGAAAACCTGTTCAAGTGGGCGCCGGGCAATTTCGATGTGACCCTGCTGGAAGGTTTCATCAAGTGCATCGGTATCTATCCCATCGGCAGTGTGGTGCGTCTCAGCACTGGCGAGGTGGGCATCATCGTTGCCTCGGACGAGTGCAACCGTCTCAAGCCCATTCTGCTCATCGTGCAGAATGCCGAGGGCAAGCCCATGGAACAGCGCCGCCTGATCAACATGGCGAGCGCCTCCTGGGAGAAGGGCGAAGCGCCCCTGACCATCGAGCAGGTGCTGGAGCCCAAGGCCGTCGGCGTCGATATCAAGGCCGTGTTGTTGGAAGAGCTGAATCTGGCCAAAAATCTCCCCCCGTCCTGAGCGCGGGTTCTCTCGTCGTCTCTTGCCGTCTTTCCTCATGCCCCTTCGTGGCAGTGTGCGGATAAAGCCGCGCGTTGCATTGAATTCGTCTCCGTTCCCCCTTATTTCTGCTGTAAGCAAGAAAGATGCATCAGCCAGCGCATAAGGAGACAAGGCCATGAACGACAATGTCGTCACGATCAATGTGAAGATGGATGAAGAGGGCTTTTTGCTCGACCCCAACGACTGGAGCCCCTGTGTGGCGGAGGCCATCGCCGAGCGCGAGGGCATCGAGCTGACCGACCTGCACTGGGCCCTGATCAACTATTTCCGCACCTTCTATGAGGACCACATGCGCCACCCCACCATGCACGAGTGGGTGACCACCCTGGGCCGCTTTCACGGCAAGCCCTTCCGGGAGGCCAAGGCGTATCGGGACTTTCTCTACCAGCTGTTTCCCAAGGGGCCGATCCCGACCCTGTGCAAGCTGGCCGGACTGCCCAAGCCGGTGGAAGACGTCGAGGAATGAGGCGCGCCCGCGTGAAGCGGGGCGTCATCGACAAGATCGACGACCCGACAACGACAAGCCACTTTCAAAACAACATTCAATAAAAGGAGTCAAGCCATGGTAATGGCCGTTTCCCAATTCGAGCGCCTGTTCCGTGAAGCCGCGTCACTGGATATCGACAAGAACGACATCAAGCGCACCACGGATTTCATCAACCGGCGCCTGTACGACCTGCTGTTGCTGGCCCAGGCCACCGCCCGGGCCAACGGCCGCGACATCATCGAGGCCCACGACCTGCCGCTGACCAAGGGCCTGCAGGCCAGCCTGCACGCCTTCAAGGCGCTCAACGAAGAGCTGGCCCTGGCGCCCATCCTCGAACAGCTGGCCAGGCTGCCCACGCTGGACCTGGACTACAGCGAGGAACTGGCGCAGCGCCTGCCCGAACTGGCCGGCGCCATCACGGTGAGCCTGGCGCGGGTGTTCCGCGCCGTGTACCCCAAGCTGAAGAACCCCGGCAGCGCCGAGTGGCAGACCATCGACGAGATCTACGAGGTGCTGCTGTGAGCACTGTGACAACCGCCGACCGAAGCAAGGGGAGAAACCCACGATGAGCAACGCCACGATGACCAGCAACGTGACTTACCGCCACCTCGACAAGGCCGAAAAGGCCAAGGCCCGCCAGGCCATCACGACCCATGTGGACAAGGACCTGGCGCCACTGCTGCAGCACTTCGACAACGAGCTGGTGCGCCTGCATGGCCTGGTGGAACGGCATACCAAGCGGCGTCTGTACCGCACCTCGCTGCGGCTCCAGCTGCCGCGCAAGGTACTGGCGGCGCAGGAGGAAGGGGAAGACATCGAGCTGGTGCTGCGCGATGCCTTCGCCGAACTGGCGCGTCAGCTGAAGAAGTACAAGAGCCGGCTCAACAACGAGCCCCTCTGGCAGCGCCCGGCGCGGCGGCGCCAGCTCCGCGAGCTTGTCAAGGGCGGAGACCGCACGGCGGAACAGCAGGCCCTGTTCCGCGACCTCATCAAATCCCACCTCAAGGGACTGTACAACTTCGTGCGCCGCGAGATCGCCTATCTCACCGCCTCCGGCGAACTCCTGCCCGGCCAGGTGACGCCGGACGATGTGGTCGACGACGTGGTGGTGCGCGCCTACGCGCAGCAGTCGCAACAGCCGGCCAGCCTGGCCCTGGAACACTGGTTGCGCAAACTGGCCCTGGAGGTGCTGGACGAACAGGTCGCCCGCCGCCTGCCGTCGGCGTGCCTGGTGTCGCTGGAGACCCCGGTGGAGAGCGAGATCGAGGAAGACGACGAACAGCTCTACGAGTATTACCAGCCCGACGAGGCCCTGCGCCTGGAAGACCTCATCGTCTCCCCCGAGGCCAGCGCGCCGGAAAGCGCCCTGGCGCGCTATGAGCTGGCCCTGCGCAGCCAGCAGCTGCTGGCCTGGCTGCCGCGACCGTGGCGACAGGTGGTGGTGCTGGCGGACGTCGACGGACTCAGCGATGAAGAGATCGCCGCCGTGCTGGGTATCCCCGTCGCCATGGTGGCCAGCCTGCGTCAGTTCGCCGAGGCCTACCTGCGCACCAAACTGCGCGACGGCGGCTATGCGGCACCGGAAGAGGGCGAGGCGCCCGAGGCCGGCTGGGTGCTGGACCCGCTGACCATCGACCTGCCGGGCGAGGTGGAGGAGGAGATCCTCGCCAAGTTTGCCTGACTGGTCCCTGCACCTGCGGATTCAGCTGGCCCGGGACCACAGGGGCCGGTAAGCTGCATCACCGGCCCCATCCACATTCCCCGGAGAGAAAACCCGCCATGACCGGCAACAACACCCTCGGCGTGCTGCTCAACGGCATCGCCCAACTGGAATACCACCGCAACAAGCCCCTGCCGCCGCACCAGGGCGCCTATCTGGAAAAGATGGACCGCAAGATGCGCGAGGAGGGCATCGACCTGGGCGGCGAACAGATCCATGCGCCATCGCTGGAACAGTGCGCGCAGTTCGTCGCCGCCAATCTGGCCAACGCCATCACCCACGACGACGAGGCCGTGGCCGCCGCCATGTGCAGCTGGCTGGCCAACCGTCTGCCGGAACTCCGGCAGGTGAAGATCGAGGCGCAGGGTGACGAGTGCACCATCAACCTGGTCTTCGATGAGGACTACCAGAAACAGGTCGCCATCCCCCTATCGCAGATCCACTGATGACCGAGGCCACCGACAGTCCCGAGGCCCTGCTGCTGGTGGGCAGCGGCTGCCCGCATTGCGCGGCGGTGCTGCAGGCCCTCGGCGAACTGGTCAAGGGTGGCGAGATCGCCCGCCTGGAGGTGGTGAACATCGGCCGCCGGCCAGAGGTGGCGCAACGGCTGGGGGTGCGCTCCGTGCCCTGGCTGCGCCTCGGCCCCTTCGAGTTGCAGGGCCAATACAGCCTCACGGAACTGCGCCAGTGGCTGGCCCGCGCCGGCACCCGCGAGGGCATGTCGGCCTGGTTCAGCGAACTGCTGGCCAGTGGCCGCCTGGGTCGCGCCGAGGCCCTCCTGCGCCGTGACCCTTTGCTGTTCACGGCCCTCTTCGACCTGCTTGCCGACCCTGCCACCGAGCTGCAGGTGCGCATCGGCATCGGCGCGCTGGCGGAGGACTTCGCCGGCGATCCGGCCTTGCAGGCACAGGCGCCGCGCCTGTGCGCGCTGAGCCGTCACGACGACCCGCGCGTGCGCCTCGATGCCTGCCATTACCTCGGCCTCAGCGGTGCCGCCGAGGCCGCCGAGTGCCTGCGTGCGCGCCTCGACGACGAGGATGCAGAGGTGCGCGAGGAGGCCCGCGAAGCCTTGTCGGCGATCGGGGCGTAGCTTCCCCGTGCCTGTCGATACGGGGTGTCGCGCACCATGGCGTCCCGCCGGTTTGCGCCAGCCTGGCATGAATCCAGCGCGGACAAGGCTAGGAAAACGTTGCGCCCTTTGCGTCTTTGTGCCTTTGCGTTGAAACGCCAGGCCCTCCCGTAGCGGCAGAATGATTGGCGCTCATTCGCGGACTGAATTCCACGCCTGTCAAGTCTTGAAGTTCACCCGCCGAGGGCGGAAACTCCCCCTCCATGACTCCCCCCTTCGTTCACCTGCGCACCCACACCGAATACTCCCTGGTGGACGGCATCCTGCGCGTCAAGCCGCTGGTCAATGCGGTGGCGGAGCAGGGCATGCCCGCCGTCGCCGTCACCGATCAGAGCAACCTGTTCTCCATGGTGAAGTTCTACCGCGCCGCCATCGCGCGCGGGGTGAAACCCGTCATCGGCGTCGACCTGTGGCTGGCCAACGACGACGAGCCGACCCGCCCGCACCGCCTGGTGCTGCTGTGCCAGACCAACGAAGGCTACCGCAATCTCACCCAACTGGTGTCGCGCACCTACACCGAGGGCCAGCACCGCGGCATCCCCATCCTGGAATTGCCGTGGCTGGAGGGGCAGACGGACGGCCTGATCGCGCTCTCCGGCGGCCGCGAGGGCGACGTGGGGCGCGCCCTGCTGGCCGGTGACCAGGAACGCGCCTGGCACTGCCTGGCCCACTGGCGGCACCTGTTTCCCGACCGCTACTACCTGGAACTGCAACGCACCGGCCGTCCCGGCGAAGAGGACTATCTGCATGCCGCCGTGGCCCTCGCCCAGCAGGCGGAGCTGCCGGTGGTGGCCACCAACGATGCGTGTTTCCTCCACGCCGAGGACTTCGACGCCCACGAGACGCGCGTCTGCATCCACGACGGCCGCACCCTCGACGACCCGCGCCGGCCAAAGAACTATTCCCCGCAGCAGTATCTGCGCACGCCGGCGGAGATGGCCGAGCTGTTCAGCGACATCCCCGAGGCGCTGGAAAACACCGTGGAGATCGCCAAGCGCTGCAACGTCGAGCTGACCCTGGGCGAGAACTTCCTGCCCGACTTCCCCATCCCCGATGGCATGACCGAGGCGGACTATTTCCGCCAGCAGTCGCGCGACGGGCTGGAAAAGCGCCTCGACAAGCTCTTCGACCGCGACGCCCCGGACTTCGCCGAGAAGCGCAAGCCCTACGACGAGCGCCTCGAGACCGAGTTGGACGTGATCATCGGCATGGGCTTTCCCGGCTACTTCCTGATCGTCGCCGATTTCATCCAGTGGGCCAAGAACAACGGCGTGCCGGTGGGGCCGGGGCGCGGCTCCGGCGCCGGTTCGCTGGTGGCCTACGCGCTCACCATCACCGACCTCGACCCGCTGGAATACGACCTGCTGTTCGAGCGCTTCCTCAACCCCGAGCGCGTCTCCATGCCGGACTTCGACGTGGACTTCTGCATGGAGGGCCGCGACCGCGTCATCGACTACGTGGCCGAGCACTACGGCCGCGACAAGGTGTCGCAGATTATCACCTACGGCTCCATGGCCGCCAAGGCGGTGGTGCGCGACGTGGGCCGCGTGATGGGCCACCCCTATGGCTTCGTCGACCGCATCTCCAAGATGATCCCCTTCGAGGTGGGCATCAGCCTGGACAAGGCCATTGCCCAGGAGGAGGCCCTGGCGCAGCTCATCGCCGAAGACGAGGAGGTGGCCGAACTCATCGAGATGGCGAAGAAGCTGGAAGGCCTGGCGCGCAACGCCGGCAAGCACGCCGGCGGCGTGGTCATCGCCCCCACCAAGCTCACCGACTTCTGCCCGCTGTACTGCGAGCAGGGCGGCGACAGCATCGTCAGCCAGTTCGACAAGGACGACGTGGAGGCCGTCGGCCTGGTGAAGTTCGACTTCCTCGGCCTGCGCACCCTGACCATCATCGACTGGGCGCTGGACAACATCGAAAAGCAGAAGGGCCGGGAGGCGCGTCCGGACATCGAGACCATCCCGCTGGACGACAAGGCCGCCTTCGACCTGCTCAAGGCCTGCCAGACCACCGCCGTGTTCCAGCTCGAATCACGCGGCATGAAGGACCTCATCAAGCGCCTGCAGCCGGACGACTTCGAGGACATCATCGCCCTGGTGGCCCTGTTCCGCCCCGGACCGCTGCAGTCCGGCATGGTGGACGACTTCATCAACGTCAAGCACAAGCGCAAGAAGGCCGAGTACCCGCACCCGGACATCAAGCACATCCTCGAACCCACCTACGGCGTCATCCTCTACCAGGAACAGGTGATGCAGATCGCCCAGGTGCTGGCCGGCTACACCCTCGGCGGCGCCGACATGCTGCGCCGCGCCATGGGCAAGAAAAAGCCGGAGGAGATGGCCAAGCAGCGCGAGATCTTCACCCAGGGCGCGCTGGCGCGCGGCGTGGAGGAGAAGACCGCCACCTACATCTTCGACCTGATGGAGAAGTTCGCCGGCTACGGCTTCAACAAGTCGCACTCCGCCGCCTACGCCCTGGTCTCGTACCAGACCGCCTGGCTCAAGGCCCACTACCCGGCCGCCTTCATGGCCGCGGTGATGTCCGCCGACATGGACAGCACCGACAAGGTAGTGACCCTGATCGAGGAGTGCCGCGAGATGAAACTGGAGGTGGTGTCGCCCGACGTCAACACCAGCCACTACAGGTTCACGGTCAAGGACGACGGCGCCATCTTCTACGGTCTCGGCGCCATCAAGGGCGTGGGCGAGGGCGCCATCGAGGGCATCATCAACAGCCGCGAGCAGGACGGCCCGTTCAAGGACCTGTTCGACTTCTGCCAGCGCATCGACCTGAAAAAGGCCAACCGCCGCACCCTGGAGGCCCTGATCCGCGCCGGCGCCCTGGACGAGCTCGGCCCCAACCGCGCCACCCTCATGGCCACCCTGGACACCGCAGTGCAGATGGCCGAACAGCACCACAAGGACGCCGCCGCCGGGCAGAACGACATGTTCGCCCTCATGGAACCGGAGCAGGCCGTCAGCGGCACCTTCATCGAGGCGCCGGACTGGGACGACGAGATCCGCCTCAACGGCGAGAAAGAGACCCTCGGCCTGTACCTCACCGGCCACCCCATCGACCGCTACGAGGCCGAACTGGCCGGCATCGTCAGCCACCGCATCTGCGACCTCAACCCCAGCGGCGACCAGGCCATCATCGTTGCCGGCCTGGTGGTGGCCATGCGCACCATGAACACCCGGCGCGGCGACCGCATGGCCTTCGTCACCCTCGATGACCGCAGCGGCCGCCTGGAGCTGGCGGTGTTCGCCGACACCTACCAGCACTACCGCGACCTGCTGGTGAAGGACCGTCTGGTGGTGGTAGAGGGCGAAGTGAGCGTCGACGACTATTCCGGCGGCATCAAGATGAGCGCGCGCAAGGTCTACGACATCGACAACGCCCGCGAATCCTTCGCCAAGCGGCTGGTGCTGACCCTCAGGCAGGAGCAGGCCGTGAACGGCTTCGTGCAGGATCTGGCGCAGATACTGACACCGTTCCGCGAAGGCCGCTGCGCGGTGCGGGTGGAATACCACCGCCCCGACGCCCGCGCCCAACTCACCTTCGGCCCCGACTGGCGCGTGCGCCCCACCGACGAACTGCTGCGCCGCATCACCGACCTGGCCGGCGAGGGCAGCGTGCGTATCGAATACTAAGCCGCCTTCGGTAGGAGCGGGCCATGCCCGCGATAAAGTCCACCCAGATGAGAAAGTCAGTAATAAATAGACTGTGCGGCTTCAGCCGCGAAGGATAAGCCAACCGTAACTATTCAGCTCACCACAGAGACACGGAGGCTCAGAGAAAAGCTCTTCAGGTTCATGCCGTGAATGGAATGAAACGCAGAGGCCGCAAAGGAAATCCTTTCAGAAAACCTTTGCGCCCTTTGCGTTGGATATCATGGTCCGACCTCCGGTGCCAACGTCCCCTGATTCACCACAGAGACACGGCGTTCACGGAGAAGTGAAATTCCAGGCCGTCGGGGCAGGCCACATCGCCACCCGGGGCATTGCCTCCCACTGATGCATTCTCTGTGTTCTCTGTGCCTCTGTGGTGAATAGATACAGATTGCTTTGGTATTTCTTTTGGTATTTCGTATCTACCGACGCCCCTGGATACCCGTCATTCCGGCATGTTTTTAGCCGGAATCCATGTCGGTAAAACCACTGGACTCCCGCTGACACCCTGCGGGAATGGCGTATGGTGACTATTCTGCCCGTCGCCGCTTCATCTGCCCTGAACCTACGGGCTCAGGTTGAGGTAAAACTGAGGCACCTGCCCGCTAAAACAGGTAAAATCGTCACATTTCCGTAACATGACCGGGCCACGCATCCCATGAACATGAATTTCCTCGAATTTGAACAACCCATCGCCGAGCTGGAAGCCAAGATCGAAGAGCTTCGCTACGTGGGTTCCGATGCCGAAATCAACATCACCGAAGAGATCTCGCGGCTGCAGACCAAGAGCCGCGAGCTGACCGAGTCCATCTTCTCCAAACTCGATGCCTGGCAGGTGTCGCAGCTGGCGCGCCACCCCCAGCGACCCTACACGCTGGACTACATCGAGCGCATGTTCACCGACTTCGAGGAGCTGCACGGTGACCGCGCCTTCGCCGATGACGCCGCCATCGTCGGCGGCGTGGCGCGTCTCGACGGCCGGCCGGTGATGGTCATCGGTCAGCAGAAGGGCCGCGGCACCACGGAAAAGCTCAAGCGCAATTTCGCCATGCCGCGGCCCGAGGGCTACCGCAAGGCCAAGCGCCTGATGGAGATGGCCGAGCGCTTCAAGATGCCCATCCTCACCTTCATCGACACCCCCGGCGCCTATCCCGGCATCGACGCCGAGGAGCGTGGCCAGAGCGAGGCCATCGCCCGCAATCTGTTCGTCATGGCCCAGCTCAAGACGCCCATCATCTGCACCGTGATCGGCGAGGGCGGTTCCGGCGGCGCGCTGGCCATCGGCGTTGGCGACCGCCTGCTGATGCTGGAATACGGCACCTATGCGGTGATCTCCCCCGAGGGCTGTTCCACCATCCTGTGGAAGAGCGCGGAGAAGGCCTCCGTCGCCGCCGAGGCCATGGGCATCACCTCGGCGCGGCTGAAAGAGCTGGAGCTGGTGGACGAGATCGTCAAGGAACCCCTGGGCGGCGCCCACCGCGATCCCGACGGCATGGCCAGCAACCTGAAGACCGCGCTGCTGGAAAATCTCGATGTGCTCGACAGCATCCCCCTCGACAAGCTGCTGGAGAACCGTTATCAGCGCCTGATGCAGTACGGCAACTTCAGCGAACGATAGGCGGCGGTCCTCGATAATCACGACTTCCCGTTATGCGTTTCACGGTCGAGGCACTGCGCGACGCACTTCCCACGGACATCGCACCCCGTCGTTACTGGATCGCTTACAGTGGCGGGGTGGATTCACTGGTGCTGTTGCATGCCCTGGCCGCGTTGCGCGAGCATCTCGGCGCAAGCCGGCTTTGCGTCGCCCACGTCAATCATGGCCTCAGTGAAAAGGCCGCACAGTGGGCCGAACACTGCGCCCAGCGGTGCGCCGGGCTGGGCCTGCCTTTCACCCTGCGCACGGTAAGCGCTGCGCCGGCCGCTGGTGAGAGCCCGGAGGCGGCGGCGCGCAACGCCCGTTATCGCGTCCTCGCCGAACTGGTTCAGAGCGGCGATTGCCTGCTCACCGCCCATCATCAGGACGACCAGGCCGAGACCCTCCTTTTGCAGTTATTGCGTGGCGCCGGTCCCAGGGGGCTGGCCGCCATGCCGGTCCTGTCGGAATTCTCCCGGGGTTGGCACGCGCGTCCCCTGCTGGGCTTCCGGCGCGAGGACCTGATTGCCTACGCCGAGGCCAGTGGCCTTTCGTGGCTGGAGGATGAAAGCAATTTCGACACCCGCCTGGAACGCAATTTTCTGCGTCATGAAATCCTGCCCCGGCTGAAGTCGCACTTCCCGGGCCTGGCCAGCACCCTGTCCCGCAGTGCGCGGCGCTGCGCCGAGGCGGCGGAAATTATGCAGGCGCAGGCGCAGGCCGATCTCGCGGCCCTGCAACTGTCGGCGGACGCCCTCTCCGTGAGCGGCCTGCGCGAGCTGGGCGAAGTGCGGGCGCGCAATGCGTTGCATCACTGGATTCACGCGCGGGCGTTGCCGGCGCCCGCCGAGGCGCAGTTGCTGTTGTTGTGGCGCAGCGTGATCTGCGCCGCGGAGGATGCGCAGCCGCTGCTGCAATGGCCGGGCGCGGAGGCGCGGCGTTACCGCGATGCGCTGTATGTCATGCCGCCCTTGCCGGACGTCGAGGCCAGCGTGGACGATGCCTGGGATCCGTCCGCGCCGCTGGTCCTGGCGGGGCTCGGCCGCCTGCGGGCGCGGGCGGTGAGGGGGACGGGGGTGGCCGCTGATCGCCTGCGGGGGAAGACGCTTCGCGTGCGTTTCCGCCGCGGCGGCGAGAGGCTTTGCGTGGCGGGCCGCGCGGGTCATCATGCGCTGAAGAAGCTGTTTCAGGAGGCGGGCGTACCGCCCTGGTGGCGGGCGCGGACGCCGCTGCTGTTTATCGACGATGAGCTGGTGGCGGTCGTCGGCCACTGGGTGGCCTGTGAATTTGCCGCGCAGGCCGGGCAGGAGGGTGTCTTGTTTGAGTTAGAGGGCGGTGCATGAACGGTTTTGCCCGGGTTCTTTTTCTTCTTCTCGTGGGGCTTGCCGTGTCGTGGCAGGCGCAGGCCGCGGAGGAGGGCTACACCCATTCCGACAGCCAGTGCCTGCGCTGCCACGAGAACAAGCAGGAATTGCAGACGATACTGTTTTCCACCCTCGACAGCTGCAACGACTGCCACGGCCAGGGCAAGGCCCTGGGCACGCATCAGGGCGTGGAACTGAAGGCGGTGCAGTCGGCCGTGCCGCGGCCCGACAAGCCCGTGGCGGCCGATATCGGCATGCAGCTGCCCATGTACCCGCGCTTTTCCCGCCTCGGTGATGCACCCAACGCGATGGTGTTGATTCCCGCCGGCGAGTTTCTCATGGGCAGCGACGACCGCCTGCCCGACGAGGGGCCGCAGCATCGCGTGTGGCTGGACAGTTATTACATCGACAAATACGAAGTGACCAATCTGCAATACAAGAAATTCAACGATGCGACCCGCCGCCGCTCACCGGCCCACTGGCGCAATCGCACCTTTCCCCGCGGCAAGGCGGATCACCCGGTGACCAATGTCAGCTGGAACGATGCACGGGCCTATTGCCAATGGGCCGGCAAGCGGCTGCCCACCGATGCCGAATGGGAGAAGGCCGCGCGCGGCACCGATGGCCGCACCTATCCCTGGGGCAACGAATTCGACATCGCCCGCGCCAACACCCCGCTGCGCTGGTCGGCCATCGGCAAGCCTGGCGATACCACGCCGGTGGGCGCCTTCGAGGGCGGCAAGAGCCCCTATGGCGTCTACGACATGTCGGGCAATGTCTGGGAATGGACCGCATCGTGGTATCTTCCCTACCCGGGCAATACCCATGCCTCCGAGAGTTATGGCGAACGCTACAAGGTGTTGAAGGGCGGCTCCTGGTTCGATTGTTCCTTTTATCGCTGCGGCCTTTCCGCGCCGGTGTTCAATCGTTCCTTCTTTGCCAAGAACGTCAAGAACGACAGCTTTGGCTTTCGCTGCGCAAAGGACGCTGGCAGGTGAAGAGGATTGAGTTGACATGGGTTTTCAACGCAAAGGCGCGAAGGCGCAAAGGGCGCAAAGTAATACCTGAACCTACGGATTCAGGAGAATATCAAAATACCAGGCGCGGGGTGTGGTTTCGCAGTGAGCAGGTGATTTCGTTCCATCACTGAAACAACTTTGCGCGCTTTGCGTCTTCGCGTCTTTGCGTTGGAAAGGATGGTTGTCGAGAGGGCCGCGGAACCCATCCGGACCGAATCATGACAATAATCAGCAACGGGAAAAACAGATGACCGATACAGTGAAGAAGAACAAGGTGGTTTCCGTGACCTACAGCATCGTCGATGAGCAGGGGGAGGTGCTGGAGCAGTCCGATATCCCCGTGGACTACCTGCACGGTGTCGACGGCAAGCTGTTTCCGAAGGTGGAGCAGGCCCTGGAGGGCAGGGCGGTCGGTGACAGTGTCGAGGTAACGCTGCCGCCAGACGAGGCCTTCGGCCAGCCCGATCCGGCGCTGATCTTCGTCGACGACCTGCACAATGCGCCGCCGGAATTTCGAGTCGTGGGTGCAAAACCCAGCTTTGAAAACGCCCAGGGCGAGGCCATCGAGATGACCGTGACCCGGATCGAGGATGGCAAGATCACCATCGACGGCAACCATCCCTTCGCCGGCAAGACCCTCACCTTTCACGTCACGGTGATGGCGGTCCGTGACGCCCTGGCCGAAGAGCTTGCCCGGGGCGAGGTGATGCCGGCCTCGGCGCCGGACGTGATGCACTGATTGCCAGCGCCGCAAGGCGGGATAGTGCGCCATGTTTTCCGGTCACAACTCGCTTTCATCAATCCCGGCGAGCTTCATGAGATGTTTCTGCAGGCCGATCTTCAATGGGCTGTTCCCATGGATGGGCACGGATATGCGAGCTGGGTTTTCGTCTTTCGTGTAGATGTGATGGCTGCCTTTTGTTCTCCGTAACTTCCAGCCTCTCTTTTCAAGCAGTCTTGCAAAGTTCTTCCCTGATATGGCTTTCACACGGCAATCTCCAGGACCTTGTCTTTTCCGCTCAGCTCAATGTCTTTGATGTCTATGGACAGGCATCCTTCGACGGCTTCATAGATGTTGCCGAGGAGTTCATCGAATGTCTCTCCCTGAGTCGCACAGCCTGGAATGGCTGGCACTTCGGCCCAGTAGCCACCTTCTTCTGCTTCATGAATAATGACTTTTAGTTTCATGATATCGCCTCATGTTTTTGCGCGGCTGCATGCCAGCAACCGCGGATTTCCTTTGAATGGCCCGTCTTCGGCAATGTCGCGTGTCGCTGCCATCAGGCCTTGCCCTGCAGCTGCAGCAGGATGGCCTCGTTCTCCAGGGTGGAGGTGTCCTGGGTGATCTCCTCGCCGGCGGCGATGGTGCGTAGCAGGCGGCGCATGATCTTGCCGGAGCGGGTCTTGGGCAGGTTGTCGGCATAGCGGATGTCGTCGGGCTTGGCGATGGGGCCGATCTGCTCGGCCACCCAGTCGCGCAGTTCTTTCGTCAGATTCTCATCGATGCCGTCCTTGGGGCGTTCGCCCTTGAGCACCACGAAGGCGAAGATGCTCTCGCCCTTGACCTCGTGCGGGCGGCCTACCACGGCGGCCTCGGCTACCTTGGGGTGGGCCACCAGGGCGGATTCGACTTCCATGGTGCCGAGGCGGTGGCCGGAGACGTTGAGCACGTCGTCGATGCGGCCCATGATCCAGAAGTAGCCGTCCTCGTCGCGGCGGGCGTTGTCGCCGGCCACGTAGTACTTGCCGTCGAACATGGCCCAGTAGGTGTCGTAGTAGCGCTGTTCGTCGCCCCACACGGTGCGGATCATGGACGGCCAGGGCTTCTTGATCACCAGCACGCCGCCCTGGTTGGGCTCGGTGATGGGCTTGCCGTCGGGGTCGACGATGTCGGCGGCGATGCCCGGCAGGGGCAGGGTGCAGGAGCCGGGCTTGGTGGCCACCGCGCCGGGTACCGGGGCGATCATGTGGGCGCCGGTCTCGGTCTGCCACCAGGTGTCGACGATGGGGCAGCGCTCGCCGCCGATCACCCGGTGATACCACATCCAGGCCTCGGGGTTGATGGGCTCGCCCACGGTGCCCAGCAGGCGCAGGCTGGACAGGTCGTAGCGCGCGGGGATCTCGTCGCCGGCCTTCATCAGGGCGCGGATGGCGGTGGGTGCGGTGTAGAAGATGGTGGCCTTGTGGTCCTGGCAGACCTTCCAGAAGCGGCCCATGTCGGGCACCGTGGGGGCGCCCTCGTAGATGATCTGGGTGGCGCCGCAGGCCAGCGGGCCGTAGGCGACGTAGGTGTGGCCGGTGATCCAGCCCACGTCGGCGGTGCACCAGAAGATGTCGTCGTCGCGGATGTCGAACACCCACTGCATGGTCATGATGGCGTTGAGCAGGTAGCCGCCGCTGGCGTGCTGGATGCCCTTGGGCTTGCCGGTGGAGCCGGAGGTGTAAAGCAGGAACAGGGGGTGCTCGGCGTCCACCCATTCCGGCTCGCAGGTGTCGGCCTGGCCGTCCACCAGCGCGTGCCACCAGAGGTCGCGGCCCTCGTGCATGGTCACGTCATTGCCGGCGCGCTTCAGTACCACCACCTTCTCCACGCCGGCGCCGCCCTTGGCCAGGGCCTCGTCGGTGGCGGCCTTGAGTTCCACCACCTTGCCGCCGCGGTGGCCGCCGTCGGCGGTGATCACCACCTTGGCGCCGGCGTTCTCGATGCGGTCCTTGAGCGACTCGGCGGAGAAGCCGCCGAACACCACCGAGTGGGTGGCGCCGATGCGCGCGCAGGCCTGCATGGCGATCACCGCCTCGGGGGTCATGGGCATGTAGAGGATGACCCGGTCGCCGGGGGTCACGCCCAGGGACTTGAGGCCGTTGGCGAAACGGCACACCTCGCGGTGCAGTTCGCGGTAGCTGAGGCGGCGCACGTCGCCCTGTTCGCCCTCGAAGATCAGCGCGGTCTTGTCACCGCGCTCGGCCAGGTGGCGGTCCAGACAGTTCCAGGAGACGTTGAGACGGCCATCGCTGAACCACTGGTAGTGGGGGGCGTTGGTCTCGTCGAGGACGGTGGTGAAGGGGGTGTGCCAGTCGATCTGTTCACGGGCAAGGTCCGCCCAGAAGCCTTCGTGGTCGGCCTCGGCGCGCGCGCGCAGGGCGTCGAGTTCCTCGCGGCTCTTGATGCGCGCGCGGGCGGCAAAGTCGTCGCTGGGGGGGAAGATGCGGGTTTCATGCAGGGTCGATTGCAGGTTCTTGTCCATGACGTCCCTCGGCTGCGGTGGATTTCGGGTTCGTAATGCCGCCGATGGTAGCAGCCGCGCCGGGGGTGCTCCAGCACTCAGTTGGCGAACAGCCGCTGCCACCAGCGCCGGCGGTTGCCCGCGGGGGGCAGGGCGGCGGGCAGGTCGCAGGGGGGGATCAGCGACAGGGTCCAGCCGGGCAGGGGCGGGGCCTCGCTGAAGCCGCAACTCACGCCGAGGTTGTTGGGATCGAAGATCTTGACGAAGGTGGGTTTGTCGATGTCGTCGACGTAGACGATGCCGCAGTAGTCTTCGTCGTGCTCGCTGCGCAGCAGGGCGTCTATTTCGCGCAGAAAGGTGTCGAGCCGGGCCGCGTCCACGGGGCTGTCGGGCGGCGTCTCTCCCACGGCGTAGAGATACCAGCCGGCGTCGCCGCGCCGGCGCAGGGCCTCCCACAGGGTGTCCAGTTGTGGCCAGCGCAGCACGCCGGCAAAGGAGCCGCGAAAGGCCTGCAGGAAGGGATGGGTGTCGGTTTCACTCATGCCTCGTCTCCCGGGGTGTGTGCGGCCACGGCGAGGGTCTTGCGGGCCGGCAGGTTTTCATGGCGCCAGTGATCGATGCCCCAGTCGAGCAGCTCGACGGGCGGCGCGCCGTGCAACTCGGCGGGCGGCGGGTGGCCGAGAAAGGCGAGGGCGCGGCTCAGCGTCTCGCCGGGGTCGCCGTCGTCGATGGCCGGGGCGCGGGTCTGCTTGCTGAGTTTCTTGCCCTCGCGGGTGACGGCCACCGGGAGGTGCAGATAGTCGGGCCGTGGCAGGCCCAGCAGCCCTTGCAGGTGCAGCTGGGGAAAGGTGGCGTCGAGCAGATCCGCGCCGCGGACGATTTCGCTGACCCGCTGGAAGGCGTCGTCCAACGCGGTGGCGAGGTGGTAGGCGTAGAAGCCGTCGGCGCGCTTGACGATGAAGTCGCCGACTTCATGGCCCGGCCGCCGGCACTGGCGGCCCTGCAGGCGGTCGTCGAAGCAGAGCGCTTGCCCGTCGCAGTACACGCGCAGCGCTCGCGCCTGGCGGCCCGGCGGCAGGCCGTTGCGGCAGGTGCCGGGGTAGAGGTGGCCGGGACTGGCGGCGCTGATCTCGCGGCGGGTGCAGCCGCAGGGGTAGCTGTGGCCGTCGGCGGCCAGTCGCGCCAGGGCGGCCTCGTAGGCCTCGAAGCGCTGGCGCTGGTAGAGCACCGGGCCGTCCCACAGCAAGTAGTGATTTTCCAGGGTGCGCAGGATGCCATCGCTGGCGCCGGGAACCTCTCGCGGCGGATCGACGTTATCAATACGCAGCAGCCATTCGCCGCCCTGGGCGCGCGCCGAGAGGAAGCTGCCCAGCGCCGCCACCAACGAGCCGAAGTGCAGCGGGCCGCTGGGGGAGGGGGCGAAGCGGCCACGCACGGCCACGGCAGTGTCGGTGGATACATCCATTGGCGCATTTTAACCGGGAATAAAAAGTTTCACCGTAAAGCTTTCCAGTCCCCGGACGATGCAGCGGGTAGCACATTCAATCACGCGGGTAACGATCAATGATCACGAGCTGGATAATCGAGGGCATCATGGAAGACGGTCGCAAGTTTCGTCCCAGCGACTGGGTGGAGCGCCTGTCGACGGCGTTGGCATCCTTCGGTCCGGATCACCGGCTGCGCTATGCCGATGGCGTGCAGCCCTGTTTCATCGACGGGCAGAAGTGCCTGCGGGTGGAGGGGTCGCTGGCGGAGGAGAACCCGGCGGCCTATCAGTATGTGTGTGATTTTGCCCGCAGCAACGGGCTGCGCATTACCGAGATAAACGACGACGCGAATTAGGGCCACCTGAATCCGTAGGTTCAGGGAGCAGTCAACAGGCCCTGGCAGGCTTACCGTAGGGGGTAACAGCAGAACCCGTAGTGGCCGCGATGGCTGCTACGGGTTCTTCTTTTGCTGCCGGGAAACTACTTATCCCTCCGATGTCCCTCCGACGGCGGAAAAGTAGCCATACGTCCTTCCCACTGGTGTAAGCGGGAATCCTGCGGTTTCAACGGCAGGGATTCCGGCAGAAAATGCGCCGGAATGACGGGCATCCAGGGGTGTGAGTAGATACGCTGCCGGAAAAAACAGTGACGGCGGTGTTATTTGCCGAACTGCTTTTCGCGGATTTCGTTGAGGGTCTTGCAGTCGATGCACTGGGTGGCGGTGGGGCGCGCCTCGAGGCGGCGGATGCCGATCTCGACGCCGCAGGACTCACAGTAACCGTAGTCGTCGTTGTCCAGATTGGTCAGCGATTCATCGATCTTCTTGATCAACTTGCGCTCGCGGTCGCGGGTGCGCAGCTCCATGGCGAACTCGGATTCCTGACTGGCCCGGTCGTTGGGGTCCGGGAAGTTGGACGCGTCGTCCTGCATGTGGTGAACGGTCTCGTCCACCTTGTCCATCAGCTGCTTCTTCCACCCTTCCAGAATGGCGCGAAAGTGCTCGACCTGCTTGGGGTTCATGTACTCCTCGCCCTTCTTTTCCTTGTAGGGCGTGAAGTTGGTGTAACCCAGGTCTTCCTTTGCTTTGGCCTTAGCCTTCTTTTTAACAGCCATTAGACTGTGCTCCTAATTGCAGGTGCCGAAAAACAGGGCGCATCTTATATCAGAGATACCGGGGCGACGCAAATCCGTCACCCCGCGCTCAAGTCCCCTCGTAGCGGCCGAGGCCTGCCCGGCTTGGGTCATCAAGGGGTGCATCCGTGTGGCCAATTGGGTAGGCTACGCCGTTTCGTTTTCATTTTCCCGGCCTCGCGCCCGTCGCCGGGCGTACAGCAATCGAAGGTTTTAGAGATATGTCAGAACTGCAAGCCCTGTTATTCGACGTGGATGGCACCCTCGCCGATACGGAAAAAGACGGCCACCGGGTGGCCTTCAACCGCGCCTTTGCCGATGCCGGCCTGGACTGGGACTGGACGCCCGAACTGTACGGCCAACTGCTGGCGGTGACCGGCGGCAAGGAGCGCATGCGCTATTACCTGTCGGATTTCAACCGCGGCTTCCAGGCCCCCGCGGACCTGGATGAATTCGTTCGCGGCCTGCACGCCGCCAAGACCGAACACTACACCCGCATGCTGGAAGAGGGCGCCATCCCCCTGCGCCCCGGCGTGCGCCGCCTGCTGGAAGAGGCGCGTGAGGCCGGCCTGCGCATGGCCGTGGTTACCACCACCACCCCGGCCAATGTGGAGGCGCTGCTGACCCATGCCATCGATCCCGGCGCCATGGACTGGTTCGAAGTCATCGCCGCCGGCGACATCGTGCCGGCGAAGAAGCCGGCGCCGGACATCTACACCTGGGCGATGAAGGCGATGAACCTGACGCCGGCGGACTGCATCGCCTTCGAGGATTCGCGCAACGGCATCCTGTCCTCGCGCGGCGCCGGTCTGAAGACCATCATCACCACCAACGACTACACCCACGACGACGACTTCAGCGAGGCAGTGATCGTGCTCGATCAGATGGGCGAGCCGGACCAGCCCTTCGAGGTACTGGCCGGCGACGCCGGTGGCGCCACACATCTCGACCTCGACCTGGTGCGGCGCCTGCACGCCGGCTGAGACACGCATGGCCGCGCCCCACATCGCCCGCCGCATGGCGGACATCCAGCCCTTCCACGTCATGGACCTGCTGGCGCGGGCGCGGGTGCTGGAGGCGCAGGGGCGCGACATCGTGCACATGGAGATCGGCGAGCCGGACTTCGTCACCCCGCAGCCGATCCGCGCGGCGGCGAAGCGGGCGCTGGACGCCGGCCGTACCCACTACACGCCGGCCCTCGGCCTGCCCGCCCTGCGCGAGGCCATCAGCGCCTTCTACCGCAGCGACCACGGTGTCGAGGTGCCGGCCGAGCGCATCATCGTCACCCCCGGCGCCTCCGGGGCGCTGCTGCTGACCCTCGGCGTGCTGGTGAACCCGGACGACGAGGTGCTGATGGCCGATCCCGGCTATCCCTGCAACCGCCACTTCACCCGCCTGCTGGAGGGCAAGGCCGTGGGCGTGGCGGTGGGGGCGGAGACGGACTACCAGCTGACGGCTGAGCTGCTGGACGCGAACTGGGGCGAACGCAGCATCGCCGCCCTGCTGGCCTCGCCCTCCAACCCCACCGGCACCCTGATACCGGACGACAGCCTGCGCGCCATGCAGGCCGTGGCGGATGAACGCGGCGGACGCCTCATCGTCGACGAGATCTATCACGGCCTTGTTTACGAGGGGCATGAGGGCCACAGCCACACCGCCCTGGCGGCCTCGGACCAGCTGTTCGTCATCAACAGCTTCTCCAAGTATTTCTGCATGACCGGCATGCGCCTCGGCTGGCTGGTGGCGCCGGAAGACTACGTGCGGGAAATCGACAAGCTGGCGCAGAACATCTTCCTCGCCGCGCCGACCCTCTCCCAGCATGCCGCCCTGGCTGCCTTCGCGCCAGAAACCCGCGCCATCCTCGACGAACAGCGCGAGGCCTTCCGCGCCCGCCGCGACTTCCTGCTGCCGGCCCTGCGCGCGCTGGGCTTCGATATCCCCGTCACCCCCCAGGGCGCCTTTTATCTCTATGCCGGCTGCTCGCGCTTCACGGACGACAGCAGCGCCTTCGCCGACGAGCTGCTGTCCCAGGCCGGCGTCTGCGTCACCCCCGGCAAGGACTTCGGCGCCAACGCCCCTGGGCGCCACCTGCGCTTCGCCTACACCACCGCCATGAGCGAGCTGGAAAAGGGCGTCGAGCGGCTGGCAAGCTACTTGTCCGCATAAGCCCCATCACGCTGTGGGACTTCAGCCGCGAAGAGCATCCCTGATATTGTTCGCGGCTGAAGCCGCTCCCGCAAGATCGATATTCAGTTAGCTTTGCGACATCGACGCCAAAAAATCTGGTAACTGTTCAGCTCACCACAGAGACACGGAGGCGCAGAGAAAGGCTCTTCAGGTTCATGCCGGGAATGGAATGAAACGCAGAGGCCGCAAAGGCACAGAGGGCGCAAAGGAAATCCTTTCAGAAAACCTTTGCGCCCGTTGCGTTGGATATCGTGGGCCGGCCTCCGGTGCCAACGTCCCCTGATTCACCACAGAGACACGGCGTTCACGGAGAAATGAAATGCCAGGCCGTCGGGCAGGCCACATCGCCACCCGGGGCATTGCCTCTCACTGATGCATTCTCTGTGTTCTCTGTGCCTCTGTGGTGAATAGATACAAAATCTGAACTTTACCGGGCAACCAGGCTCTTACTACCTGTTCACGATGACAGCTCGGTGGGGACGAGAAGACATGACCAATGACCCCCTACGTTGGATCAAGGGGCTTCCGTGGTACACGCTCGGTCTCGTATTGCTACTCCGAATCGGCGTGGCGGAAGCCAACTTCGTCCCCACCGGCTCCATGCAGCCAACCATCGGCGTGATCGATGTGTTGGCCGTGGACAAAACCGCCTTTGGTCTCAAGCTGCCGCTGAACGACCGCCTGCTGTACCAGTGGGGTGTCCCGAAGCGCGGCGATATCGTCACCTTCGATCCCTCCCACACGGATGACACGCTGATCAAGCGCGTGATCGGTCTGCCCGGTGACGTGATCGAGACCCGGGGCGGTTTCCTGTTTCTGAATGGCCAACGGCTGGGCCAGCTGCGCGGCGATGGCCTGATCGCGGAGACCCTCGATGGCCACCATTACCTGACCACCCGCGCCCGGCCGCGTGATTTCGCGCCGGTGCGCGTGCCGGCCGGCCATCTCTTCGTGATGGGCGACAACCGCGCCAACAGCGCCGATTCCCGCTATTTTGGCTTTCTGCCCATGAATCGCCTGCGCGGTCGCGCCGTGGCGCGCCTGTTCAGCACCGAGTGGTTTTCGCATCCACGCGCCGCATTGAGCCGCTTCGGCGCGCTCGATCGATGGACACCGGAAGAAGTGGTGGCTCCAGGAGACGGTGAATCGCCTCGGATTTGATTTCCCGCCGTTTGTTGCCAATACCGTCAGTCCGGCATGTTT
Organism: Chromatiales bacterium; assembly: GCA_026982475.1. Classification (GTDB taxonomy): domain Bacteria; phylum Pseudomonadota; class Gammaproteobacteria; order SZUA-152; family SZUA-152; genus DRQN01. Next base: position 23,917 of record JALSHB010000223.1, read on the forward strand.
CTGGCCGGAGTGGCGTGATGGTATTCATCCCCCCGCTTTCGCGTAGTGAAACGGCTTGCCGCGGCTAGGTTCATTCCTCCAGCAACTCTCCCGTCTGCCCCTGAAACTGCTCCACCCACATCGCCGTGGCGCCCGCCACGGCGGCCGGCATGACCAGGAAATTCAGCACCGGGATCATGGTCGCCACGCTCACGGCGCCGCCAAAGCCCAGTGACATCAGACGCTTCTTGCGCAGGCACAGCTTCTGCTCGTCGGCGCGCAGGCCGTGATTGCCCATGGGGTAATCGGCATATTCCAGCACCAGCATCCAGGCCATGAAGGCGAACCAGGCGAAGGGGGCGATGATGTTGATGCCGGGAATCAGGAACAGGATCAGGAACGGAATGGTCCAGGCCAGCAGGTAGAGCAGCTTGCGCAGTTCGTCGATGAGGGTGGGCGCCAGTTCGGCCAGCATCTTTTTCCAGCCGCTGTCGCCATCCAGCTGCTCGCCGGTGAGGTGCACCTCCACGGCCTCGGCCAGCAGGCCGTTGAAGGGCGCGGCGACGATGTTGGCCAGCAGGGAAAAGGCGAAGAACAGCACCAGCAGGGCGGATACCCCGAACAGCAGCCAGAACAGCCACTCGGCCCATTGCAGCCAGTCGGGCAGTTCGGGCATGACGCTGTTCAGCAGGGCCTCGAACTGGCTGGCGCCGAACCAGATCAGGCCGGCGAACAGCACCAGGTTGATGGCCAGCGGGATGGCCACGAAGCGACGCAGCCCCGGCTGGATGATGAGTTTCAGGCCGCGCAGGAAATAGCCGGCGCCGGTGATGGGGTTGCTCATGGGGTACCTCGATCGGTTTGTCGGGCGCTGCGGGCCAGCAGGGCGGCGCCCATGGCGGCCTCGCTGTGCCTGGCGGCGAGTAGGGGCACGCCGAGCAGTGACTGGCGGATTGTCGTCCAGGCCGGGTTCCGCGCCCCGCCACCGGTGCTGCGCACGCTGACAGGATAGGGCGCACCCAGCCCGGCAAGCAAGTCGTAACCGCGTTTTTCGATGCGGCCGATGCCTTCCAGCAGGGCCTGAAAAAAGCGCGTGTCGTCGCGCGGGCGCGGTGTCATGCGCGGCGCCAGCTGCGGGTCGTTGACGGGGAAGCGCTCGCCGGGGGTGGGGAGGGGATAGTAATGGAGACACAGGCGCCGGGTGGGGCGCAGGTGGGGCGTCATCTCGTCCATCCGGGCGTCGGTGAAGAACTGCCGCAGCACCGCGCCGCCGCTGTTGGAGGCGCCGCCCACCAGCCAGCGCCGCTGGCCGCCGACCACCAGCGGCTGGCTGTAGACGCCATGGCGGGCATCGAACACGGGCCTTTCGGCGATGACCTTCAACACCAGCGTCGAGCCCAGGCTGGTGACCGCCTCGCCGGGCCGCGAGGCACCGGTGGCGAGAAAGGCGGCGGTGCTGTCGGTGGTGCCGGCCACCACCAGGGTGTCCTTGGGCAGGCCGAAGCGCCGCGCGATGTCCGCGCTCAGCGGCGCCAGCGGGGTGCCGGGGGCGACCACCCCGGGCAACAGTGAGCGCGGAATGCGCAGGGCGTCCAGCCAGTCCGGCCATTCATTGCGCCGCGCATCGAAGCCCAGCTTGAGGGCATTGTTGACGTCGCTGACGCCGAGCCGGCCGCTGAGCCGCGCGGCGATCCAGTCGGCCTGATGCAGGGCGTAACGGGCCGCCCGGGTGAGCCCCGCGTCTTGCAGCCACAGCAGCTTGGCGAGGGCGGACGCGGGGCCCTGGGCGGCGGTGTCGGCCGGGGCGACCTCGGCGATGCGCGTGGCCTGCGCCGTGGCGCGGCCGTCGTTGTACATCAGCGCCGGGCCCAACGGCCGGCCGTCGGCGTCGGCGAGCAGCAGGGTGGCGGAGGTGCCGTCGACGGCGATGCTGGCGACGTCACTGGCCGGGATCTGTGTCAGCAGGCGTTGGAGGCAATCCGTGACGGCCTGCCACCACAGTGCCGGGTCTTGCTCGCAGCGTGCGCCGTCGCGTTGCGGGGCGGGCAGGCCGACGCTGGCCTCGCCATGTGGGTGGCCGCTGTCGTCGATGACAATGGCGCGAACGCCGGAGGTGCCGAGATCGATGCCGATGTGCAGTGACGTGGGCAATGTTCCTTCCTGTATTGCTGATGGATTCACCACAGAGGCACGGAGGCACAGAGAAAAACACCGGGGAAAGGCAAAAGTATTCATCCGCCAATGAACGCGAATGCACGCCAATAAAAAACCTTTAATCGCTTTTATTTGCGGATTTTGCGTTCATTTGCGGACAACTTGTCCTGAACCTGCGGATTCAGGCATGCCTTAACCGCCTTTTGTATTTTCTCTGTGCCTCCGTGCCTCTGTGGTGAATCGCTGTTGGGCGGTCAGGGCAGCGTCACCACCTCCGGCGCTACCCAGCCCGCTTTGCGATGCTCAACCACCACAGAGGTGTAAATGCCGCCGCGCACGTTGAACTTGCCCGTCAGACGCATGAAGCGGGGCGCGCAGGCGGCCACCAGGTCGCCGAGGATCTGGTTGGTCACGGCCTCGTGGAAGGCCCCTTCCTCGCGGAAGGACCACATGTACAACTTCAGGGATTTCAATTCGATACAGTGCATGTCTGCGATGTATTCGATGTGAAAGGTGGCGAAGTCCGGCTGCCCGGTCTTGGGGCACAGGCAGGTGAATTCCGGCACGTCGATGCGGATGGTGTAGTCGCGCTCGGGGTGCGGGTTGTCGAAGGTTTCGAGATCTTTGCTTGGCTGGCTGGACATGGCTGGGTTTACTCGTCTGTTGGAATAAAATAGGTGTGGCCTTTGCTCGAACCCTGGTTAGCGCTTTGGCGCCATTTGGCATAATAAAAGCCAAAGGCATTTTGTCCGCAAATGAACGCAAAATCCGCAAATAGAAGTCATTAACAGGTTTTTATTGGCGCGCATTGGCGTAAATTTGCGGACGAATGCTTTTGGTTTTATGAATTCGCCACTGGGCATAAGGTCTCTGACTGGGCATAAGGTCTCTGGGTGAAAAACGATCAGGCGCGTACGATACCGAAATGGCGTACATTTCTCACCTGTCGCGGCGGATTTACCCGCCGTTATCCGCCGTTATCTTGATGCCCCATCGGCGCTTCTGTAACCTTGCGCCCCTATGCGCCTATCCAAGATAAAGCTCGCGGGTTTCAAGTCCTTCGTCGATCCCACCACCATTCCTTTGCCGTCGAATCTCATCGGTGTGGTGGGGCCGAACGGCTGCGGAAAATCCAATGTCATCGACGCCGTGCGCTGGGTGATGGGCGAGTCCTCGGCCAAGAACCTGCGCGGCGATTCCATGGCCGACGTGATCTTCAACGGCTCCACCTCGCGCAAGCCGGTTGGCCAGGCCTCCATCGAGCTGGTGTTCGACAACAGCGACGGCACCATCCGGGGCGAGTACGCCCACTACAACGAGATCTCCGTGCGCCGCACCGTGTCGCGCGATGGTCAGTCGCAGTACTACCTCAACGGCACCCGCTGCCGCCGCCGCGACATCACCGACATCTTCCTCGGCACCGGCCTCGGCCCGCGCAGTTATTCCATCATCGAGCAGGGCATGATCTCGCGCCTCATCGAGGCCAAGCCGGAGGACCTGCGCGTGTTCCTGGAAGAGGCCGCGGGCATCTCCAAATACAAGGAGCGCCGCCGCGAGACGGAGAACCGCATCCGCCACACGCGCGACAACATGGAGCGCCTCACCGACCTGCGCGACGAACTGGGCAAACAGTTGGAGCGTCTCAACCGGCAGGCGCGCACGGCGGAAAAATACAAGGAACTCAAGGAGGAAGAGCGACTTCTTCAAGGACAACTTGCAGCCCTGCGCTGGCGCGCGCTGGATCAACAGGTGCACGCCCGCGAGACCCTGATCCGCGAAAAGGAGTTGGGCGTCGAGGCCTCGGTGATGCGTCAGCGCGCCATCGAGTCCGAGATCGAAAAGCTGCGCGAGCAGAACGTCGAGGTGGGCGAGGTCTTCAACGAGGTGCAGGGCCGCTTCTATGCCGTGGGCGGCGACATCGCCCGCGTCGAACAGTCCATCCAGCACAGCCGCGAGCGTCGTCTGCAACAGGAGCGCGATCTGGCCGAGGCGGAGCGCGCGCTGGCGGAATCACAGGCCCATCAGCAGGGCGACCGGCAGAAGATCGCCGAGCTGGAGCAGCAGCTGGAGAGCCTGCGCCCACAGCTGGACGCGGCGCGGGAGCGCCAGGAGATCTCCGCCGCGGCCCTGGCCGAGGCCGAGCAGGCGATGCACGAATGGCAGTCGGCGTGGGCCGAGTTCAACCAGAACGCCGCCGAGCCGGCGCGCAGCGCGGAGGTGGAGCGCACCCGCCTGCAGAGTCTGGAGCAGCAGCACATCCAGCAGGAGCAGCGCATCCTGCGCCTGCAGGAAGAGAAGAAGCATCTCTCCAACACGGCGCTGGAGGAGGAGATCGCCCAGCGTCAGGCGCAGCTCGAAGAATACGCCCTGCAGGCCGAGGCGTTGCAGGAGCGGCTGCAGAACCAGCTTGCCGCCATTGCCGAGGCGCGCGACGGCAACCATCGGCTGAGCGCGGCGCTGGACGAACAGCGCGGCCGCCTGCAGGCCATGCAGGGGCGGCATTCCTCGCTGGAGGCCCTGCAGCAGGCGGCGCTGGGCAAGACCGGTGGCGAGGTGGCGCAGTGGCTGGCCGGCAACGGCCTGGCCGATGCCGGGCGCCTGGCGCAGGAATTGACGGTGGCGGAGGACTGGGAGCGCGCCGTGGAATGCGTGCTCGGCCAGCACCTGGAGGCGGTGTGCGTCGATGGTCTGGACCCGGTGGCCGGCCTGCTGGACGGGCTGGCGCACGGCTCGCTGGCGCTGTTCGATACCGCGCGCGGCGAGGTGACGGCCACGGCCGGCGACCTCGCCCCGGCGCTCGCCGACAAGGTTACTGCCCCCTGGCCGCTGCCCATGCTGGCGGGGGTCTATACCGCCGAGGACCTGCCGCAGGCCCTGGCGCTGCGCCCGCGGCTGGCGGCGCACGAATCCGTGATCACCCGCGACGGCGTATGGCTGGGCCCCAACTGGCTGCGCGTGGCGCGCGACGCCGACGAAAAGGCCGGCGTGATCCACCGCGAGCAGGAACTGAAGGAACTGAGCGCCGGCATCGAACAGCTGCGCGCACAGGTGGACGAGGGTCAGGCGCAACTGGCCGAGGGCCGCGAGCGCATCCAGCGCCTGGAGGAAGAGCGCGAGGCGGTGCAGCGTGAGCTGCACCAGGCCAGCCGCCAGCAGGCCGAGGTGCAGGCCCAGCTCAGCGGCCGTCAGGCGCGACTCGAACAGATGCGCAACCGCGGCCAGAACATCGAGCGCGAGATTGCCGAGCTGCAGCAGCAGTCCCGGGAAAACGAGGAAGAGACCAAGCTGGCGCGCGGCCGCCTGGCCGCGGCGATGGAACAGATGGAGCTGCTGGCGACCCGCCGCGAGGCGCTGGAGCAGCAGCGCGAGTCCCTGCGCGAACGCCTCGACATGGCGCGCGAACAGGCGCGAAGCGAGCGCGATCAGAGCCACGAACTGAGCCTGCGGGTGCAGACCATGAGCACCGAGCTGGAGGCAACGCGCAACAGCCTGACACGCATGGAACAGCAGCTGGAACAGGTGGCGGCGCGCCGCGAGATGCTCAGCGCGGCGCTGGCGGAGAGCGAGGCGCCCATCGAGGCGCTGCAGGAAGAGCTGGCGCGGCTGCTGGAAACACGCGCCTCGGTGGAGCAGGAGCTGAGCGAGGCGCGCAAGCGTGTGGAGGAGGTGGATCACGCCCTGCGCGAGCACGACCAGCAGCGCCACACGGTGGAGCGCGAGTTGCAGGAGCTGCGCAGCGGCCTGGAACAGGCGCGCATGGCCTGGCAGGAATTACAGGTGCGCCGTCAGACCCTCAGCGAGCAGCTGGAGGCGTCCGACCATTCGCTGGACGCGCTGTTCGACAACATGCCCGCGGAGGCCGAGGAGGCCGACTGGGCGCGGCGCGTGGAACAGATCGCCCAGCGCATCCAGCGCCTCGGCCCCATCAATCTCGCCGCCATCGAGGAATACAAGAGCGAATCCGAGCGCAAGGAATACCTCGACGCCCAGCACGCGGATCTCACCGAGGCCCTGGAGACCCTGGAAGGCGCCATCCGCAAGATCGACCGCGAGACCCGCACCCGCTTCAAGGAGACCTTCGAGCGCGTCAATAGCGGCTTCAAGACCATGTTCCCGCGCCTGTTCGGCGGCGGCCACGCCTACCTGGAGCTGACCGGCGACGACCTGCTGGACACCGGCGTGACGGTGATGGCGCGCCCGCCGGGCAAGCGCAACAGCACCATCCATTTGCTCTCCGGCGGCGAAAAGGCGCTCACCGCCGTGGCCCTGGTGTTCGCCATCTTCCAGCTCAACCCGGCGCCCTTCTGCATGCTCGACGAGGTGGACGCGCCGCTGGACGATGCCAACGTCGGCCGTTTCTGCGCCATGGTCAAGGAGATGTCCGAGCACGTGCAGTTTATCTTCATCACCCACAACAAGATCACCATGGAGTTGGCACACCAGCTCAACGGCGTCACCATGCACGAACCAGGCGTGTCGCGCCTGGTGTCCGTGGACGTGGACGAGGCGGCGGAGCTGGTGGGGTAAGTGTCATGCAAGCCCGCGACTGTGGGAGTGACTTCAGTCACGAAGACCGAAAACACTTTTCATGCGGCATCAGATTGGTCTGGGGTTGTGTGACGATTGCTACTGCCCCCTGCCTTGGGCCTGGGCGGCGGTGTTCTGTTTCTGACGCTCAATATTCAGTACTTACGTGCTCATCCGGCGGCAGAAAGATGCGCTGCGGTTCGCTGATGGCGGCCATGTCCACCAGGTCCCACTGGCCGCCGTTGCGGTAGATCCGCTTGCCTTTGTCCGGGTAGTCGGCCACGTCCTGTTCGAGGCGCTGGCCCATCACCAGGCACACCAGCGCTTCGTCACCGTCGTTGACGATGTTGTGCGCCGCGCGGCCGGCCGGCAGGCCGAGGAAGTCACCGGGGCCGATGGGGAAGCGTTCGCCATCGATGATCGCGGTGCCCTTTCCCGTCAGTACGTAGATGCATTCTTCCTCGTAATAGTGCTTGTGGGTCTCGGTGCTGTCGCGGCCGGGCTGTACGGTGATGATGTGTACGCCGATCCGGGTCAGTCCCACGGCGTCGCCGAGGGACTTGTTGAGGCGCACGGCGTTGGGGTTGAGAAAGTGGATGCGCTTGTCGCCGGGCATGGCGGCGATGTCGGTGGCCTTGAGTAGCAGTGGGTGTTTATCCATTTGGGGTTATTTCCTTGTCGTGGCAATGGCTTGCATGATGCCGTAAGTCAACGCCGTCGGTCTATGCGCCGGCACCGGGAGAATGCCATGCTGCGAATCCGTCCGTTATGTCCGTTGTCTCTCTGGCTCCTCGTGGGCCTCCTGTCCCCGTTGCCGGCGGTTGCCGAAGAAAGGGGGCACTATGACCGCGTCAGCCTGCGGGCCACGGCCTCCGCCGAGGTTGAAAACGACATCCTCGTGGCGACGCTGGCGGCGCACCGCGAGGGCAGCAATCCGGCCCTGCTCTCGGAGGCGGTGAATGCGGATATCCGCTGGGCCATCGAGAAGGCGAAAAAGGTCAGCGCGGTCAGCGTGCAGACCCTGGGCTACCAGACCCGTCCCCTCTACTGGCAGCAGCGCCTGTCGGGGTGGCGAGTGCGGCAGGGCCTGCGTCTGGAAAGCAGGGACATTGCCGGCTTGAGCCAGCTGATCGGCAAGCTGCAGGAGCGTCTGGCGGTGGGACAGGTTGGCTACCGGATCTCGCCACAACGCCGCAATGCGGTGGAGGAGGCGCTGATCGTCGAGGCCATCACCCGCTTTCAGCAGCGTGCGACACTGGTGGCCAAGCAGATGGGACGCAGCCGCTACCGGGTGGTGAACATGAACATCGATACCCACGGTGGGCCGCCCCGACCACTGGCGCGCGCCGAGATGTCGGCAATCGCCGAGGCGCGCCCCGCGCCCCGCTTCGAGGCCGGCGTGCAAACCTTGCAGGTGTCCATCGACGGGATCGTCGAACTGCAGTCGGACTGATCCCGAACCCACGATCCTTGCGATCCATGCCATTCCCGGTGACAACCTCGGATTTCGCTTCTCCTCACTCCGGTCCATGCGGCTGGATCACACTATCTATGGAAGGTCTGCTAAAAGGGGGCCACCTGCACTAACGCCTGACAGTATTGCCAGGAAATGCCGGGATGTGCGCGATTCTTGACCTGTTTTTTTGCAACTACTAACGGGTCAACGGTCTTGTGGGCGCTCTTGGAGCCAGGTTGAGAATTCGTTCAAGTTTTGTTCTGTGCTGTCGCTAGTGGCTATATCTAGCCTGGCTTGAGGGTGACGAGATTCTAAAGTGACTGGTGTTGTTGGCAGGGAGACGCCGATGTTGCGCTTAGCGCCGAGTGGGATTCATGCGCGGAGATTCGAGTTGCTCGGGGCTGTCTGGTGAAGAGATGCTGTCATGGTCTTCAGCGGCCTTTATGTCCCCTTGAGCCGGCGGACCCGGCGGACAGGGTAGTGCGAGTTTCTTGAGGGAAAGGATATGCGGGTGGCATGCCAGTTTGTGTTGAGTTCTGAGGAAAAAGTTGTCTTGGGCGCAAGGAGTTGAACATGCAGTGGGTAACGGATCTGTCGATTCGTCACAAGTTGTTGCTGGTAGCGGCGGTCAGCTGTCTTGGCTTCATTGTATTTCTAGCGCTCAACTACAGCGTGACGGAAGATAACTCCGAACGGTTACGCGACGTCAAGGATATCTATTTCCCGTTGCTCGAGAGAACGGATGCCAATCTCGTGCGTCTGGACAAGATCAAGGAGAACTTGTCCAGCGCTGTCAGCAGTGGCGAGGAGGAACTGCTGGAAGCCACGGACGGGCTGGCCCGGGACATGACGCAGGTATTGCAGGAAATGGTGGCGCTGGATGCCGGCCTGGCGGACGATGTTGCGGAACTGCAGCGGCTGTTCGAAGACTACTACGCCAGCGCCCGCTCCATGACCAGCGGCATGCTCAACGACACTCTGGCGATGGAAGACATACAGGGCAGGGCCGATGCCATGGGCAAGGCGCTGGAGGCCTTCGATTCACGTCTCAACGCATTCCGTGACAGCCGCTACAGCCAGTTTCGCGATACCCTTGAACGGGCCGACCAGGCCGCCCAGGATGCGCTGGTGACGGGGCTGGTGACGGGGGTGGTGATCATCGTCGTGCTGCTGGGCGCCATCTTCCTGGTTTCTTGCCTGATCACGAAGAATCTCACTACCCTCATCGATTCCCTGAAGGAGCTGGCGGAAGGCCGGGGTGACCTGACCCGGCGCCTGCAGAGTAACAGTGCCGATGAAACGGGCACGGTGGTGAAATACTTCAACGACTTCCTGCAGAAACTGCACGACCTGATCAAGGAAGTGGTCGATGCCACCACCCAACTCGGCGCCAATGCCTCGCAGTTGTCCGAGATTACCCAGATGACCGCCAGCGGCGCCCAACAGCAGCAGACAGAGGTCGACCAGTTGAGCACCGCCATGAACGAGATGGCGAGCACGGTGCAGGAGGTGGCGAACAATGCCGGTGAGGCGGCAGGCGCCGCGCGCGACGCGGATGAGGCCTCCCGGAACGGGCAGGCGATCGTCGCCGATACGGTGAACGTCATCACCACCCTGGCCGACAGCATCGAAGGTGGCGCGCGGGTGATTACCGCCTTGCAGGTGGAAAGTGAAAACATCGGCGGTGTGCTGGACGTCATCCGCACCATTGCGGAACAGACCAATCTGCTGGCCCTGAATGCCGCCATCGAGGCGGCGCGGGCGGGTGAGCAGGGACGGGGCTTTGCCGTGGTGGCCGATGAAGTGCGCACCCTGGCCAGCCGCACCCAGGAATCCACGCGGGAAATCCAGACCATGATCGAGCGCCTGCAGTCGGGTGTCGGCGAGGCGGTCGGCGTGATGGGGCAGAGCCGGGAACAGGCGCAGAAGAGCGTGGAGCAGGTCGCCGAGGCGGGCGGGTCACTGGATGCCATCACCCAGGCGGTGAAAAAGATCCACGCCATGAACGATGAAATCGCCAACGCGGCGAGGGAGCAGAGTGGCGTTGCCGAGTCGATGAACGAAAGCATCGTCAACATCAGCCAGGTGGCGGATCAGACCAACAACAGCGCCCAGGTGACCTTTGGCGCCAGCGACGAGCTGGGCCAGGTCTCCACGCGTCTGATCGATCTGGTCAGCCGCTTCAAGGTGTGAACCGCGGCCTTGTCGGATGAGGCGGGTTGCCCGGCCATTCGCCTTCCGAATCCTCGACGGCCGAGGCGACAGGCTATGGGGTTTGCCCCGCGTTTGACGTAAACTGGCCGGCCTTCGAGCCGTTTCAGGAATCTCCATGTCCGCCGTCGATGAGCCGACCGAATCACTGTCCACCCTGGGGGATTTCGTGCGGTGGGGCGCGAGCCGCTTCAACGAGGCCGGCCTGAGCTTCGGCCACGGCACCGACAATGCCCTCGACGAGGCCTATGCCCTGGTGCTGCACGCGCTGCACCTGCCGCATGATATCCCCGCCTACATGACCCAGACCCGGCTCACGCCGACGGAGCGCCGCGAGGTCGTGGCCCTGCTGCAGCGGCGCATCGACACCCGCCTGCCGGCCCCCTACCTGACCCACGAGGCCTGGTTCGCCGGCCTGCCGTTCTACGTCGACGAGCGCGTGCTGGTGCCGCGTTCCCCCATCGCCGAGCTGATCGAGAGCGGCTTTGCGCCGTGGATCGACCCCGAGCAGGTGCGCGACGTGCTGGACCTCTGCACCGGCAGCGGCTGCATCGCCATCGCCTGCGCGCTGGTCTTCCAGCAGGCCCAGGTGGATGCCACTGACCTGTCGGCGGATGCGCTGGCGGTGGCCGAGAAGAATCTCGAACGCCACGGCCTCGAAGACCACCTGGCCCTCTACCAGGGTGACCTGTTCGCGCCGCTGGCCGGGCGTCGCTACGACATCATCGTCAGCAACCCGCCCTACGTGGACGCCGAGGACATGGCGGCCCTGCCGGAGGAATACCACCGCGAGCCCGCCCTGGCGCTGGCCGCCGGCAGAGACGGCCTGGACATCGTGCGCCGCATCCTCCTTGAGGCCGTGGACTACCTCAAGCCCGGCGGCATCCTGGTGGTGGAGGTGGGCAACAGCCAGCTGGCGCTGGCCGAGCAATACCCCGAGGTGCCCTTCAACTGGCTGGAATTCCAGCGCGGCGGCCACGGCGTGTTCCTGCTCGGCGAGGCCGAGCTGCGCAACTATCACCCCCAGTTCGCGGCCGCCTTGCCGGCAGGGGACTGAGGCCCGGGCCTCGGGCTATAATCTCCACCATTCCTTCACCAACCCGTCTACCGAACCGTGAGTCCCGCTATGCAACCGATGGACCAGAAACTCGTCATCGATCTCGACATGATCCGCCGCCACGACAAGTCCGGCCCCCGTTACACCTCGTACCCTACCGCGGTGCAGTTCCATGAGGGCTTTGGCGAGGCGCAATACAAGGCCTGGGCCGAGCGCACCAACGAGATCAGCCGCGCCGCCGACAGCCCCACGCCGCTGTCGTTGTATTTCCACATTCCCTTCTGCGACACCGTGTGCTTCTTCTGCGGCTGCAACAAGGTTTCCACCAAGGACCGCAGCCGCGCCGCGCCGTACCTCGAACGGGTGCACAAGGAGCTGGCCCTGCAGTCGGCGCTGTTCGACGACGATCGCAAGGTCGATCAGCTGCACTGGGGCGGCGGCACCCCCACCTTCATCAGCCACGACGAGATGCGCGAACTGATGCGCGTGACGCGTGAGCAATTCCCCCTGCACGACGACGACACGGGCGAATACTCCATCGAGATCGACCCGCGCGAGGCCACCGCCGAGACCATCGACGTGCTGCACGAGATCGGTTTCAACCGCATGAGCCTGGGGGCCCAGGACTTCGATCCCAGGGTGCAGATCGCCGTCAACCGCATCCAGAGCGAAGAGGAGACCTTCGCCACCCTCAACGAGGCGCGCAAGGTGGGTTTCAAGTCCATCAGCATCGACCTCATCTACGGCCTGCCGCATCAGACGGTGAAGAGCTTCGCCGCCACCGTGGACAAGATCATCGCCGCCGAGCCGGACCGCCTGTCGGTGTTCAACTACGCCCACCTGCCGGAGATGTTCAAACCACAGCGCCGCATCAACGAGGCCGACCTGCCCTCGGCGGCGGAAAAGCTGGAGATCCTGCAGAACACCAACGAACAGCTGTCCAAGGCCGGTTATGTCTACATCGGCATGGACCACTTCGCCAAGCCCGACGACGAGCTGGCCGTGGCCCAGCGCGAGCGCACCCTGTACCGCAACTTCCAGGGCTACTCCACCCATGCCGATTGCGACCTGATCGGCCTTGGCATCACCTCCATCGGCAAGGTGGGCGCCACCTATGGCCAGAACCTCAAGGGCCTGGACGACTACTACGCCGCCATCGACGCCGGCCGCCTGGCCATCTTCCGCGGCCTGGAACTGGATGCCGACGACCTGCTGCGGCGCGAGGTGATCAGCCAGCTCATCTGCCACTTCTCGCTCATCGAGGCCGACATCGAAAAACAGTTCGGTATCGATTTCCGCGAGTATTTCGCGCCGGAGATGAAACAGCTGGAGGGCTTGCAGGAAGA
>JALSHB010000224.1 GCA_026982475.1 Chromatiales bacterium
AAGCGCAAAACAAACCCTATTCCATGCTCCACGATTTCCATCACAGCGGAGCATGACGATGAGCGAGGGGACAGGGGCACTACTGACGGAACGCCAGCAGTGCTGGCTTGAGCAGATTCGGGCCTGCATGTCGGGCTCCAGGGCGGTTCGTGAGCGCCATGGCCACGGCCGGGATTGCTGGATGCGTGGATTTGCGGCTAAGCCGTGGTGGCTTGTGCCGCCTGTTGCTGGTGGCGTTATCCGTTGTCGGGGTCTGGCGCTTCCTTGGCCTTTTGAGGGTACGGTGTCCTCGTTCCCGACGAACCGGCAGGTGTCTGCCCCTTGGATATGTGTTGCAGGATGTCCTTCCCCTGTCGCAGCAGAAAGTCCAGAAAGGTGCGTGTCGCCAGCGAGGGTTTTTTGCCTTTCAGGTGCGCGGCGTACCAGCTTCGCTTCAGAGGAAAGGCTTCCACGTTCAGCACCGCGATATGATTGCCCGCCAGCTCCAGGCGCAGGTTGTGCCGCGACAGGACGGATATCCCCAGCCCGGCCATGACGGCCTGTTTGATGGCTTCGCTGCTGCCCAGGTCCATGTATGGCTGAATCCTGAGGGCGTGTCTGGCGAACAAGCGATCCACGGCCAGGCGCGTGCCGGAGCCGGCCTCGCGTACCAGAAAGCGCTCCTTGCTCAGTTGTTCGAGCGTGATGGATGGACATCGCGTGAGGGGGTGGTCGGTGCTTGCCACCACCACCAGTTCGTTGTCGATGAACGGGTGGGCCTCCACGGCCAACTCCACGGGGACCTGGCCGATAATCGACAGGTCGTCTTCGTTGGCTTTCAGACGATCGAGCACCTGGGAGCGGTTGACGACCTTGAGGATGGGCTCCACCTCGGGATGCCGCGTGATAAAGGCGCCCAGCAGATGGGGCATGAAATACTTGGCGGTGGTGATGGCGGCGATACGCAGCGGCCCCTTCACCACGCCTTCTTGAGCCGCCGTCGATTCGCCCAGCGAGGCCATGCTGCCAAGGACGCTTTGGGCGGCGGCATAGACCTCGGCGCCGACGCTCGTGGTCTGGAGGCGCCCGCCCACCCTTTCGAGCAGGGGGTGGCCAATGGTCTCGCTGAGTTTCTTGACCTGCATGGAAACGGTGGGCTGGGTCAGATGCAGCGCCTCGGCCGCGCGGGTGTAGCCGTCGAGGCGAACCACGGAGGCGAAGATCTGCAGCTGGCGCAGGGAGACGTGCCGGATAAGGCGTTCAGCGATCGATTGGGGCATAGCTTATTGTCTATGGAGTCGTTGGTCGATATTGGGTTTTTTATATCGATGTTTCCGCGCAATGTCCATTGCGCGTGTGAGAGGCAGCGCCCTCTCTTGGTGATGCGTCCGGCTGTGCTGGCGGCCAATCCGGACTGTCGGTCAGCATCCTGGTAGGGCGGGGTTCCCCGTCAATATCCCTGCGGGGTTGCCGCCTTATCGCCAATTTGCCAATATGCCCCACCGCCATCGGAGGATGGCGTCATGTCTGCCGATGCCCGCAAACCGATGACCATCGCCACGGCGTCTGATCGGCGATGACACCGCAGGCGCCTGCAGGGCCAGGGCGCCGTCGCAACGACGTGGTCAGGCCTTGTCCCGCGCGACATCGGCGGGCCGCGCCCGGCGCAATCATGACAAGAACCGGAGAAAGATAAATGAAGCCACTGGTTGGTATCATCATGGGCTCGACATCCGATTGGGAGACGATGCGCCATGCCGTCGAAACCCTGGAGGAACTGAATGTGGCTTTCGAGGCCGAGGTGGTCTCCGCCCATCGCACCCCGGACAAGCTGTTTCGCTATGCCGAGCAGGCCGAGGGACGCGGCATCGAGGTCATCATTGCCGGCGCCGGCGGCGCGGCGCACCTGCCGGGCATGGCCGCCGCCAAGACGGCCCTGCCGGTGCTTGGCGTTCCCGTGCAGTCCAAGGCCCTCAATGGCATGGACTCGCTGCTGTCCATCGTGCAGATGCCGGCGGGCATCCCCGTGGGCACCCTGTCCATCGGCCGGGCGGGGGCGGTCAATGCGGCGCTGCTGGCGGCGGCTATGCTGGGCAACAAGCATGCGGCGATTCGTGACGCGCTCAAGGCGTATCGCGCCCGGCAGACGGAAAAGGTGCTCGACCAGCCCGACCCAAGGCAAGGCGCATGAGCACGAGGGTCGGCGTTCTCGGCGGCGGCCAGCTGGCCCGCATGCTGGCCCTGGCGGGCTATCCGCTGGGCCTCGAATTCGTTTTCCTCTGCCCGGTGCGCGACGCCTGCGCGGCCCCCCTCGGCGAGCACCTGTGCGCCGACTTCGAGGATGAAGCCGCGCTGCGTCACCTGGCCGCAAAGGTGGACAGGGTCACCTATGAGTTCGAAAGCGTGCCCGCCGGGGCGGTGGCGTATCTGGACGACAAGGTGCCCGTCTATCCGCCGCCGCAGGCGCTGGCCACCGCCAGGGACCGCCTGCACGAGAAGAGCCTGTTCAATGAGCTGGGCATCGAAACCGCGCCGTTCATGGCCGTGGACGGCCTGGCGGATCTGCAGCGGGCGGTGGCGAAGATCGGCCTGCCCGCCATCCTCAAGACCCGCACCCTGGGCTATGACGGCAAGGGGCAGCAGCGCCTGCATGATGCCGCGGACCTGAACGCCGCCTGGGAAGGCATCCACGGCGCGGCGGCGATCCTGGAGGGCTTCGTCCCCTTCGAGCGGGAGGTCTCCATCATCGCGGTGAGGAGCCTGTCGGGGGAACTGGCCTTCTATCCCCTGTCGGAAAACCACCACCAGGCCGGCATTTTGCAGCTCTCCACCAGCCTGCCGGACGATCCCATGCAGGGCCTGGCGGAAGACTACGCGCAACGCCTGCTCGAACACCTCGACTATGTGGGGGTGCTGGCCATCGAATTCTTTCAGCTCGGTGGCCGGCTGCTGGTCAACGAGATGGCGCCGCGCGTCCACAACTCGGGCCACTGGACCATCGAGGGGGCGGAGACCAGTCAGTTCGAGAATCACCTGCGGGCGATCCTCGGCCTGCCACTCGGCATCACCGCGCTGGTTGGTCGCCCGGGAATGGTGAATCTGATCGGCGGGCTGCCCGACATCGACGCCATCCTGCGCCTGCCCGGCGCCCACCTGCACCTCTATGGCAAGACGCCCCGCCCCGGGCGCAAGCTGGGGCACGTCACCGTTTGCACGGATGACGGGGGTGAAAGCCTGCAGCGTCTGCTGGCACTGACGGCCGGGCAGGGCGACGAAACCGCCTGAAGCCGAAAAGCCGCGGGCGGCCATGCCCTGGCCGTCGTCCCCCCACGCCCGCCTCGCGCGGGCTTTTTTCCGCCCGTCGATCAGGAACTGCAGGAGAGCATGGAGCAACCGGCGCGGTTGCGGGCCCAGTCGGGGCGGCGCCGGGCGCAGGCCTCGCGGCCGGGCTGGTCGTCATAGGGACGGCGCAGGACATCGAGCAGCTCGTGGATGCCGCCGGGGTCGCCCTTCTCGGCGCGCTCGATGGCCTGCTGGGCGAGGTAGTTGCGCAGCACATAACGGGGATTGGTGGACCGCATGAGGTCGCGGCGCTGTTCGTCGCGCAGCGGGTCGTGATGCAGGCGGGCGGCGTAGCGGGCCAGCCAGTCGTCGAAGGCGGGGGTGGCGTCGCGCCGCTTGCGCGCGTCGTAGAAGGCGTCGCTCAGGGGGGCGAGACTGGGGCGGGCCGGGTCGATGTCGGCGAGGTGACGGAAGAAGAGGGTCATGTCCACCTCGGCCGCGTGCAGCAGCTGTTGCAGCTCGGCCATCAGTTCCATGTCGCCGTCACGGCACTCGGCGAGGCCCAGCTTGGCGGCGGTGTTGCGGCGCTCGGCGGCGCCATAGGTGTCGATGAAGTGCTCCAGCCCGGCATGCAGGGGACCGGGATCAGCGAACAGCGGCGCCAGGGCGCCCGCCAGCTTGCTGAGGTTCCAGTAGGCGATCTCGGCCTGGCGGCCGAAGGCGTAGCGACGGCCCTGGGCGTCGGTGGTGTTGGGGGTCCAGTCGGGGTCGTAGTCGTCGATCCAGCCGTAGGGGCCGTAGTCGATGGTCAGGCCGAGGATGGACATGTTGTCGGTGTTCATCACCCCATGCACGAAGCCGACGCGCATCCAGTGCGCGACCATCTCCGCGGTGCGCTCGCAGACCTCGCGGAACCAGGCGCCGCGCAGCTCGTCGCCGCGCAGCCCGCCCGCCGCGAGTGCGGCGAAGTCACGGCGGATGGTGAAGTCCACCAATTGCTCCAGCAGCGGCAGATCGCCCCGCGCGGCGGGCAGTTCGAAATTGCCGAAGCGCAGAAAGGAGGGCGCGACGCGGCACACCACCGCCCCGGGCTCGGCCCGGGGGTTGCCGTCGTAGAACATGTCGCGCACCACCTCCTCGCCGGTGGCCACCAGGCTGAGGGCGCGGGTGGTGGGCACGCCGAGGTGGTGCATGGCCTCGCTGCAGAGGAATTCACGCACCGAGGAGCGCAGCACGGCACGGCCGTCGGCGTCGCGTGAATAGGGCGTGGGGCCGGCGCCCTTGAGCTGCAGTTCCCAGCGCTGGCCGGCGGCGTTGATGGTCTCGCCGAGGCTGATGGCGCGGCCGTCGCCGAGCTGGCCGGCCCAGTGACCGAACTGGTGGCCGCCGTAGTTGGCGGCGTAGGGTTGCATGCCTTCGACGGGCTCGTTGCCGCCAAAGACCTCGGCGAAGAAGGGCGTGTCGATGCTGGCGGGGTCGATGCCCAGCAGTGCCGCCACCTCGGCGGAATGGGCGATCAGCGTCGGCGCCGCCACCGGCGTCGGGGTGACGTGCGAAAACAGGGCGTGCCGCACCTGGCGCCGGCGCGGGCCGAGTTCCAGGTCGGCGGGCAGCTCGCGGATGAAGGCGTTGTCGAAGCGGAGATTGTTCACGGGCTCGGACTGCCGGCGCGGCGGCCTGGCCGGCCGCCGCGCGGTGCGTGATGGCCTGCCTCAGCGGGCCGCCGAGCCGCAGCCGCCGCAGGCGCCGGAACCGCCGGTGGCGGCGAAGGCATTGCGGAACACGAAGCTGGCGCCCATGCCCTGCTGTACGAAGTCGATCTCCACGCCGTTGAGGTAGCTCAGTGCCACGGCGTCGATGTACAGGGTCAGGCCGTCCTTTTCGAGGATCGCGTCGTAGTCGGTGGGGGCCTCGGAGAAGGTCATGCCATAGGTCATGCCGCTGCAGCCGCCGCCGGAGACGAAGATGCGCACGCCGTTGACGTCCTCCTCGCTGCTCAGCAGCTCCACCAGTTTTTCGTGCGCGGCGGGCATGATGTTGATCTCGTCGCTGAGGGACTTGTTGAATTCGGGTTGTGCGCTCATGTCTGGACTCCCGTGGAATGGCTGTGAGTGTCTCCCGAACCTGCGGATTCAGGTGTCTCTGATTCTAGCACCGCCAGTGGCGCATAAATACGCGTGGCTCGACGGGTTTTGTCACGGCGGGAAATCCCCTGTAACAAACGCGGCGATCTGTGTTCCAATCAGCAGGCCCCCAGCGAGGAGACTCACATGCGCCCACATCCCGTATTCGCGTCCTTTCTGCTGCTGGCCTTGCTGCCCATGGCGGCGTCGGGCAGTGCCCTGCATGGCAGCGATTCCCCCTACCTCGCCATGCACGGCGATGACCCCGTGAACTGGCGGCCCTGGTCCGCCGAGGTGCTGGCGCAGGCGAAGCGGGAAAACAAGCTGCTGTTCGTCTCCATCGGCTATTTCGCCTGCCACTGGTGCCACGTCATGCAGCGCGAGACCTACCAGGACGCGGCGGTGGCGCGCTATCTCAACGCGCACTTCATTTCCGTCAAGATCGACCGCGAGCTGAACCCGGCCCTGGACGCCTACCTGATCGAGTTCGTCACCCGCACCCGCGGCATGGCGGGCTGGCCGCTGAACGTCTTTCTGACCCCCGACGGCCACCCGCTGGTCGGCATGACCTACCTGCCCAAGGGACGCTTCGAGACCCTGCTGCACGAGCTGCAGGGGCAATGGACCGAGGCGCCGGACTATCTGCGGCAGGTGGCGGCGAAGGCGGCGGAGGCCATGAAGGGCGAGCCACTGCCCCCCGTGTCCGCGCTGAAGGCCGCCGACGTGCGCCGCTATGAAGAGACCCTGGTCAGCCAGGCCCTGACGCTCGGCGACGACATGTCCGGCGGCTTCGGCGAACAAACCAAGTTCCCCATGGCCCCCCACCTGAGCAGCCTGCTGGCCGCCTGGCAGCACAGGCCCAATGCGGCGCTGAAGGAGTTTCTCACCCTCACCCTCGACCGCATGGCCCTGCAAGGGTTGCGAGACCACTTGGGCGGAGGCTTCTTCCGCTACACCGTCGACCCCGTATGGCACACGCCGCACTTCGAAAAGATGCTCTACGGCAACGCCCAGCTGGCGATGCTGTACCTGCGCGCCGCACAGGTCTTCGAGCGCCCGGACTATGCCGCCGTGGCGCGCGACACGCTGGACTTCATGCTGAACGAAATGATCACCCCGGCCGGCGGCATGGTGGCCAGCTTCTCCGCCGTGGACGAGGCCGGCGCCGAGGGTGGCTATTACCTGTGGGACAACGAAACCCTGCGCCGTCTCCTCGACGAGCCACAGCTGGCCCTGGTGCAGCAGGTGTGGGGCATGCAGGGGCCCCCGCCACACGAAGGCGGCCATCTGCCGCTGATGCAGATGTCACTGGCCGATGCCGCCAGGGCGCTGGAGATGGAGGCGGGCGTGGCGGAGAAACAATTTCAGTTGGCCCGGAAACGCCTGCTCGCCGCGCGTGGCCAGCGCCGGCTGCCGGTGGATCACAAGATCCTCGCCGGCTGGAACGGCCTGGCGCTGACCGCCCTGGTGGCCGGCGCGCGGCAGCTGGATGATGCGCGTTACCGGCAGGGCGCGCAGAAGTTGCGCAACCATCTGCTCGAAACGCTGTGGGATGGCCAGCGCCTGTGGCGCGCGCGCGGCAGGCAGGGCGAGTTGGGACAGGCGACGCTGGCGGATTACGCCTACGCTGCCCAGGGTCTGCTGGACTGGGCCGAACTGACCCGCAGCAAGGCCGACCGGCAGATGGCGAGGCGCTGGGTGGAGGATGCGTGGCGGCGCTTTCACGATGGCAGTGGTTGGCGGCTGTCCGACCAGACGCTGCTGCCCAGCGGCTACGGCGTCGCCATGTTCAGCGACAGCCCGCTGCCATCGCCGTCCGTGGTGCTGATGCGCACGGCCTGGCGGCTGGCCGACGCGGAGGGCGACAAGGCCCTGCGCGCGCGGGTTTTGAAGGCGGCGGCCAGCGATCACACGCAACTGGAAACGGCGGCGTTCGAATATGCCGGCCAGGTCGAGCTG